>JADFJC010000205.1 GCA_022566315.1 Planctomycetota bacterium
TTTACACAGTTCAGACACGGATTCACACAGATTTAGCTCTGCCACAGGTACACAGATTTTTCAGTTCTATTTCTTTAATCGGTGTTCATCAGTGTTAATCAGTGTCTAATACAAATTCCTATACTATCAAGTTGTCGGTATTATTGAGAGCGATTTTTGCTGGCTTTGTCAGGATAACCGTCTATAATCTGCGAAAAGTTTCAGTGGTGAGCTGAATGCGAGGCGAAGTTGGTGGGGCAAGCCCCACCCTACAAGAATCTGGTCTTCTGTTGTGGCAGACGTAGAGTGGGCTTTAGCCCACCGAGGCGAAGTTGGTGGGGCAAGCCCCACCCTACGCGGGATATGAGAGTCGGTATGCGAAATAGAACGCTGTTTATTTTAGTTTTTTTAGTTTTGCCGTCGGGGCCGGCCTGGTCGGCTATAGATAATGGGGGCGGGCCTGTTCCAAAGGCCAGCGCCTTTGTCGGTCAGGATTTGCACATGGCAGCGAGAGCGGTTATAAGCCATCAATTGAGCACGGGAGAACATATTCTGGTTTTCCGTGATGGGTTTTCGATGTCGATAGGGGCCAATCAGTTTTCCAGCGATAATGCCGTGGTGTGGCTGATACCCCGCTCTGCGGTGGTCGTGGAAAGCGCACAGCGGATAGCGGATAGCGTAGTCCGTAAGGACTCCCCAGGAGAGCGTACAGCGGATAGAAAAAAGGAACTAAACGCTAAACGCTATACGCTAAACGCTATAGATGACAGGTCTCGTATTGGTTATAAGGCAATGGTATATTTGCAGGGTGGTTTATCGGTTAAGAAAGCCAAAGGCGCCAGGATGACCAGCCTGACGGGGACTGTGATTGAGCAGGGCCGGGTGATGGTGGTTTGGTTCGGTGTCAGCGGGGAGGTCTTTGTAACGGCGGACAAAAGAAATACAGCCGACCCGCGTGGATTAGCGCTTTATGCAGAGGCCTTTGCAGGACTGCGGACGGTTGGTATTAGGCCGACGAGTGTTGAGGCCGAGCCGCGAAAGGTTGAGCTGCCGGCAGAGAAGGAAGAACCGGCTAAAGTTGGCGCTGAGCCGGAGGAGAAAAAGCCGCAATTTAGATATCCGATTCACCTATCAGGTGTGAATGAGGCTGCTCCGAAGGTCGAGTGGGACGGCAAGGCAAAAATTGGGACGATAACAGACCGGTTCTATCTGTGGCAAAAACAGGATGAAAAAGGCGGTCTGCTGGAATTGCAGGCTGACAACGCGGTTTTATTTGGTTCCGTGCAGGAGCCCGGCAGCGGTGAGAAGCGAACAGGTGATGAAGGTATTTTTGGCGGCGGGGCGATAGAGGCAATTTATTTGTCCGGCGACGTTTTGATGACTAAAGGGCTGCGAACGATTCGGGCTGATGAGATATATTATGAATTCGAGGGGAAAAAGTCGCTTGCGGTAAATGCGGTGATGAGGAGTTTCGATGTGTCCGAAGGGATTCCGATTTATGTCAGGGCGGCGAAGTTAAGACAGTTGGCGGAAAATAAGTTTACGGCTGAAAATATCACCTTGACAACCAGTGAATTTTACCTGCCCCAGATTTCATTTAATGCTTCGAGTGTGCTTATCACCGATACGACGAGTCTTGACGAACAGCAGGGCGGGGTTACTAAGGGCAGTTACGATGCCCAGATGCGCGACGTGCGTTTGAAGATGTACGATAAGACGATTTTCTATTGGCCTTTTATACGTAGTAATCTGCAAAGGTCCGATACTCCGCTCAAAAGTGTACACGTCGGGCATGACAGTACGTGGGGAACGCTGGTTGAGACGCGATGGTACCTGGCCCGGCTGTTAGGGCTGAAAGAGCCGGAGGGGACAGAGAGCACTCTTGCATTAGATTATTACAGTAAGCGCGGTATCGGCAGTGGAATAGAGGTTGATTATGCTAAAGAGGATTATTTCGGCAAGATTTTCGGCTATATAATTGACGACAGGGGCGAGGACCGGCTTGGCAGACACAGCACTCGAAAACATCTCGAGCCGGAACGTGACCTTCGCGGCCGATTCGGCTTCCAGCACAGGCAGTTTCTACCCTACAACTGGCAGCTTACCACGGAGCTTAGTTATATATCTGATAAGTATTTCCTTGAGAGTTTTTATCGCAGTGAGTTTAATGTCGGCAAGGCGCAGGAGACAATCGTTCACATGAAGCGGATTGAGGACAACTGGGGCCTTTCCTTTTTGGGCAAGGTTCGAATCAACGATTTTCTCGATAAACTGGAAGAATTGCCCAGTGCTGAATTCCATTGGACCGGTCAGTCGTTTTTCGACGATAAGCTGACATTCTACAGCGACAGCCAGGTCAGTCGATTCCGTCAGCGTTACGCTTCGAAGAGTGCGGATTCAGAGCCGTTTTTTACGTTTATGTCAACGAGAAACGAGATTGACATGCCGATGACGTTTGGCAAGGCCAACGTTGTACCTTTTGTGGCCGGGACGGTGGCGTATGAAGACGGGCCGGGTTTTTTCAGGGAGCTTGATGGCGGAACGGGGGAAAGGGAAGATGGTGTTTGGTTTGGTGAAGCCGGTGTTCGTGTATCATCGCAACCGTACTGGAAGGTTTTTCCTGATGTCAAATCGGAAATCTGGGACTTGAACCAACTTCGGCATTTGATAAGGCCGTATTTAACGGCTGTATCTTACACCCAGAACGACTCGGTCATCGAACAACGCGATACATTGAGCGTAGGTATATCACAACGGCTGCAAACCAAGAGGGGCATTTCTGGCGATAAGCAGCGAACCGTTGACTGGATGCGGCTGGATATGAACGTTACGTGGGTGAATGATTCGGATGACGCATCGGCAGGGGCGGACAGGTTCATCTGGAACAAGCCGTTTATTCCGCTGCTGAATAGGCGCAGCAGTAATGTATTTGGGCCGAGGCGAAATTATTTCGGCGCCGACTATATGTGGCGGCTGAGCGATACGACCGCGGTGTTGTCTGATATGAATTTTGATATGCAAAGCGGAGTGGTGCAGCAATTAAATGTTGGTTTTTCGCACCTTCGCTGGCCTGATTTGAGTTATTATATAGGCAGCAGATATTTGAGACGGATTGATAACGGCTTTGGTGAAAAAGGCTCGAATGCGTTTACTTTTGCGGCTACGTACGTGCTTGACCCGCGATATACTCTCATTTATTCCGGGCAGCTCGATTTTGACTACGGTAAGACGATACGAAGTGATATAACGCTTCTAAGGAGGTATCACAGGATATATTATGGTTTTACATACAGTGCGGATGCGTCGTTAGACAGACAATCCATAGTATTTAGTATATGGCCTCAGGGAGTCCCGGATTTGGGGATTGGGCCGAAAAGATATATGGGATTGACCGGTTCGACAGGGTACTAATTATTGATTCGGCCCAGATATATTTCCGATATTGCTTATTAGTGATTGTATAAAACGTTTGGCTAAACTATTTTTAGCTTAAGGTAATTTTGAAAGATTTAAGGAGAAAGTTATGGCGTTGGTTAATACCAAAAAGATGTTCGAGATGGCTTATAAGAACGGCTATGCAGTTGGTGCGTTCAATGTGAATAATATGGAAATAACGCAGGGTATTATTAGCGCCGTGGCTGAAGAAAAGGCCCCGCTTATCCTGCAGGTTTCCAGGGGCGCTCGCGAATATGCAAGCATTAGCTATCTAAAGGCGATTATTAATGTGGTAGTCGAGGAAAATCCGGACATTCCTATCGCGATAAACCTGGACCACGGAGATAATTTTGAGACCTGCAAGCAATTTGTCGATGATGGTTTTACTTCAGTGATGATAGATGCTTCGAAACAGCCGTTTGAAGAGAACATTGCGGTTACCCGGAAGGTAGTTGAATATGCACACGCCAGAGATGTAGTGGTCGAAGCCGAATTGGGTCAGTTGGGCGGTATCGAGGAAGATGTTGTTGGTGTGTCCGACGGTGACATAAGCAAACACTTGGCCGACCCGAATCAGGTTGAAGAATTTGTCGAGAAATCAGGGGTTGATTCCTTAGCGGTGGCTATAGGTACCAGCCACGGTGCCTACAAGTTTAAAAAGGAACCCAAACTGGCTTTCGACATAATACAAGAGATAGCGGACAGACTGCCCGGCTTTCCGCTGGTTATGCACGGTTCGAGCAGCGTGCTAAAGGAGTTCGTTGACCTTATTAATAAGTACGGCGGTGATATGCCAAACGCGATGGGTGTGCCTGAAGATGCTGTCAGCAAGGCGGCGAAGATGGGGATATGCAAGGTCAATATCGATACGGATTTGCGATTGGCACTGACCGCTAAAATCAGGCAGGTTTTCTCTGAAAAACCGAGTGAATTTGACCCGCGTAAGTACCTGGGACCGGGCAGAGAAGCTATTAGAGAGATGGTCAAACATAAGCTGCACGTTTTGGGTTGCGCCGGAAAAGCGGCGGAGTGTGTATAGATTGCCGGTTTCCGACTGGCGATTGACAATTAAGATTTAAGGTTCAACTGCAAAAAAGTTGGTGGGCTGATAAGAAATAAACCCTCAAATCTTTTGGATTTAACGCTTTAAGGCAACAGCATGAATTGGTATAATACCACCGTCATCAGGAAGGGTAGGGCAACGCGCCGAAGCGACCCGAGCGTCCTGATGGTGGCATACAGCCCCTGCTTTTGCAGGGATAAACTCCGGGCGGTATCTTCAATGGTGCCGCTCACTTATGAGATTATGCTGGTGCCCAAAAAGCGATAAATCCTTTTATAATCATGTTTTAAACAACCAATTTTTTTGCAGTTGAACCAGAGTTAAAGATTAGGAAATCAGAAATT
>JADFJC010000206.1 GCA_022566315.1 Planctomycetota bacterium
AGCGCATGCGAAGGGTCGAGAAATCTGTTTAATGATTGTCATTCTGAGTGAAGCGAAGAATCTCAACTCAAATAATCAATATATAATTGGGTGGCACGCTCAAACTCATTTGGGCGTGGTTGCTGCTGGATTTTTCCTTGCTTTTCCCCACAATCCTGACCATAATATCACCGGCATAAGCAGGAATTGATAAAACGATAATATCGTAGGGTGTGTACCTCACACCTCACACCACAAGCATCTACGAAGCCAATGGCGAAGTAGGACCGGTGAGCCGCATCATTATGCTTTTCGGGATTTAACCATGACACGATCCGTAACAATCAAGGCTGCTTGGATAGGCGCGGTAGCCATTATCCTGGCAACAATCATCTCTGGTTTCTTTGGCCTCTGTCGACCCTCTTTGCAAACAATCGGCGAAGACATAGTCACTGGCGATAAACTTGATGTCAATGGCGATTATGTTGAAGGAGATAAAGTCAAGGTTGAAGGTAACTATGTTAAAGGCGAAAAAACAGTAATAACTCAAACAACGGAAGTTGGCGGTGACTTCATCCAAATAGCTAATTTCTTGGACTCTGGGTCAACCGGAATATTTGTTAATCTTGTATTGAACGTGGCAAATTTTGTTGGGGAGAGAAAAAGTATCGAGGAATCTGCCAGTGTTGATGATTACTTGGAATGGTTAGAAACACGACAAACAGGGCCTCGTTAATGGACATCGCAATCTGCTTGATGTATTAGGGCGAGAGGACAAACAGGGGAAGTTGGTTAGAGACTGTATCGAAACCGTAATATTTTTAGTGGAAGACCAGAAAAACAGGTTGAGAGAAATCGTTGAACATACGGAGTTACTTCCAGACATGAACTCGAAACTTGACTACCTGATTGAGCAACTCTCCAAGAAGGATTCACCGAGCTTGCGCGAGGGCCAACTATCAATTTCAGCGAGAGTACTGGACATACTGACTACAGGGGTGGTTGGCTCTGGTGTGAAAATAATGATGGGGCAGGAGATTAATGCTCGCGAGGGTACTGCGATGGTCGTGTGGTTACTGGGCACACAATCTCCGCATATGATGCTGCTTGATCTTGTGGGTGATGTAAACATGAACCGTCTTAGCGTGATCTTGAATGAAAATGCTTCCATCGGTCTTCGGGTATATGATGGCGCAAGCCATAAAACAGAAGTTAGATCAAACAGCTATCCGCCCGGACATCGCTTGGTAATACTTGGGGTCTGGAAAGACCGGAATATATCTCTGTGGATAAACGGGGAACTCCAAGGCTCAGTATCTATGAGTAAAGGCTTTGATTATCTGGGCCCGGCATGCCTGTTTGGTATAGATATTGAGGGAAAACTTAGCGCTGATGCTGTTCGCTGGGCTCCCCAAGGCCAGGAAGTTGGACTCAATTTCAAGAAAAATGGTATTTGGCACGAGTCTCGTTTCGATACCGTGACAATATGGAACCGAGTTCTTGAGAAATCAGATATAGATACCCTAGCGGAAGATCCATGGGTAATGTTTAGGTGAGTAGATAGAGGGTAAGTTGCACAGAGTATCCCTCTGATGTGATGTGGATGTGTCGATGCAGCGTCGGATATGGTTACACACTCTTTGAATTCAGAAGGACAATTACCATCGCCTTACGGTCATGGTTTTGTTTGATGAAACACATATTATTTGTCTGGTCCGTATTATCTAATTTTTGTTACACAAAAATGTCATCCAAAAAACGATGAAAATAAGGTTGACATTTCCATGCGATTGTGTAATCATATAAGGCACTGAATTATGGTTATTTAACCTCAGAGGTGGTTTCTGGCAAAACTTCGATTCAGTTTAACGAATAACGCCAAAACCAGCTCGAATTAGAAAGGAGAATCTATGAAAAACGATAAGTTTTCACGAAGAGATTTCATGCGTAATACTTCTCTTGTGGCTGCGGGGACAATCGCCGGTGCGCTGGCGGGTGAAGGACAGGCTGCAGGCAAGTTTGTCCACACATCGAAGATTCTGAATTTCCACCCGAAGATGACCTACCGTCGAATGGGCAAAACAAACCTGATGGTCTCCGAGGTCAGTCTGGGCGGCCACTGGAAGAATCGCAACGCCGGCCGATATTGGGACCACTTCGCCAACGAGGAAGTGCCGGATGACGTTGCTAAGAACCGCTCCGACGTGGTCAGTGCCTGCATCGACTCCGGCATCAACTACCTGGATATCACCACCGCTGCTGAGTGTTTGTGCTATGGTGTGGCCCTTAAGGGACGGCGCGATAAGATGTACGTCGGCGCCGATATCCACAACCTCGGCCCGCGCGGATCCAATCGCTGTAACGTTAAGGACCAGACCTTCAACGTCGAAACATGCCTGCGACTGCTGAAGACCGACTACCTCGACATCTGGCGTCCCCAGGCCAAAATGGCGGGAAAACTCGGGACAAATCAGCTTAATACCGACCCTGAAGTTGAAGTCTTGATAGAGACCTTCCAGAAGCTGCATAAAGCCGGCAAGGTTCGGCATCTGGGTATGAGCTGTCATTGCCGTCCCTGGTTCGAGAATGTTCTAAACAATTACTCTGAATTCGAGATGATAATCTTCCCCTGCAGCGCTAAGACTAAGGTAAAAGGCCGGTCTCCGGTAGCCGGTAATGTCGAAGAGGTCAATCCGGGTCATGGGTCCGACCAGACGCAGAGTATATTCGAGGTTGTTCTCAAGCAGGATGTTGGGGTTGTTACGATTAAGCCATACTTTGGCGGCAGCCTCTTCAAGGACAGCGACGGCAAAGTCAAGTTCCCGGTAATGGGCGTAGGCAGTAAGACGGAGAATGACTTAGCTCGGCTGACGCTCCAGTGCATCCTTGCGAACGAAGCCATCACAGCCGCAGTGCCGGGGTTATCAACGGTCTATGAAGTTGAGAACGCCGCTCGCGCCTCGTACACGCGTTCGCTGGGAATGTCGGCGGCGGATAAGGAATGGCTGATGGATATTACCGAGCAGCAGTGGGCTAATTTGCCCAAGGAATACGAGTGGCTGCGCGACTGGGAAGTCGTTTAGTTACTTTACGAGCAATCAGAACTTTAATGACTGACAGAATGGCGGTTGCACGCAAGCCTATCTGCCGGTGCAGGATTTAAACCGGTAGTGGGCGGTGCCCCCGCCGTTTTGCTTCAGCGAGACTTTGGCGAGTTCAGCCGAGCAGCAAAAGCGAAGCAGCGGGGCCGCTTTGATTTGGTCTAAAGTCTTATGCCTAACCTCAATTTTGCATAACTCTATTTGGTCTAATACAAGGAGAAAACCAGTGCGCTTGAATAATCGAACTAATTTATATCTTGCGGGGGGGATACTTGTTTTTGCAGCTTTTGTATGTGTGTTCACTGTTTGTTTTGCAGATGAGTCGCAGGCTGAAAAACCGGGTGGAAACAATAAGTGTTACGTTTGTCATCCCGATCTTAAAACCGAGGAGCTTACGACAAACCACCTGGATATGGATGTTACCTGTGATGAATGTCACGGCCTGTCAACTGAGCACATGCACGATGAGATGCTGATGACCAAGCCCGACCTTCTGTTCGGCAGGGCAGAGGTAAATAAGATGTGCTCGAATCCTTCGTGCCACAAGCCGGGCGGAGAACGCAGTGTTTATGGTCGCCAGGACCACAGGAACCCTGTGGCGGTGGAGGACTTTTTAGAGAAATGGCGAGGCCGAATGCGACCGAACGGCCGGGCCGTTTCACGTGATTCAATCTGCACGGACTGCCACGGTACACACAACATCACCAAACCGATAAACCCGTCCGAGGATGAGCAAGCTGCCGAATGGATTGCTGCCTTCAACGGCCGTGACCTTGCCGGCTGGCAGCCTTCGGGCAACGCTTCCTGGACTGTTAAGCGTGGTCGAATCATTGCGAGACCCGGGGCAAACGGCAAAGGCGGCGTTCTTTGGACCAAGGCTGAGTATGAGGACTACCTGCTGGCGGTAACGTTCCAAGCCACATGGCCCATCCACGCCGGCATCTGGCTGCGAGGTGCAGGCTCAGAGCAAGGCCCACGGATTGAGATATTCGAGAAGCCAAAGGCCATAGCCTTTACCGGCAGCGTTTGTGTGCCGGGAAAGGGGCTGGCGCTTGTGAACCTGCGCAAAGACCTTGTGGACCGCGAGGGCTGGAATACTCTCTCGGTCAAGGTCGAGGGCGATAGAATCCAGGTCTGGCTCAATGGAAAGGAAATCGGCGTTGTCTGGGTGAGTGGGCCTGCGAAAGGGAAAATCGGGCTGTATATCGAGGGGCAATCCGCGGAATTGCATGTCCGCGAAGTGCAAATCCAACAGTTGACTAAAGCAGAGTAAAAAGTACCTAATTTACCAACAATAGAGTTTTTAATTTTCAGAAATTGGCTTTGTTTGGGTTTGTTTTTTTGGGGCCTGAAGGTGGTTTCATTTCCATAATCCTCTATAACATATAAGTTTACGTTCATTTTGGGCGTTGCGGAGATTGGGTTTGAATTGGCTTTGTTTATTCGGACTACGAAATCATCTTTTTTTCTGTAATCCTTTGTTGTAATTGAGTTTACGTCCATTCTTGCTCTACGGAGATTGGGTTTGTTTGGGTTTGTATTGGGTTTGTTTTTTCGGACTCTCCACGGCCATTTATTTTCATAATCCATTGTATATACTGAGTTTGCAATCCGCCTACGGCGGACAAGATTGGGTTTGTTTTGCATAAAAAGCTTATAATTTCGTACGTAATAATTCGTAGATTGTATCTCATTCTCGTGAAGCGTGAATTGTGAAGCGTA
>JADFJC010000207.1 GCA_022566315.1 Planctomycetota bacterium
AGGCCTTCGCCGCGTCGGACCAAGTTTCTTGTAAAAAATGGGACCTGTTTCTGAACTATTGCCAATGTGCCAAAAATTTCACTTTTTCGAATTTTGCATACAGGTACCTTCATATTTGGTAAAAAATGGTTGTTTTTCCGGCAAAGATGGGCATAATGTTAAATTGTATATGCAAACGCTGTTAAGGAGATACGCATATAGCAGCTTTGAACGAAATTAGCCTGCTGGTAATAAAATTCAGGATAGGGGGCAATCTGAGATTTCTCTCGCACGCCCAGACGCTCAGGGTTTTTCAGCGGGCCTGCGTTAGAGCGGGTCTAAAAATCCAATACAGTCAGGGTTTCAATCCTCGTCCGAAATTATCACTGCCTCTGCCGAGGCCGGTAGGGGTTGTCTCGGATGATGAGCTGCTGTGTATTCGATGCTCGATGCTTAATGGTCAAAGTGATTTGTGCGATTTGGTAAAAGCTGCGCTTTCAAAGCAACTGCCTGAGGGCTGTGAGCTGCTTTCGGTAAATGTTGCCCAGCCGGGTACTTCATTTCAGCCTTGTTCAGCTACTTATGTGTTAGCGGTGCGGAAGGAATATCTCAACGAGCAGTTAAAGACGACGATTGAGCGATTGTTGGCGAGTGAAAGCATTAGCGTCCAACGGCAGATAGACAAAAGAAAATCGAGAATCAAAAATATTGATGTTAGAGGTTTTTTGGAATCGATTGAACTGGACAGAGACAGTATAATTGTCAAGTGCAAAATCAGTTCAGCTGGTTCGATACGTGTTGATGAAATTTTGAAGCTGCTTGAACTGGATGTAGAAAAGTTAGCGTCGCCGATTAGACGTACAAGTGTGCAGTGGAAAAGCAATTGACAATAGCAAATAGTAAATAGTAAATACCAGTGGGGATACGAAAATGGCAAGAGAGATGCTCATAAATGTGGCTGAGAGTGAAGAGTGCAGGGTGGCGGTAATCGAGAATGGTTCGCTTGAGGAACTATACATCGAAAGGGCGAGTCTGAGCAGCCACGTCGGTAATATTTATAAAGGAAAAGTGGTAAATATTGAATCCGGCATCCAGGCGGCGTTTATCGACTTTGGTATAGGCAAAAATGGATTTCTTCACATCAGCGACCTGCACCCTCGATATTTTTTGAGGGTCGGCGGTAAGCATGCCGAGAACATTGGCCGAAGGAAATCGCTAAGGGAACGGCCGCCTATTCAGAATTGCCTTCGGAACGGACGGGAGCTTGTCGTACAGGTAACAAAAGAAGGCTTAAGGACCAAGGGGGCAACCCTTAGCACATATCTTGCTTTGCCGGGTAAATATCTGGTTATGATGCCCTGGATGCGAAAACACGGAGTTTCGCATAAGATTGAGGATGAGGACGAGCGCACGAGACTGCGCCAGATTCTTGATGACAGCAATCCCCCGAAAGGGCAGGGCTTTATTATCAGAACGGCCGGGCAGGGATGCTCAAAAAGGGATGTGCAAAACGATTTGAGGTATCTGGGGCGGTTGTGGAGAACTATTGAAAAACGGATAGAGACTGAAAAAACGCCCGGCGAGCTTTATCAGGAATCCGATTTGGTTATCAGGACGATGAGAGATGTATTTAACAGTAAGATAAGTAACATAATATGTGATTCGGAAAACGTGGTTCGTAAAATCAGGGAATTTTTTGCCATAGCTGCACCGCGTTTGAAACGAAGAGTAACGTATTATGACGGCAAAGTTCCACTGTTTCACAAATATCGGATTGAGGAGGAGATTGCAAAAGTCCAGTCTCGCAGGGTTGAGCTTAAAAGCGGCGGTTCAATTGTAATTGAGCAAACTGAGGCTTTGGTTTCGATAGATGTCAACAGCGGGCGATATCGCAAGCAGAAAAACGCAGAGCAAACTGCTTACGAGAGCAATATTGAAGCGGCGGCTGAAATTGCCCGCCAGCTTAGATTGAGAGACCTTGGGGGACTGATAATTTGCGATTTTATTGATATGCGTGATGCCAGACACCGCAAGGCCGTGGAAAAGGCTTTTCGGATTGCTGTCAAGACCGACCGTGCCCGCTCGAGAATATTGAGCATAAGCAGGTTCGGCGTAGTGGAAATGACACGCCAGAGAATGCGTCCTTCGCTGCAATCAGCCACCTATCTTGCATGTCGGCATTGCGGCGGTACGGGTTTTGTTAAGAGCCATGAGTCGTTGGCTATCGAAATTATTCGGCTGTTGAATTTGTCAGCATCGGAAGAACAGATAAAACGCATTGAGCTGTTTGTCTCGCCGGAAGTCGCTGATTATCTGCAGAATACCAAGCGGACAGCGATTGCACAAGTAGAACAGCTTAACAATAAACGTGTGATTATTCATTCTGCGTCGAATTACGCCGGCGAAAAACACGATTTGGTCTGCTACAACCAGCGGGGAAGTGTAGTAAAATTGTAAATCGATGCTCTGTAGAAAACCTTTGCAAAGTGTCATTGCGAGGCTGCTCGCAATGATAATCTCTGGCCTGATGTTTTCTAAAAAACAAAGTCATAATAACTGGTAATCCAATAGTAAATAGTTAAGAAGCAATAATCGATTGATATGGGGCTGATACGTGGAATTTGACCTTGAATATGCGCGAAAAGTGATCGAGGCCGAGGCGGATGCGATACGCTCTATTACGCCGATTGTTGATGCGTCTTTTGTGCAGGCTTGCGAGATGATTTATAACTGCAGCGGTTCCTGTATAGTAAGCGGCATCGGCAAGGCGGGTATAATCGGGCAGAAAATAAGCGCTACCCTGGCTTCGACCGGCACGCCGAGCCACTTTCTTCATCCTGCTGAAGCTGTCCACGGCGATATGGGAAGGCTGCGCGAAAACGATATTGTAATTGTTCTAAGTTATGGCGGCGAAACGGATGAAGTTGTTCGGCTGATAAATCTGGTCAAACAGCAGGAGATTAAACTGATTGCGATAACCGGCCAGAGCGACTCAACTCTCTGCGAGCATAGCGACGTGGCGCTGTGTATGGGGGTGATGAGTGAAGCCTGTCCACTTGGCGTTGCGCCGAGTGTTTCTACTACCTGTATGTTAGCGGTTGGTGATGCCCTTGCCTTTACCGTTATGAAGGCACGTAAATTCAGCGTTGAGGATTATGTGAGGTTCCATCCCGGCGGTTCGCTCGGCTCAAAGCTGATGACGGTTGAACAATCGATGATGTTCAGGCCGGGCGAAAAATTGCCTATCGCTGAGGTTGCTGATACGATAAAACAGCTGCTTGAAAAGACAGGCGATATAAAGCGGCACGGAGCTGTGATGGTTGTCGGCAAAAATGGAAAATTGGCGGGGATAATCACCGATGCCGACCTTCGGCGTCTGGTAACAGAACACAACTCCGGGGCTTTTAAGCTCAAGGCCGGTGATGTTATGACGGCTGATTGTAAGAAAATAAGAGCCGATGCCCTTGCCGCCGAAGCCACTGCCATTTTCCATAAATATAGAATTGATGAGCTTCCGGTGGTTGATGCGGACAACAGGCCCCTCGGCCTAATCGATGTACAGGATATCGTAACAATAAAAGTTGTCGGATAGTTAAAAAGGGATACTCGATGCTGGATACTCGATGCTCGTAGAAAAGGCGGGGTGAATATCGAGAATCGATATTACTATGGCAGACCTTACGGACATAGAAATGTTAGTTATGGATGTTGACGGCGTCCTGACGGATGGAACGCTGGTTATTAACGCCGACGGTAGTGAAAGTAAATTCTTCAATTCGCTGGACGGTCATGGAATTCGGATGTGGCAAAGGGCAGGCCTGAAGGTTGCCTTAATCAGCGGCAGGGCTTCGGAGCCGACACAACGCAGAGCTGAGCAATTGCAGATAGAATATGTATTTCAGGACTGTCACAATAAACTGCCTGTCTTTGAGAAGCTTCTTGAGCAGCTTGGTCTTTCGCCGGACAAGGTGGCTTACATCGGAGATGATTTGACGGATTTGCCGGTAATAAGATACGCTGGGTTTGGGGTGGCTGTTGCCAATGCGGTTGATGAAGTTAAACAATATGCTGATTACGTAACCACTCACCCCGGCGGCAGTGGTGCTGTGCGGGAAGTAATAGAATACATTCTAAAAAATAGCGGCAGATGGCAGAAGCTTATGGCCAGATATCTGCCTTGAGCGCTAAATAGGATTGTTGAGATGCGAAAATTTGTTATAGGCTTTATTTCGCTGGCGGCTGTACTTGTAATATATCTGCTCTTTAGCAGGCTAAACAAAACACCTCCGATAGATACCGGTGCAGGAGCCGAATTCGCTGACGCTGTTGCCGACAGCAACCTCGGCGGGTTTGACAGTAAAGTTGGATTGCTCGGTGAGATTGGGGTTGAAACCATCCAAAAGGCCAGATTCATAACCCTCAACAAGAATCAAGAAGTTGAACGTGAATGGGGCTTCGAGAGACTTGTGCACAAGATAAGAGATATATGGGAAATTGAAAAGCCGTATATGAATATTTATCGACGCAATTTCAAATGCTACATCACGGCTGATATTGGGAATGTCCAGGTCGAAACCGCTGTGGGCAAGTCAACTCCGAAGGATGCAACATTTACCGGGAATGTAGTTGTCCATATTCTGCCTGAGGGCTCAAGTAACATCAAAGAGAGCCATATTTATCTTGACGACATTATTTTTCTCAGCGAGAAGTCGCAGCTTTCAACGGCCAATTCGGTCAAATTCGTTTCAGAAGATACCCGGATGCTCGGCACCGGGATGGAGCTTGTCTATGATGACGAG
>JADFJC010000087.1 GCA_022566315.1 Planctomycetota bacterium
AGATAGCGGTCAGCGTCTTGCTTCGAGGTTGGTGGTCGTTATCATTCGCCGAAGATGGCCGTGACAATCTCTTATTTAGGGTTTTCTTGCCCCAAATCTTAAATATAAAATTTGAAATTGAGTTCATCCCCCTCCATTTAACCACTCACCAATTACCAGTTATCAATAGTCAATAGTCAATAGTCAATAGTCAATAGTCAATAGTCAATAGTCAATAGTCAATTTAATCATCAGTCCCAATTGAATTTTGGGATTTCTTCGAGCAAATCGCCAGTTCGTTGCTTTACGTTTTCATTCTTTAATTTTTCATCCCTCCACCTGACAATCTCACCTCTGCTTTCCCTGATACGTTTTTGCAGCCCCTCAAGCCACCTAAGCAGCCGTTCGTATGCTATTTGCTTTCTTCTGACAATCAAGTCGAATCTACCGGCAACCACCTCTTCCAGTTCAGCTACTAATTTTTTCTTTTCGTTCTCGCTTTTGACAGCTTTGATTTTTTTGAGCAGCTCATCTCGTCTTTTCTTCAGTTTCAAATCTTCTATAAGGACCTCAGCTAATTCAGGATTTCTTCTTCCCTCTTCAATAATTCGTCCATATTTTCTCAAGATGAGCTCGTATTTCTCTGCATAAAGGTCAGGGTTTGTATCTTTTAATTTAGCCAGCTCCCGGGCTTCCTTGGGGACGAGCTTTTCAAGCGATTCAAGAAATTCTGCACGTCTTCTCTTCCTCCAGTTGTCTATACGTTCTCTGATTATCTTGCCGAACTCCTCACGGCCGTGCCTTCTAAGCTCGTCTCTGAACTTCTCCGGTTCTTTTTCGCGCAGCTTGGCCAATTCCTTTGCCTTTTCCGGGTTGCTTTCCTTCAGGCCCTTCATAACGCGGTCAATTTCCTCATCTGTTAGTTCGAACCTTCTTGACCCTCGTCCCGGCCCTGGTCCCCGTCCTGGTCCTCTTGATTCGCCCTCAGTCCAGATGTTTTTTTCATCCTTCTTCTCTTCAGCAGAAGAAGGCAGGACGATTACTGTTGCCACAACTGCCATTACGAGAACTACAATGATTCTACGACTAAACTCCATTTCTTTACCCCTTCCAGAAATCACTATTAATTTGTATCAACTCCATTTCCAATTCAGTTACGCTTCTGTCGCCGTTGCCGTCGTCTTCGCCCAACCGCAAGGCCAGCAGTTCGTTTTCAATCTGCTCAATTTCAACAGTGAAAATCGCCAGGTTCGCATCGACGGCGGCAATATCATCGCTCTCCCAAATTGCTGTGGATATTATCGAGGCATATACCACTGGGCCTGGTTCGCCGTTGCCTTTTTCGAATAATCTTAGGCCTATCGCCGTCAGAATAATAACTGCCGCCGCAATGCCGACTACCTTGTAAGCTATTTGCTTAAAAACGTATGTTCTTCCTGCCGGCAGACGCATGGCGATTTCAGCCTTTATATTGGCTATGAGCATATCATCAGGCTCGGGCGCAGGGTGTTCACGGAGGATTTGCTCAGCCTTTTGAACGTCCTCAGCGCAGCTTTCAGCCTGTTCGGCATCCAGGAATTTCTCGAACAGCTCTTTCAAATTTTCCTGATTTCCATCGTTCATAATATTCTCACTTCATTAACTCCCGCAGTTTCTTTAGCCCCCGGTGGAGCTTCGCCAATGTCGTCCCAATCGGCTCGGACCGTATCACCGCTATTTCCTTGAAGCTCAATTGCGAATAAAAACGCAGCATTATCAATTCTCTCGTATCTGTGTCCAGCTTTCTGAGCTGTATTTGTAACTTATCAATTTGCTCGTTGTCGGATTGTTTTGGCTCTGTAATCTGTGATTCAATTTGTTTTTTTTGAACATCGAGCAATTTTTCCCGTCGCTGCTTGGCCCTTAAATAATCGTAGAAGATATTAGACGCTATTTTGAACAGCCAGCCTTCAAAGGAGCCGCCTTTATAAGAACCGATTTTCTCAACCAATTTGACAAATAGCTCGCTTAACAGCTCGTCACTAAGGTCGTTATTGCCCGTCAAACGGTAAAAATAACCGTAACATCGGCTTGCATACATATCGACTATCTGCGAAAAGCACTTAGAATCCTTGTTCTTGCAGCCGATTATTATCTGGGCTAAGTCATCGCTTTTTGTCATATTTAAGCGTTTTTTACATAAATAAAGACGGCTTGGGGAGACGATTTATTGCAAAAATCCACAAAAATCAACGTCCGGATAAAATTTGGTGGTCCTATATGGTGTCTTCTAATCCATTTTGAAGAAGAAAAGAACACATTGGCACCGTTGATAACCGGACAAACGCATAAGGCCTCTGGCTTTTAACCTATTGCTCTGTCAAGCGTGTTTTGAGGGATGTCATTCCGCACCCATTCGGCTTTGCTCAGGGCAGGCTTTGATGCGGAATCCAATACCATCAATAAACCTGGATTCCCGCTCCTTCGACGTTGCTCAGGACAGGTTTAGCGGGAATGACAAGCCATCATTTGAGCCTTAACAGAGCATTATTCAGATGTCCTCTTCCTCATCCTTCTCCTCCTGCTCTTCGTCATCGAGCTTCCATTGGTCAGCCTCATCCAGCTCATTGATTTCCCGCTGCATAAATTGGATGATTTTATCCTGTAATGGTGCCAGTTTGCCATACCACTTGAGCATTCCCTGATAGCTGGCCAACAGCATATCCAGGCGGATAAGCTGCCATTTGGCTATGCATTCCGGCTCTTTGATATTGGTAAACGGGTCGCATTTGAAGGCCCTTTTGCCGCTGGGACCCATCTCACAAAACTCGCAATCTTTGCATTGTATCATTTTTGCACCCTAATCTAATTCGCCGAAAAACCAGGTTCTAATAAAAGCGCTACTGACAGCGTGGCCTGACCCTTTTTGATAGTTAAACTGCGAACTTTTTGTTCGTTGTTTTTTTAATTTTTATTTTTTACTTTTAACTTCGTTTATAATATCATATATTGAAGAGGCTTAAAAGTTATTTGCAATAAACAATTTTGGTCTGTTTGTGGAGAAATAGATGGCAAAGCCGAGACGTAGGCGCAAAGTGGGCAGTAAAAAGAGACGAGCACGCTGGAAAATTCGGCATAAAATAAGCTGAGCATGAGCGACAAAATGTGTATCTCGTCAAAAGTATCTCGCAAAAGTTGTAACGAGATACGAGATGGATATGTCCGCTTCTCCGTAAGTCCGCTTGTCCGCTTGGGGACGCCTTACGGCGGGGACGCCTTCCGGCGGAGTCCTTAGGACTGACAGGCGGATACGAGAATGAAACACTTCACAATCACTTTCAAACCCGACGATAAGCAAATTTCCATTCACGCAGGCGCGACACTTGTCGAGGCTGCGGAGCAGGCCGGCATAATCCTGAACACCGTTTGCGGCGGTAAAGGTACCTGTAAAAAGTGTCTGGTAAAGATTGAGCCGGACGCCCAAGAGGTCCTCGCCTGTCAGCACCATATCCAAAGCGACCTTACAGTAACAATTCCCAACAGCTCCAGATTCTTCGAACAGAAAATCCTGGAACACGGCATCGATACAAAAATCGACTTGGCTGCGACTATACATGAAAAATATCAGGCAAAAGCTGCCCCGGACAAGATATTCGGCATAGCCGTCGATATCGGCACAACGACCGTTGTTACCAAACTAATCAATATGACTGATGGCCAATGCCTGGCTACAGAAGCTGTGCTCAATCCGCAAAGCCGATACGGCGATGATGTCATCAGCAGAATCGCATATGCACAAACTGATGAGAAATTAGCTGAATTACAGAAAACCATAATAGATTGCATAAATGACCTGACCACAAAGCTGTGCAAAAAGACCTCTATCGATGCAAACCACATATATGAAATGTGCGTCGTCGGCAATACAACTATGAACCATATTTTTCTCAAATTGCCTGTAACCCAGCTCGGCCAGGCACCGTACAAGGCATTTTCACTCGATGCCCACGATTTGCCCGCCGGCGAATTAGCTTTGCGGATAAACCCCGCAGGTAACATCCATACCGTTGAGAATATAGCCGGCTTCGTCGGCTCAGATACCACCGCTGTCGCGCTCGCGGTCGATATAAATTCAGCAGAAGAAATGACGCTGGTCGTTGACATCGGCACAAACGGCGAGCTTGTACTCGGCACTAAGAGCAAACTCTATGCGGCCAGTTGCGCGGCCGGGCCGGCACTGGAAGGCGCACGTATAACCTGCGGCAGCAGAGCGGCACAGGGAGCAATTGAGGCTGTCGTTGTAAACGGAGATGATATAGATTTGGACGTAATAGGAAACTGCCCGGCCCGCTCGATATGCGGCTCCGGCCTGATTGACGCAGTAGCAGTTATGCTGAATTTGGGTATAATCGATGCAACAGGGCGTTTTGTGGAACCGCAAAAACTGAAGGACAAGCTCCCATCGGCCATTTTCTCACGAATCATCGAACAGGATGGCCAATTGGCCTTTTGCCTCAACAGAGCCGCGAACGTAAGTGAGCGGAAAGTGTTTCTGACACAAAAGGACATCCGCGAAACGCAATTAGCGAAAGCTGCCATCCGGGCCGGCATCAGGCTTTTACAAAAGAGAATCGGCCTTGAAGATTGCGATATAGAACATATCCTTTTGGCCGGTGCCTTTGGCAATTATATCCGAAAGAAAAGTGCGCTGCGAATAGGCCTGTTGCCCGCAGTTCCTGCGGAAAAAATCCGTTTTGTAGGTAATGCCGCCGTTTCCGGCGCACGGATGATACTTCTGAATCGCCAATGCCGGGAATTGGCCGGCGAATTGGCACGCAAAATCGAATATATCGAAATCGCCCACGAGCCGGAGTTCCAGGACGTTTACGCGGATTCGATGTTCTTCTGAACCACAGATTGCACAGGTCCTGATTTATCGGGATTATTCTCATTCATAGGCCAGATGCTTCTCTTTGCTCGGCATGGCAATCCCTGTTGACCAGAAGGCAAAAAGGCTTTAGACTAAGAAGATTAGAAGAAATCCAGTTATCAAAAAACCAGCATTCATATTCATAAAATTCACTTACTCCTTTCCGAAGCTGGTCGATCCAGCCATCAAAAAACCCAGCATTCGTAAAACTCGCTATATAGCAATGCAAGGTACCTGTCAATGCTACTTAGTGATTTTTTCTCATTTTTTTCTAAAACTTATAAGCTCTTGTGAGCGCGAGGATTAGAAAAACAAAGGTGCGATTCGTATTAAATTAACCGCCTTCGGCGGAACCCTTTTAGCCACATTGTCTATTTTCGCTATTGTTACAAATTCCTATACTATTAAATTAACGTGAGGTGAGATATGCT
The DNA here is from genome assembly GCA_022566315.1 of Planctomycetota bacterium. GTDB lineage: Bacteria > Planctomycetota > Phycisphaerae > Sedimentisphaerales > Anaerobacaceae > NIOZ-UU13. The sequence goes on from JADFJC010000087.1 coordinate 5,320, forward strand.
GCCCAGTGAAAAATGTGGCCAATGCCGGTTCTTTGTGCCGCAAAAGGCCGAGGACAACAAGGGCGAATGCCGCAGGCACGCACCTCGACCAGGCGCAAGCTTCCAAATAGGTGGTAAAGATATTGGGAAAGAGCCGCGATGGCCCGAAGTTGCCATCGACTGCTGCTGCGGTGAATTTGAACAAAAATGAGCAGGATAATTGGAATTTCAGATTTCAGCTTTTGAAAATGTTTTTATTCGTTTCGCATTTGCTCGGATTTTGTGGCTTGTTTGAGTATCTTCTTTTCTTTGTGGGTGAGGCTGTGGAGGCCGTGGTCGTGAACTTTTTTCAGAATGCGGTCAAGCTCAAACTGGAGGTTGCGCTGCTCGGCCATCTTTTTTTTCCATTGGCCGGCTCCGATTTTCAATTTGAATTTGCTACGCCAAGAGCGTGAGAACACATAAATGGCCCCTGCTGCCTTATTCATATCTCTTGAGCAGCGACTTGATCATTTGGGCGAGGTCTTCAAGTTTTGTTTCGACTACATTCCAGACCGTCATTGGGTCCAGACTGTCATACCCATGCACAAGGACATGACGGAAGCCAATGATATTTTGATATTCAGGAATCTGGGAGGCAACAGCCGGTGCAACTTTCTCCAAGCCAATTAAGGCCTCGCCAATAATCTGTAATTCGCGTTCTACCGCCGAACGAAAGGCACGGTCATTGATATAATCATCAACCGCTTTGTTGCCGGTAAATTCAAGCAAAAACTCACAACTGCTGAGCATATCGTAAAGGTATTTTTCTGGCTCATGATGCGGCATAGATTTGCCTCCGGGTTTCGTTGACCTGGCGGATGAAATATGGATTACGCAGGCCGCCCGGCTCAACCAGGTCTATCGGACGAGCAAATAGCTGCTCCAGAGCACGATGCAGTTCAAAATAATTGTCGAATCGGCGATGAGTTACCTCACTGTCAAATTCGACAAGAAAATCGATATCGCTTGACTTCTCAAAATCGCCCCTCGCGGCGGAGCCGAACACATACAGCCTCGCAACGTGGTACTTTTGGCACAAATCTATCAACGCTTCACGGTGTTTGTCAATTAAGCTGACCATTGAATCCCTTTTGTTTCTGTAACTTGTAATGTTTTACTATCTACATTCTGTATCTCAAGCTTACAGTCTTATCGTACATTTTGCAAGTAATCTGTATGCCGAAAATCGAGGTGGTCAAAATAGTAGTAAACCGAAAAAGCCTGCATCTGAGCTACTTCACCGATGAGACTGAGGAGGCGAAGGCCTATGACAGAGCGGCCCGTAAATATCACGGCCAATTCGCGGTGTTGAATTTTAAGTGAACGACCGGTGTTTTTACCATTTGTTTCGCATTTGCTCGGATTTTGTGGCTTGTTTGAGTATCTTCTTTTCTTTGTGGGTGAGGCTGTGCAGGCCGTGGTCGTGAACTTTTTTCAGAATGCGGTCAAGCTCTAATTGCAGATCGCGGTGCTCGGTCATTTTTTTTTGCCAGATACCTGTTTGTACTTTCATCTTGAATTTTTGCCGCCACTTTTCTGAAATTACATAGATCGCTCCTGCAACCATACCTCCGAGATGCGCTGCTTCGCCGCCTGCATTAGCAGAGACATCAGGCCGCAGCAAGGGCAATATGCTCATAACCACCAGAATTATCGCCACGATGGACATCCTCAGAGGAAAAACGCCAAATACGTAAACTATCATGTTCGGGAACAAAATCGCCGCGGCGGCAAGCATTCCTAAAATAGAGCCCGAGGCACCAATTAAGAAAGCAACGTCAAGCCAGCCTATATGGGCCAGGATAGGATAGAATATTCCTCCCGTTGCTCCGCATACAAGATAGAAGGTCAGAAATTTCCTGCTGCCCCAGAGTCGTTCGAGCATTGACCCGAAAAAGAACAAGATAAACATATTCCAGAAGATGTGCCCCAGTCCCCCGTGCAGGAATTGGTATGTGATAAGTCTCCAAATCTGCATGGACATTCCAAGGTCTTTTGGCCACACGGAGAACCAATAAAGTAGAAAAGCACCGAATTTTGGTATTAGAAACCCCGAAAGAAAAACCACTATGTTGACTATTAGCAGCCATTTAACAACCGGTGTTAGCCGGGGAAAGGACATCCGCGGATGTGCTGCGTGGCGGTATTGCGACTGAAAATCCGCTTGAGTGTAATCTCTGTCGTAAAGACCCATAATTTCGATACTCGTTTTTCGTTGCTCGGTATTATTTATTATATAGTATGGCCAATTTTTCGAAATGTTCAAGTTAAAAAAGACATAAGACCCAAGACATAAGACACAAGACTCAAGATTTAGGAGTTTTGGGTTTCATTTTTTGAAATATTACTATCAAAACCGCACCGAGGATAATCATAGCGATTCCGATAATTTGCGATATTGTCAGGCCGTTAAATTCAAAGGGATTGTCATCTCGCAAAAATTCAATAAAAAATCGTGTGATACCGTAAACAACAAACATCAAAGCAAAGGTTGAGCCGGGTTTGGTAAGGATTTTGCCGGCGTTTTGCGACCTTCGCCAAAAAAGGTAAAGTATGAGGCACAAGACAGCGCCGGCGGCGGATGAATATAATTGGGTTGGGTGGACAGGCAGGCATCGATATTTGCCTTTGGTAACCTCGATTTTTTGCTGCTCGGTTAAGTCTTCGTATAGTTTTGTGTGCCAATTTCCGTCCTTGTCAATAAAGCCGAAATATTCTCCTTTAGGTAATATTAACTGAGGATCGAGTCTGTTCCTTTCTAAATTTGCATTTATTTGACTGTTGTAAGCGAACGAGTTATAGGGGAAACGGACGGCCCAGGGTAGTTCTGTTGGTTTGCCAAAGCAGCAGCCGTTTAGAAAGCAGCCGATTCTGCCGAAGACGAGAGCCAGCATCAGGCCGATAGCGAGGATGTCGAGGTAACGACGTATGGGTAGCTTGTGATAGAGGAGATAAAAAATGATGATGGTGATGGCCAAAATCACGCCGCCTAAAAGCTCGAGGCCACCCTGCCAGATAGCAAAGACAGAGCCCAGGTTTTCTTTGAAATGCTCGAAATGATGAAGTACGTAAAACAGACGCGCCCCTACTACTCCGCCTATCAACGAGTAAAGGGCGGCGTTGGTAATGAACTGAGGGTTGAGTGTGATATTGCGGCTGAGGTGCCTTATCAGAGAGACGGCAGCAAGAAAACCGATGACCATCATCAGGCCGTAGCTTTTTACGGTCAGATGTATGAAAGGTATCTCGAAAAGCTCAGGAAACATTTATCGTATCGCGTATATCGTATTGCGTATATCTTTTAGCCGTTTGTATTTAGATAGTAACCACCATCGGCTATTCTTATTCGCTACCTTTAATTTTGTTATTTTTGTCAAGAACGACGATTTTTGGTTTAAATTCTTTGGCCTGGTCGGGGGTAAAAAAGCCAAAACTGAGAATGATAATGATGTCTTTTTGCTTAATCAACCGGGCCGCTGCGCCAAGAATTACAATCTGGCCGGAGTTGGCTTCTGCGGGGACGACATAGGTTTCCAGCCGGTTGCCATTGTTTAAGTCGGCGACCAAAACAGATTCGTAAGGCAATATGCCGGCTGCTTCCATCAGGGCAGAGTCTATGGCGATACTGCCTGGGTAGTGCAGCTTCGCCTCAGTAACCGTTGCACGATGTAACTTGCTTTTTAATATCTTTACAAACATAATTGGTGTTTTGTGTTTCGATTCACTATTCTACTTACAAATAATAAGCCGTCATTATATAATCTTATTTTGATACGTCCACGAGAATGTTGTCTATTAGTTTTGCGGGGCCGATTTTGACGGCTACCGCTGCGAGGGCTTTGCCGGCAATTCGGTCAATATTCCGGAGCGTCTCGGCGTCAACGATACTTATGTATTCTATCTCTATTGACGGGACCTGTTGTAATATTTTGCGCATCTCGGTGATGATTTCTGTGGTTTCTTTGACGCCGGCGTCAATCATTTGACGGCACTTTTGGAGGGATTTGTAAATATTCGCTGCATCCTTTTTCTGCTGTTCGGTTAGATATTTATTTCTGCTGCTTATGGCCAGGCCGTTCGGTTCGCGGACCGTGGGACAGATGACAATTTCCAAAGGCATATTCAAATCAGCGACCATTCGCCTGATAACGATTGCCTGCTGGGCGTCTTTTTGGCCGAAGAATGCAATATCAGGAGCAACGATATTAAATAACTTGGTACAGACAGTAGTTACTCCTCGAAAGTGGCCCGGACGAAATTGACCGCAGAGGGACTCGGTCAATTTTTCGACGCTTACCCAGGTAATATTTTCCGCGGGGTACATTTGCTCCGGCGTCGGAGCGAAAACAACATCAGTGCCTGCCTTTTTGCAAATTTCCAGGTCGGCCTCCAGAGGTCGCGGATATTTCTCAAAATCTTCGCCGGGGACAAACTGTGTAGGATTGACAAAGATGCTGACTACAACAAAGTCGCATTTCTCGACTGCTGCTTCGATTAGCGAGATGTGGCCGACGTGGAGTGCTCCCATTGTCGGGACAAGGCCGACTTTTTTGCCACCGCTGCGGGCGGCTTTTACCTGGCTTCTGACCGATTCTATTGTTTTTGCAAATTCCATTTTGTTATTGGTAATTGAATACAAACCTGCGGTAAAACCGCAGGCTAAATATTGTTTACAGGAACATATATTCTATCCGCCGTCATTACGTAACATTTTATCTGATTTGCTAAATGGTTGATATTGGCATCATCAGTGTAGTCCAGCTCTGAGGTCTGTTTACGGATGACAGGACAGATTTTCCAGTGATTCAAGAGCTGCTGGTAATCGGCATCAAGATTTTCCAAAAACGACTGTTCAATTTTCTGTTCATAAGGACGATTTCGCTTATGAATACGCTTGAGGCAATTCTGCGGCAAATCGGTCAGGTATATCACCAGCACCGGCAAAGTTACCTTGCGGTTAGAAAGCTGATAAATCTTCTCGTACAAGGTCAATTGTTCCGGGGTTAGTGTTTGGTTGCTATAGATAAGCTCTTTATCAAAGATATAGTCACTTATATATATTTGTCCGGTTTTCAACGTATTATGGTTCAACTGCTCAACTCTGCTGGTGAGGAAATATAATTGCGAATCCAGTGCCAGCTCTTTTTTCCCAGCGTAAACGTCAGGCATAAAGGGGTTGGTATCATAAGGTTCGGGCAGCATTTGACAGCCGAGGCGGGTCGATAGTTTTTTAGCCAGAGTAGTTTTTCCGACGCCAATAACGCCGGCTATGCTGACAAGCTGTGGCAGGTCAGGGTTAGAGACGAAATCACAGCCGCCCAATCGATTAGCTAATTCACAGACCGATTCTTTTATAACAGGGTGCAACAAATCGCCGTTGAGCCGGCAAAGACCCTTGAGGACAAACGAACGTAAGTGCATTTGTGGATGGGGGACGGTCAAATGCGGACTATCTATTACCTCTTGACCAAATAGCAAGATGTCCAAATCGATGGTCCTCGACGACCATTTTTTCTGCCGTATTCTGCCAAGCGCAGTTTCAATATTGACCAGCGTCTTGAATAAATCCCCCGGGCTTAGAGTTGTCCTTAGTTCGGCAACAGCGTTTAAATACTCAGGCTGCTCGGCTTGCGCCAGTGGAGAGGTCTCGATTAGTTCACTTACACGGGCGACTTCGATATCCGAGACTTCGGCGAGCATTTTGAGGGCACTATTTATATGGCCCTCTCTGTTGCCTAAATTGCTGCCCAGGCCGATATATGTTAGTGTTGGCTCAGTCATTTGGTAATTGGTAACTGGTTATAAACCTGTGGTAAAACCGCAGGCTAAATATTATTTTCAGTAGTCTATATATTGTTCGTTATGCGTTCCAGGGCTTCTTTGACGTTGTCCGGCGTGGCAAAGGCGGTTAGGCGAAAGTAACCTTCTCCGGCCGAACCGAAGCCGACACCGGGAGTGCCCACAACGTGTGCCTTGTTGAGTAATATATCGAAGAATTCCCAGGAACTTACGCCATTCGGAGTCTTTAACCAGATATATGGTGCGTTGAGGCCGCCGTAAACAGTATAACCAAGCCGGCTGAGCGTCTCGCGGATGAGCTTAGCATTGGTCATATAGATATCGATAATCCGTTGGTTTTGCTCTTTGCCTTGTTGGCTGTAAACGGCGGCGGCACCGGCCTGGGTAACATACGATACACCGTTGAACTTTGTACAGTGCCGCCTTTTCCATATCGGGGCGACCTCGACCGCCCTGCCGTCTTTTGTGTAAGCCTTTAACTGTTTCGGAATAACGGTAAATGCGCATCTGACACCGGTAAAGCCGGCGCTTTTGGAGAAGCTGCGAAACTCGATGGCTGCTTCCTTTGCTCCGTCAATCTCATAGATAGAATGCGGTATATCGGCCTCGGAAATAAAGGCCTCGTAAGCAGCGTCAAAAAGAATTATCGCTTTATTCTCGCGTGCATAATCGACCCATTTTTTCAATTGCTCTTTTGTTGCCACTGCACCTGTGGGGTTGTTAGGGAAGCACAGGTAAATCAAATCGACTTTTTCCTTGGGCAAATCCGGCACAAAACTATTCTCCTCGGTACAGGGCATATAAACAATGCCTTCGTACTTACCCTGCTCGGCTGGTCCTCCTGTTCTGCCTGCCATAACGTTGGTATCCACATATACCGGATAGACCGGGTCGGATACGGCGATGACGTTGTCGAGGCCGAAGACTTCCTGGATATTACCGGTATCACATTTTGCTCCATCGCTGACGAATATTTCGTCGATGTCGATATCGACGCCGCGAGACTCGAAGTCATTTTCTTTTATGGCCTGTCTTAGAAATTCATACCCCACGCCGCTGTCATCATAGCCTCTGAAGGTCTCCCTTTGACCCATTTCGTCAACCGCCTTTTTCATCGCCTCGATAACAGCCGGCGCCAGGGGCTGGGTAACATCGCCGATGCCCATACTTATGATATCAGCATCCGGGTTAGCTTTTTGAAAGGCCTTTTTTCTTCTGCCGATTTCCGGGAACAGATAGCCAGCCTGTAATTTCAGGAAGTTTTCGTTAATCTTTGTCATACTCGTTCCTCGATACTTGGTACCCGATTCTCGTTACTCGATGCTCGACTCTCGATATAGAAGTGAACGATTTTAGTTTCTGTGCGTTATTGTGTCAAGATTTTGATTATCAAAGGCGATGCTGGTAAAACTTGATGATTTGGGCGAGGGCCTTGTTCGGCATTTCTCCATGAATTCCGCCAAAAGAGATTTTGGGGATTTGCAGCAGGACTGAGGCAATCTCGCCCGGACTGTGGACTTCACCCTGCGAAGCGATAAGCAAGGTGTCGTTATCGAGTAAGCGACGAATATTTCCAACATCCAGCCGATTAGGCAACGTGGGGTCAATCAATACAAGGCCGGCCACGCGGTCTAAGAGCTCGGGACGCTGCTGTAAAAAATCGATCAAAATCTTGCCTCCCATGGAGAAACCGATGAATCCTATTTTTCTGTCAGGGGCAATGTCAGCTACAACCTGCTCAAGTTGATAAATGAATGAGTCTCCTTCAATATCCGGGCCTAAGCAATTAGGGTTGATGGCGACAAGGCCAAAGTCGTGCTTTGCAAATTCTTGGAAATAGGGTTCCATACTGGATTCACTGAGGCGTGATTGGCGCAGCAGAGTGTATGACCAGACGCCCACCTGTTCAGGATAGCCGAGAACAGCAATGGCGATAAGTTTTTTGTCAAACGCATTGGGAGTAATCAAAATCGAGTACTCTTTGCCGAGGCGCTTGTCAGTATAGAACTTTTGTTGGGCGATGTTTGCGGTAAGCATGTTCGCCACGACCTGTTCTGCGATTTTCTTTAATTCTGCTTCGTCCTCAAGCATAAGCCACATCCAGGATTAAACAACGAGTCAACCGTATAGAAGGGCCTGTTGGCAGCCCAAACGTCGTAATCGAGAAGCAAAAGCCCAAGGTGTGCTCGCATTTTAAGAGGTAATTTACACTGTTCCGTGGGGATTTTCAAGGAAGAAAAAATAGACGACAGCTTGGATGAAAAACGCCCGGCTAAAATGTGTCTAATCTTTTTTCTTTTTTATCCGCTGGGATTGGACTATACTGCCTGAGTAGCAGTTGTTTACTTTTATGCGATCGTTAATAGGAGGTAAATTAACATGATAGAGCGGGGTTTAACATTAAGGTTTCTTTTTTGCTGGTTGGTGCTTTCGGTATTTCTGGTTCAGTGCGCCGAAGCTGTTACGCTGTACGTTTCCACCGAGGGTAACGACCGGTGGTCGGGAAGGTATGCCCAGCCTAACAAAAATCACACCGACGGGCCGGTGGCTTCTTTGGCAGGTGCGCGGGATGCGATTCGGCGTTTGAAATCACGGCGGACAATCACAAAGCCCGTGCGGGTCATCGTTATGGACGGAACTTATACTCTGAGCGAACCTTTCATACTAACCCCTAAAGACAGCGGGACGAAAAAATGTCCGATTAGCTACGAAGCGGCTGTTGGTGCCAGGCCGGTATTTTCCGGTGGACGTGTGATTACAGGTTTCAAGCGCGGTGAAAACGGCATCTGGCAGACTCATATATCGGAAGTTGCTGCCGGTAAGTACTATTTCGAGCAGTTGTTCGTGAACGGTCGTCGAACTGTGCGCGCTCGTACGCCAAACAAGTTCTACGACTATATGGGCGCGACCTCTGAAGTTTTGGTCGAGGGCAGCAAGGACAAATATCGACGGACTACACCCGTGCGCGGCGATACTCTTGCACCTCTGCGAAATCTTGACAGCGGGGAGCTTCGCGATGTTACGTTAGTGGCCTATCATAAGTGGTGTATAACCCGCCGGTATCTGACGGAGATTGACACGGCGGCCAATACGATCATTACGGTTGGAGAGAAACTCAAAAGTTATTCCAGTTGGCCAAAGAATACGCGTTTTCACTTAGAGAATTTCAAAGCCGCTCTGGATGCACCCGGTGAATGGTTCCTGGCCCGCAACGGTACGCTCTATTACAAATCATTACGAGACGAAGATATGTCCGAAGCGCATATTGTGGCTCCGGTGCTTGAGAAACTCGTTATCTTCCAGGGAAAGCCGGAGGCGAAACAATTTGTTGAATATATCCAATTAAAGGGTCTGGTTTTTCAGCACAACCAATCGCTGCTGCCGGTCGGCGGATACGCGCCGTATCAGGCTGCGTATGTTACCGAAGCTGCCGTTATGGCCGACGGGGCGCGTAATATAGCGATGAAGGATTGCGAAATAAGCCACGTTGCGACCTACGGCGTGTGGTTTCGCCGTGGCTGCCGAGATTGCCGGCTTGAGCGTTGCTACCTATATGACCTCGGTGCCGGCGGCGTGCGAATCGGCGAGGGGAGGATTCGTCCCGACCAACCGTCCCGCACGAGTCATATTACTGTTGACAATAATATCATCCGTTCAGGTGGCCGCATTTACACCTCTGCGGTGGGCGTATGGATTGGGCAAAGCGGTGACAATGCTGTTACGCACAACGATATTGGAGACCTTTTTTATACCGGTCTTTCGGTCGGATGGCGATGGGGGTACGCTGAGAGCTTAGCCAAACGCAATAACATCAGTTTCAATCATGTGCACCATATCGGCTGGGGTGTGCTGAGCGATATGGGCGGTATTTATACGCTCGGGCCTTCGGAAGGGACTGTCATCAGCAATAATGTTTTTCACGATATCTATTCGTACTCCTACGGCGGCTGGGGACTCTACACTGATGAGGGCAGTACCGGCATCGTGATGGAGAATAATCTGGTTTACAACACCAAGACAGGCGGCTTCCACCAGCACTACGGCAAAGAAAATGTCGTTCGCAATAATATCTTAGCTTTCAGCAAACTGTACCAGGTTCAGGCGACGCGGGTGGAAAATCATCTGTCATTCACGTTTGAAAATAATATCGTTTACTATGACAGCGGCGTTCTTTTGTCGGGATCCTGGAAGAAGGTCAAAATCAATATGGATAACAATTGCTATTGGGATGCTACCGGCAGAAATGTTGTCTTCGTAGGAAAGTCGCTGGCTGACTGGAGGAAAGAAACGGGGCACGATAAGGATTCAGTTATCGCGGACCCGATGTTCGTCGATGCGAAGAATTTTGATTTTCGTTTGGAGCCAAACTCCCCTGCCCTGAAGATGGGATTTAAGCCGTTCGATTACAGCAAGGCCGGTGTATATGGAGACCCTGCCTGGATAAATAAGGCAAAGGATGTAGATTTTCCGCCATTGGAATTACCTCCGAAACCATAGAGATTAGCCGTAGAAATTGATGCGGACTGAATTGGTAATATATAATCGTGATGGAGCACATTCAAAAAGCGTTGGTTAAGTATTGGGGGTACGATAATTTTCTCCCTCTGCAGAAACAAGCTATGGAATGTGTCAGTCGTGGGCAGGATTCGATTGTGGTTCTGCCGACGGGAGGTGGAAAATCGCTTTGTTTTCAGGCGCCGGCGGTAACTATGCAGGGGCTTACCGTGGTCGTCTCGCCGTTGATTTCCTTGATGAAGGACCAGGTTGACGCCTTGAAAGAATGTGGAGTTCCGGCGGCGCGTATTGACAGCTCTCTTTCGGCGTACGAACAGCAAGCTGTTTTTTCTGCGATTCGCAACAAGAGACTTAAACTTCTTTACCTGTCCCCTGAACGAATTGTCTCGGACGGCTTTGTTGAATTGCTCAGAAAAACAGGGGTATCTTTTATCGCCATTGATGAAGTGCATTGCGTAAGTATGTGGGGCCATAACTTTCGTCCTGAGTACCGTCAATTAGGACTGTTAAAAGAGGTCTTCGGTGATGTAACGATTGGTGCGTACACAGCCACGGCCATTGAGCAGGTTCGTAACGATATCGCTGAACAACTGCATCTGAAAAATCCCAAGATGCTGATAGGTTCGTTTGACAGGCCGAATCTTGTTTACAAAGTGCGGCACCGCGTAAACATAATGAAACAAGTCTGTGCTGTGCTCGACCGGCACAAGGGTGAATCCGGCATTATCTACTGTATTCGCCGTAAAGATGTTGATGCTATGTGTGCGAAGTTGGCCGCCAAAGGCTATAATGTGGCGCCGTACCACGCGGGCATGAGAGACGAAGATCGGAAGAAGAACCAGGACTCATTTATTACTGAAAAGGTCGAAACGATTGTGGCAACCATTGCGTTCGGGATGGGTATCGACAAGTCCAATGTACGTTATCTTATTCACACCGGCATGCCCAAGTCGCTTGAGCACTACCAGCAGGAAACCGGACGGGCAGGTCGTGACGGCCTTGAAGCCGAATGCTGCCTGTTCTATTCGGGCGGTGACTACGGAATATGGAAAAGCCTGATGAGGGATATGGAGCCGGAAGCTCATGAAATCGCTATGTTCAAGCTCAGCCGAATGTATAATTATTGCACCGGCGGCGTATGCAGACACAAAGCGATTCTTCGGTACTTCGGCCAGATTCTTGAGAAGGACAACTGTTCCGCGTGTGATATTTGTCTTGGCGAGCTGGACTGCATAGAAGATGCCTTACAAACCGCCCAGAAAATCCTGTCATGTGTTCTTCGCCTTGAGCAGCGATTCGGCGGCGGCTATACAGCTTCGGTACTAATTGGCTCGCATGAAAAACGCATACTGGAAAATAAGCATGATGCGCTAAGCACGTACGGTTTGCTGAGTAATTATGAAAAACACACTGTGCACGACTGGATTGAACAGCTCGA
>JADFJC010000088.1 GCA_022566315.1 Planctomycetota bacterium
ACACCTAAAGCGTTTTAGGTGAGGAACAGAGTTGGAGTGCAGGTTGATACCTCGGAGGTGGAGGTTCTATCTCAACTTACAGTTCAAAGATGGCTTCCACAAGAAAGTGGGCAAAAAGCCATGTCCTACAATAGATTATTTTAGGCAAGCACAGGGTTTGGTGAAGATTCTTTGTTGCTTGTGTGTAGGTTGTTTGAGACAAACACAACCAGGCGTGGAATTTCTGTCTATTTGCTTGTTGATAACAACAAATGTTTTGGCTTGTTGCCAAAGCAAAATTCACAACTATATTTTTTTAGGAAGGAGTACTATTATGATGATGTGTAGAAAATTAATTCCTTCAGTTTGTTTACTTGTATTATGTATGGGGGTGGCTGGCCATGCGAGGCCTTTTAACGTCGCTCGGTACGGGACGGCGACGCAAAGCACCATGGGCTGGGACGGTGTTGCTCCTAACGCCCTTGACGGTAACTTCGGCAACTTTACCCACACGGACGCCGACGATGCGGATAAGTGGTGGGAAGTTGAGCTTGACCAGGACTACACGCTGACACAGATTAAAATCTACAACCGGAGGAGCTGCTGCGGGGAGCGTCTTAACGCCGCGGTTCTAAAGGTGCTCGACTCAACCAGGGCCGAGATATATGTCAGCGACCCGATTTCCGGCGCGGTCACGGGTGACGTACATACCTTTGACAACGCAGGCGCGGGTTTTTCGAACGTTCGATACATCCGTGTTGAAGGTGGAACGGATTTCCTGTCTATGGGAGAGGTGCAGGCAATCGCGTTAGTCTCATTTCCCACTGATGTTACCGCACCAGGCGATACCATCCAGGGCGTTCCGAACGATGGAGATTGGCCTGGTGGTGAACCACCTCTGATGGTAATCGACAACGACAGCGGGACGAAGTTTCTGCATTTTGGTGGAAATTTTGACCCCAATGAAGGTCCCTCTGGTTTCCGAGTTACACCATCTGGCTTGAGTATTGTTACTGGAATGACTTTCACCACGGCGAATGACGCGGCAGAGCGTGATCCAATTGCATTTGAACTCTATGGTTCTAACGAGAGCATCGATGGGCCATATACGCTGATTGCCGGTGATGTTATCGTCGATTTCGGCCAGGTGGACGAGTGGCCACGCTTCACAATGAATGAAACGCCGATTTCGTTTAATAATGATGTAGTGTACGCTCACTATGAAGTTTTATTCACGGCCATTCGAGACGCCGCAAGTGCGAATAGTATGCAGATCGCAGAAGTTGAACTATTAGGGGCCCTCTTAGGCAACTACAACGCCTCTCCGGCTGATGGTGCCACAGTGGCCCTGGATACGACCCTTAGTTGGTCGCCGGGAGAAAATGCCGTTTCGCACGATGTTCACTTCGGCACCAGCAGTCCGCCAGCGCACATAGGCAACCAGGCAGAGACCAGCTATGACCCCGGAGTCCTTGAATACGGCACTACTTACTACTGGCAGGTCGATGCGGTCGAGGCCGACGGTACGACACGAGCCGGCAGTATCTTGAGCTTCAAGACTCCTCTGACCGTCGCGACCGGTACGATTCTGCGTGAGGTTTGGGAAGGTATCGGTGGAACGAGCGTTTCAGACCTGACGAACAACGCGAACTACCCGGCCAACCCGACGTTCAGCGATGAGGTAACTTTGTTCGAGACACCGACAGACTTTGGCAGCGACTTTGGCAGCCGGGTCCACGGTTACCTCCATCCGGAGACCTCGGGCGACTATTTATTCTGGATTGCAACCGATGACAGCAGCGAACTGTGGCTGAGCACCGATGAGAGCCCTGCCAACGCGGTCATAATTTCCACGACAAGCGGGTGGGCCGGCTCTCGCGACTTTGACAGCGGTAATGTAACTCCGTCGGGACCGATTTCGCTGGTAGGCGGCGAGAAATACTATGTCTCAGGGATATACAAGGAAGGCGGCGGCGGCGACAACCTGGCGGTGGCCTGGGAAGGTCCTGACAGCCCGACGCGAGCAGTCATTGACGGCTATTACCTCTCGCCATTTGTGAACTTATGGTCCTGGAATCCGAGCCCTGCTGATGGTGCCGAAGGTGTGCTCATAGGTAGTACTCTTAGTTGGGCACCGGCAGCTACTGCCGCTTCGCACGATGTGTACTTTGGTACCAGCAGTCCACCGGCGTTCATAGGCAACCAGGAAGCGACCACCTATTATCCTGGGGCCCTTGAAACAGGTACTACGTACTACTGGCAGATTGATGCAGTCGAGGCCGACGGTACGACGACGGCCGGCGATCTCTGGAGCTTTACGACTGGCTTCCATAACGTCGTGATACATAAGCGGATCGCTACCGGCAATGATGATGCCGAAGAGGACCTCAATCCCAGTAAATTCGGCGAGGTAGACCGTGGCAGCAGCGACCTTGAGATGCCCTATGAAGACACCGGTATGGGCGATCCGCAGTTAATCGGCGTGCGCTTTACGGATATCGGTATTCCAGCGGGCAGTTCGATCATAGAGGCATGGGTGCGGTTCCAGGTCGATGAGGACAAAGACGGCACACTGCCCGTTAATCTTATCATCGAGGGTGAGCTGAATCCGAATCCCGGTGAGTTTGTAGGGGGAGGTCCGGGTACCTTTGACATTTCCAGCAGACCCAGAACGGTGACAAACGTACAGTGGAGCGTGCCGAATTGGGAAACCGTGGGTGACCAGGGTCCTGACCAGACGACGTCGAACATTGCTCTCGTCATCGAGGAGATAGTAGGCCAGCCCGATTGGGCCAGCGGCAATGCCCTGGTGCTTATCTTTAGCGACGACCCGAACAATCCCTCCGAAGGCATTCGAACTGCCGAGGGTGGGGTAGGGAACGACTCGGCGCTGCTGCACGTAGAGGCTGTCAGTGAAGCTGCTACGGGACCCAACCCGGCTAATGGCGCCGAAAATGTGCCCATAATAGGTACGATTCTTAGTTGGTGGCCGGGATTTAATGCCGTTTCGCACGATGGTTACTTGGGCACGAGCAGTCCACCAGCGTTCATAGGCAACACGCCAGAGGTTACATTTGACCCCGGAGTCCTTACACCAAGCACCACTTACTACTGGCAGGTCGATGCGGTCGAGGCCGATGGTACGATCCGCACCGGCGCTATCTGGAGCTTTACGACTGAGCCTGGTGAGGCTTTGCAGCCCAACCCGGCTGACATGGCCGGAGGTGTGGCCTTGGATGTGATTCTTAGTTGGACGCCTGGCATTACTGCTGCTACGCACGATGTTCACTTCGGCACCAGCAGTCCACCAGAGCACATAGGCAACCAGACAGAGCCCAACTTTGATCCCGGACTCCTTGAATTTGGCACTACTTACTACTGGCAGATCGATGAGGTCGAGGCCGATGGTACGACGACATACACCGGCGATATCTGGAGCTTTTCAACAGTGCTCGATATACCGATTACCGATCCGAATCTTCTCGGCTGGTGGACGTTTGAGGAAGGTGCGGGCACTACTGTTGTTGATTGGTCCGGCCACAACCGTTACGGCGCATTTGTTGGTGACGTCAGCTTTGAAACCGACCCCATTAGGGGCCAGGTTCTGAGCCTCCCCGGCGGCAGCAATCAGTTTGTGAATATCGGCGAAGTAGGCATCAGCGGCACAGATCTAAGAACGATCGCCTGCTGGGCAAAGGCCGACAACACGGACATCCCCAACTGGACCCTTATTTTTGGTTTCACGGGGACTGCTGATAGTGGCGGTGGAAGTGGCAGCCACTTCAATATCGGCAGCCTTGGCGGGCCCGGCGGTGTCGGCGCCCACATTTGGGGCTGGGAAGAGACTATCTTCTCTGATGATGAAGCTTTGGATTGGCGCCATTATGCCATGACGTACGATGGAACAACAATAGCGTACTATGGCGACGGCATGCCGATGGACACTGATACCGGCAAATCCAACGTGATAGATCTATCCGCTTCGGCTGACCGCGTCCATATTGGCAGCCGTATCACGCAGGACAGCTCCTTCCCCGGCAAAGTTGATGATGCTCGCATCTACAACATAGTGCTGAGTGGCGCCGAGATAGCAGTGTTATCCGGTTTCCTACAGGCCTGGTCTCCGGACCCGGCTGATGGTACCACAGAGGTACCGAAGACACTTACTCTTAGCTGGTCACCGGGACCTACTGCCGTTTCGCACGATGTGTACTTCAGCGCCGATTCTGCCGCTGTGATAGACGGCACTGCTTTGATAGGCAACCAGACAGGGACGAGCTATACTCCCGCAGACCTTGCCAAAGGCGTTACTTACTACTGGCGGGTAGATGCGGTCGAGGCAGACGGTACGACCCACACCGGCGATGTCTGGAGCTTTACGGTTACAACCTTAGGACGATAATCTTGACGATTACAACGAACTTGACGATTACAACGACTACGAAGGGGCCTATACTGATTATTTCGGTATAGGCCCCGTTTGTTTTTGCGGCTGGCGGCATCTGCCAAAGGAGCTACAGAGACCAGCCTGAACGATAAGACTCTTTGAGACTATGTAAACACAGACGTTACACGTTTTTAATAAATTTTTGAAAATTTGTTACATTTTATGACATTTCCCTTGACGGGAGTATAGTTAATCTGTTACAAATAGGGTATGTGAAGCCAGTGAGTTGTTACAGAGTTTGACTTTCTGGCCTAAAACATCTGCAGTTCCTGGGCAAACACCTAACGTATTAGGTGAGGAACAGAGAGAGTTGGAGTGAGGTCGATATCTCGGAGGTAGAGTCTCTATCTCAACTTACAACTCAAAGATGACTTCCACAAAGAAGTGGACAAAAGCTATGTCCTGCAAGGAGTTATTTTAAGCAAGCACAGGGTCTGGTGAAGATTCTTTGTTACTTGTATGTATAGGTGAAGATTCTTTGTTGCTTGTATAACTTGTATAAAAGGTTGCTTGAGACAAGCACAACCAGGCGTGGAATCTTTGTTTATTTACTTGTCGATAACAACAATTGTTTTGGCTTGTTGCCAAAGCACAATTTTTCTGATTTTTTGTGAAGGAGGACTACTATGTCTAAAAGATTGATTTATTTAATGATGTTTGTTCTGGCGTTGAGCAGCACGGCCAACGCAGCGGTGTACCTTTGGAACGGCAGCGCGGCTGACGGGCTCTGGGAGACGCCCGCCAACTGGACCGTAACCGATTCGACGTGGACATGGCCCAACGAAGAGAACGCCGCCGACCCCAACATGATGAAGTACACCAACGCCGACACCATCGCGATCGACATCCTCAACGGGGATGCGGTCACCAGTGCCAGAAGCTTGGCCATTCATGGCGCCGCTGACGGGTCAACGACCGGCGTGCTTACGCTGAACAATGGCAGCTCGCTTACCGTAACCGGCAGATTGGCAACCGCCACTTATCAGATGGGTAGGGGTCAGATCGATATCCTGGGTGGAAGTACGGTGACCATATTAGGTGACGGTGCGGACCTTACAGTTGCCGATGACACGAACAATTGGGGTACGCTGAACATCGTTGATTCCACTGTTGATATCTCGGACGATTTGCGTATCGACGCGGGTGAGGGCTACGTCAATATCAGCGGCAGCTCGATCGTAAACGCTGACGATTTTGTCATCGCCGACGACGCCACTGGTGTGAGCTACGTGGACATAAGCGGAACCGCAGTGATTAATCTCGCCGACGATTTCCGTATCGACCAGGGCATCGGCATCGTCAATATCGGCGGCGACGCGGTCATCAACATGGGCGATGATTGTTACATTCCCGACCAAGCTGACGGAGTGGGTACCATGACCTTAACCGGAAACTCGGTCTTTAACGTGGGCGACGATATGACCATCGCCGACGACGCCGGCACAGTGGGGCACGTGATTATAACCGGAAACGCTACGCTTAATGTCCCCGATGAGCTATACCTCGCAGACGACCCTACCGCATTTGCCACCCTGGACATAAACGGAACCGCTACGGTTAATATCGGCGACGATCTTAACGTCGGCGAGGACGGCCCCGGTATCTGCAATATCGGCGAGAACGCGATCGTTAACGTTGCGGACGATATATACGTCGGCCACAATGCTGCAAAGGGAGTATTTACGAGTTACATGACCATAAGCGGCAACGCAACGGTAAATTGCGATGATTTCCTTGTCCCCAACAATTCAGGCCTCACTGGATACCTGGAAATCAGCGGTAATCCGACGATCACCGTGGCCGACGACTTCAACATGAACGACGACAGTGGTGACCTCCCGACATTCAGCCAGGTGATAATGAATGGCGGCACGGTCATCATAGGCGACCAGACCACCATCGGCGACGACGGCGTAGGGGGAGCTGTGTTTATCATGAACGGCGGGAGCTGGTACTCTGATGACGATATTTTCGTCGGCGAGCATCTCGAGAGCATCGCAAGCCTGACTATCAACGGTGGTTCGATGATCACCGGCGATAACCTCAAAATGGGTAATAACGACGGCGATCCAA
Organism: Planctomycetota bacterium; assembly: GCA_022566315.1. GTDB lineage: Bacteria > Planctomycetota > Phycisphaerae > Sedimentisphaerales > Anaerobacaceae > NIOZ-UU13. The sequence continues at coordinate 6,500 of JADFJC010000088.1, forward strand.
GCCTCGGCCAATCGAGGATATTCATCAACGGCGGTCTGCTTCAGTCCGAGGGGTTCAGCGAGATCAGGATTCTCGACAGCAAGATCATCTACACCGGCGGCCTGTTTCGGATAGCCGAGATCAGCGTAGCCGAGATGGAACAAATGATCACCGACGGCATAATCGTTGCCGACGGCGTCCATACCATTCTCAGGCAAGGCGCCTACACGGAGCTGAATTCTGTCTCGCCATTGGTACCTCAGGGACCTACCCCTGCCGATGGCGCCGAAGGTGTGCCCTTAGGTACAAGTGTTAGCTGGAGGTCTGGAGATACTGCCGCCACAAACGATGTGTACTTCGGCACCACCAATCCACCGGCGTTCGCAGCCAGCGTGGAAGCGGGCACCTATTATCCCGGGGCCGTTGAACCAGGCACTACTTACTACTGGCAGGTCGATGCGGTCGAGGAAGACGGTACGACCAAACACAGCAGCGAGGTCTGGAGCTTTACGACGACGACTGAGACGAGCAACGCCGTGGTAGATATAAGGATAGCTACCGGCAGTGATGATGCTGAAGAGGACGTTGGCGGCAGCGCCAGCTTTGCAATCGACCTCACCAGCAGTGACCTGGAGTTCATGTATGATAACGACCCAAATGACCCCAATGACGAGCAGGTCGTGGGTCTCCGCTTTGTGGGTGTCGGGATTCCGGCGGGCGCGGTCATCACGAGCGCATCTGTTCAGTTTGATGCCGATGATATAGATAATGATCGGCACATCGGGGATACGTATGCTCTCATTGAAGGTGAATTGAATCCGAATCCCGATACGTTTGAAGATACACTTAATAATATCACGGCCAGGCCCAGAACAACCGCGATAGTAGCGTGGGCCCCGGCGCAATGGATGGAAACACATTTGCAAAGTCCTGATGAAGCGACTTCAGACATCTCCAGTATCATCCAGGAGATAGTTGACCAGGACGGTTGGGCTGCCGGCAATGCGTTGGTGCTGATTTTAAGCCAAGACCCGGCCAATCCATCTGTGGGACTCCGGGAAGCCGAGTCTTTCAATGGGGCAGGTGACAATACTGTGCGGAGACCAAGGCTGCATATAGAGGCTATCGTCTCAGTTGCTACCCAACCCAGCCCGACTAATGGCGCCGAAGGCGTGCCCTTAGATACGACTTTTGGTTGGTGGCCGGGTGTTAATGCCGCTTCGCACGATGTGTACTTCGACACCAGCCCAATGACACCTCTCCCTACGCCCCCTTATTTAGTCGACGTGGATTCGCACTCTTTGCCGTGGGTGGTAGCGAATGGCACTATCACTTTTGACGGACAAATATTCAACGATGGTGGCGATCCTGACTTCATAAGCGCGGGAGCCTCGGGGAACTCACTCGACGTCCCTGACCTCAGAAACTGGGCTAAATTGTCCTTTGACTTCGACGTCGATTCCGTGGAGTTCATTTACGGCGGCAACGCCGGAAACATTACTGTACAGGCCAAGGATAATGCTGGTGCAATCATCGGTTCGCTCTCCCAGGCGGACACAAGCGACGGACAGCCTGCGGGGCCGGTAACCTTTTCCGGTTCGGGTATCCGCAGCCTTGACTGGAAAGATACATCAAGCACCAAAAAGTTTGCAGCATTGGATAACATCGTCCTTACCGCCGTGCCGCCAGCGTTACTCGGCAGGACGACGCAGGTCAGCATTGACCCCGGAGTCCTTACACCAAGCACCACTTACTACTGGCAGGTCGATACTATCGAGGCCGATGGTACGAAACGCGTCGGCGCTGTCTGGAGCTTTACGACTGTGCCTGGCGAGGCTACGCAGCCCGACCCGGCTGATAAGGCCGTAGGTGTGGCTTTAGATAAGATAGTCAGTTGGAAGTCTGGCGCTACTGTCGCCACGCACGATGTGTACTTCGGAACGACCAACCCGCCACCGTTCATAGGCAACCAGACAGAGAGCAGCTTTGCCGGAACCCTTGATTTTGACACTACCTACTACTGGCAGGTCGATGAGATCGAGGCCGATGGTATAACGGTGTACACCGGTGATATCTGGAGCTTTTCAACAGTGCTTGATATACCCATTACTAACCCGAATCTTGTCGGATGGTGGAAGCTCGATGATGATGGTCCGGATATAGCTATTGATTATTCGGGTTATCACAATTACGGGTTTTACAATGGGGTCCCACAGTTTGCCGCCGGTAATGACGGTGATGCTCTGGATCTTGACGGCAATGTTCACGTTGTGCTCGGTGATATGAATTTTGGAGATGCTACTGATTTCAGCGTAGCGATCTGGATTAATACCACAGGCTGGCAAGACGACGCAGCGATAATCTCAAACAAGGATTGGAACAGCGGTGGTAATACCGGCTGGGTTATCGCAGGTGAAGCTGGAGGCAGCGGTTCCTGGCAGTGGAACTGGAACGTTTCAGGAGGAAGCCGCGCCGACTATGACCCACCCGGGCCGACGCTCAGTAACGGGGAATGGAACCACCTTTGTGTAACCCACGACCGCGATGGGATGGCAAAGTTCTATTTTAATGGACTATTCCAAGACGAGCGCGACATTTCAGGCAGCACCGGTTCCATAGATTCCGGTTATCCAACCGTGATTGGAACAGATGGTGCCGAAGGGGCCGTTTGGAAAGCTTGGTTTGTAGGCCTCCTCGATGATGCTCGTATCTACAACATAGCGCTGAGTGAGGCTGAGGTACGAGAGATAGTGGGTCTCAAAGAGGCTTGGTCTCCCGACCCGGCTGATGGTACCATCGAGGTACAGAAGACGGTTACTCTTAGCTGGACACCGGGAGGTACTGCCGCTTCGCACGATGTGTACCTCAGCGCCGATGAGCAGGCTGTGATAGACGGTACTGCCCCTGTTACTACCGTGACCGAGGCGAGCTATAGTCCCGCAGACCTTGAAAAAGGCGTTACTTACTACTGGCGGGTAGATGCGGTCGAGGCAGACGGTACGACCCACACCGGCGATGTCTGGAGCTTTACGGTTACAACCTTAGGACGATAATCTTGAAGATTATAACCACTACAACTGGACGATAATCTTGAAGATTACAACGACTACGAAGGGGCCTATACTGATTATTTCGGTATAGGCCCCATTTGTTTTTCAGAAGAGCACTAAGGACTGGTAAAGAAATTAGGTTTCGTTTTTGGCTGAGCGAGGACAAGGCTGGCAAGGAAGCAAAACGCAGGACTACTGGTTGGTAGTCCGAGTTTTGCTGAGGCCGCCAGCCGAAGCCGCAGCCAGCCAAAAATGGAAGATAATTTATTTACAAGTCCTAACTCCATCATCTATCACAACAGCGTAAACCCTCGTATCCAGATAGAAAGTGATTCCGCAACGGTAACCTACACCGACGTCCAGGGTGGTTGGCTGGGCGAACGCGGGCCTCCGCTTGAAAAAAAAACAGATATTTTCCACTTTCATTGCAACCTTGAATGTGTTATAAAGTGAATTGCAAATTTAAGAGATGGGTATTTTCCGCTCGGGGACGCCTTACGGCGGATGTTGGGTGCATTGCCCGATACTTTAAAAATACCTGTGGGCGGTTACGAATGTTTTATACTACAGAATCAGCGTTGTTTGGGTCATTATACGCAAACCATATATATAATTCGGTGTGAGAATGGAAAATGGGGCTGACGTGAAAATGATAGATGGAACAATTGCTGGTTATGATCCTGGCGGGAACAGATCGAATGGCTTCGCAGTCTTACGAATTTGCGATGGTAAACCGGCGAGCATTTCAGTCACAACACTTTCGAATTCAGAGGCTGTTATCAATGAAATACGAACAAATAGCGTTCTTGGTTTAGGTGTAGACACGCTCTCATGCTGGTGCACAGGGGACAGTGGCTGGCGACCTGCCGACCTCTGGCTTAGAAAAAGATACCCAGAGGTTATAAAAAGCATAATGTCTCCGAATGCGCTGTCTGGCTCTATGGGCATTAATGGCATGTCTGTGCTAGTTGAGGCGGCAAGCAGTTCTGGCAGTATCACGTTGTCTGAGACGCACCCGAAGGTTCTTTACTATGCTTTAACTCAACAAAAATATAACTATCGTGAGAGCCGAGCTGAAATGGACAGTTTCTTGTCAAACGTGTTAGGCGGCATAAACATAAGAACGTCAAATGACCATGAGTGGGATGCCGTTATTTCCGCTTATGCTCTCTTGATGGGAATGACTGGCGTTTGGAAAAACGACTTGCATGAATTACAGCCTGAAGACAATAGCCGTATCGTTAAGCCTTGCGGGAAAACATTCTATTACTGGCCAGACGATTAGAAAGCAAACACATAACAAATCATTGCAGCGAACGGTAAAAGGCGCCGCCGCTGAATTCAGAAGTTAGGTTGCTATAACTCACGTAAATTATTTGAAATAAGTGGATATAATCATGAGTCACCACTTATGATTGGTGTCACCGCGCATAGTCACGATTTTTTACTCAGCATCTTTTTGCCTCGCAGGATGTGATGGTAGTGCTGGGCGAAGCGATGTGCCTCATCCCGAACGTATTGCAGCAGCTTGCGGGCAGGCGAATTAGCTGGCAGCTTCAACGGCCTGTTTTTGCCCTGCAGGTAAATATCTTCTTCTTTCTTGGCAATCGAGGCGATTGTTATGGCCGGCGCCTTCATTTCTCTCAATGCCTTTTCAGCAGCCCTCAGATGACCCAGCCCGCCGTCAATTAGAACAAGGTCAGGCCAGAGTTCTTCACCCCGCAGGGCGTATTTGTATCTGCGTTTGACCACTTCGGCAATCATTGCATAGTCGTCGATACCTTTTACGGTCTTTATTTTGAACCTTCGATAGCCGCTTTTGAAGGGCCTGCCGTCGATGAATTTAACCAACGAGCCGACCGCCTCGGCCCCTGCGATATTGGCCACATCAATCCCCTCGATAATCCGGACAGGCTCAGGCCTCTGCAGCAATTCTCGTAATTGTACGAGGGCTTCAGTGGGGTCGGCGGCAAAGACCTCCGGCTGAACGTCTTCATCGGGCGTGCCCCGCCGGTCGAGACGTTCAATCAGTCGAATACGGTCGCGGAACATAGCGGCTTTCTCGTATTCGAACGCCTCAGATGCCTCTGCCATTTGTTTTTTTAACTGGCGCAGGATAATTGAGCGTTTTGACCGCAGGAATTTTATAAGGTCTGTAACAATTTTTTTGTACTCACGCTTGTCAATTCTGGCTGCACACGGAGCGACGCACTGCTTTATGCTGTATAAGAGACAAGGCCGAAAGAATTTACGCTTCCGGTCATCTTCTCTGATATTCAGCTTACAGGTGCGAAACTTAAATATCTTCTGCAGCACCACCAGAACAGCTCGAAGGTCCTTTGCACCGGTGAAAGGCCCGAATAATCTGCTGCCGTGCGGCCGAGGTTTCCGGGTGATATAGACGCCCGGAAAATCTTCGCTGCTGGTGATTTCCAGATACGGAAACGTCTTGTCATCGACAAGGTCAGTATTGTAAGGCGGACGAATATCTTTAACCAAACGGGCTTCTTTGAGCACTGCATCCACTTCGTTCGGACTTTCGAGAAAGTCAACGGTTTCGACTTTGCTGAGCATTTCAGCGATTTTCAGCCCACGTGATGTGGTCAGGTCGCCGCCTGGCTGAAAATAGCTGGCCACTCGCGAGCGCAGATTGTTCGCCTTGCCGATGTAGAGCACTTTATCCGCCGGGCCTTTCATAAAATAAAGCCCAGGCCCCGTCGGAAAGCCCTTTATCTTTTCACGAATCGCTTTAAATTTGCAGTTTGTTTTGCCTGACATATCTTTATCTTAACATCATTATGGAATTATCTAAAAACAGATTACCCCTATGTAAAAAAATTTTTTCTTCATAGATTCAGTAACTACAAGGACTAAGAGCGACACCGAAAAATTTATCCAAAAAATTCCAACTTTGCCCTTTACACTTTACCAAATTATCATTAGTTTGCCATACTGGTTTTACGGGTTTTACCACTATATCTGGCTTAATTCCCGGTCATTTTTCTATATATTGTGGTCTTTTTTTCGCAGGGAGGCGTATAAATGTCGTATAAATTCGACCCTGAGAATCCTTTCACAACGAAGCCATCGCAACCAGAAACAGCTGTAAATGCAGCCGAATCAAGGGGTTTGAAGATAGAGCACTTCTTTTCGACTCCGGGCGTACATCCCTTTGAGCAGCTCGAATGGCAAATACGTTCGGCGAAAATTACCGACGATAGCGGACAGACAATCTTTGAACAGGACAATATCGAAGTCCCGGCCTCCTGGACTCAGTTGGCAACAAAGGTCGTGGCCAGCAAATACTTTTTCGGTGATATCGAGACCGGCCAGAGGGAAAATTCAGTAAAACAGCTTGTACATCGGGTTTGCAAGACGATTGCCGATCGGGGCAAAAAAGACGGCTACTTCGCTACTAACGAAGATGCCGAGGTTTTCTACAACGAGCTGACCTGGCTCTGCGTCAATCAATACGGAGCATTTAATTCGCCCGTGTGGTTCAATGTGGGCCTTTTGGACGTCTATGGCGTGGCCGGCGGCAAGCACAATTACCATTGGGACCAACAGCAGCAGATCGCCGTTGCCTGTGAAAACAGTTACGAATATCCCCAGGCATCAGCCTGTTTTATCCAGTCGGTTAAGGACTCGATGCAGGATATAATGCGCTTAGCGACAAGCGAAGCAATGCTCTTCAAGCATGGCTCGGGAACAGGAACCGACCTTTCCACGTTGCGAAGCAGTAAAGAAAAATTGTCCGGCGGAGGCAAACCGTCAGGGCCTTTGAGTTTTATGAGGGTCTATGACCAGATAGCGGCGGTAATTAAATCCGGAGGAAAAACCCGGCGCGCCGCAAAAATGCAGTCGCTAAAGGTTGACCATCCTGATATTAAGGAATTCATTACCTGCAAGACCGAGGAAGAAAAAAAGGCCTGGGCACTTATCGAGGCCGGCTACGATGGAGACCACAACAACGAGGCATACAACAGCGTAATGTTTCAGAATTCCAATCTTTCTGTACGTATAACGGATGAGTTCATGCAGGCCCTGGAAAAAGATGACACCTGGGCTACCTACGCCGTAACAACAGGCGAGAAGATAGGGGAGCATTCGGCACGTGAGTTGATGGAGCTGATTGCCGAAGGTACAAGGATTTGCGGCGACCCGGGCCTGCAATACCACAGTACAATCAACCGCTGGCACACCTGCCCGAACTCCGGCCCGATTAACGCTTCGAACCCGTGTAGTGAATATATGTTCATTGATGATTCGGCCTGCAATCTGGCTTCACTTAATCTTATGAAGTTCCAAAAAGACGACGGCTCTTTCGACATTGATAGCTTCAAAAGGGCGATTCGCCTCTTCATCATTGCTCAGGAGATTTTCGTCGATAACGGAAGCTATCCGGACAAGGTAATTGCTGTAAACAGTCATTTGTTCCGCCCGCTCGGTCTCGGTTTTGCCAATCTCGGTTCTCTTATGATGAGTCTGGCGCTTCCCTATGATTCCGACCAGGCCAGAGCTATCGCCAGTGCAATCAGTGCTGTAATGACCGGCACAGCTTATGTAGCCAGTGCCGAAATGGCTGAGATGAAGGGGCCTTTTGAGCAATTCAGCAACAACCGCGATGCAATGCTTAAGGTTATAAATATGCATCGTAAGCACGCTTATGATATTCCGGAGTCCCATTGCCCGGACTATTTGCGCAACGCTGCCAAGGACGCCTGGGACCAGGCCCTTGACGACGGCTCAAAGGTCGGCTTCCGTAACGCTCAGGCTACCGTTCTTGCACCGACAGGAACTATCGGTTTTATGATGGATTGTGATACCACCGGCATTGAGCCGGATATTGCATTAGTTAAGTACAAATTATTGGCCGGCGGAGGAATGTTCAAGCTCGTCAACAAGACCGTGCCGATAGCTCTTGAACGGCTCGGATACAGCGCCGATGAGGTCAAATCCATCTGCGAATACATAGATGAAAATGAAACTATCGAGGGGGCCAAAGAACTTAATCCGGACCATTTGCCGGTCTTCGATTGTGCTTTTAAACCGCGTAATGGTAAACGCTGTATCAATTATATGGCGCATCTCAAAATGATGGCTTCCGTCCAGCCCTTCATATCCGGCGCCATAAGCAAAACCATCAATATGCCGAACGAAAGCACAACCGAAGATATTACCGTCGCTTATATAGAAGGATGGAAGCTTGGGTTAAAGGCCATCGCAATCTATCGTGATGGCTCAAAGAAGCTTCAGCCGGTCTCTACCCAAAAGCACAAGGATGCCAAGGCCAAAGCCGCCGCTGAGGCATCCCCACCGGCCCGGCCGTTCAGACGCCGCCTGCCGGATACCAGACACAGTATAACACACAAATTCTCCGTCGCAGCACATAAAGGCTACCTGACGGTGGGGCTGTATGAGGACGGTCAGCCTGGTGAGCTGTTCATCACTATGGCCAAGGAGGGCAGCACCGTCGGGGGCCTTATGGATGTTATAGGCACCTGTACTTCGATGGCATTGCAGTACGGCGTGCCTTTAATCACGCTCGTGGACAAATTCCGCCACGCACGATTTGAGCCGTCAGGGATGACCTCGAACAGGGAAATTCCATTTGCAAAAAGTCTGATTGATTATATCTTCTGCTGGCTCGGCTGTCAGTTTATACCAGGCTACGCCGACAAAAATACACCCAACAGAACGGCGATGGCCGGCCTGCCGGAGAACAAAAATACAACGACCGCCAGAGAAGTGGTTGAGAAGACCAAGGACCTCGCAAGAAAAATCGCCGAGGTAAAAGCCGGAACAAAAGTCAAAGCAGAAGCAGTCGCTCCCGAAAAACCATTTCTTTCGGCCTCAATGATGGGAACTAAGCAGCCCTCTTTAACTCCAACGAACATATCCACCGACCCTGCCAATCGAATTGGGGCCTTGGTCGGCTCAGCAATTGCCGATACATCCGGGTCATTACAGTCTGAAGCGAAGCTTTTACAGCAGTTTAACGACCAATTTGCTCATTTCCCGGATGACGCTCCGGCCTGCGATATTTGTGGCTCAATCACTGTTCGCAACGGCATGTGCTACAAATGCTTCAACTGCGGAAACTCAATGGGTTGTTCCTGAAAGTTGATTATCGATTATTGACTATCGATTATTGGGATAGCTATGGGCACAATGAGGAAACTCAGGAGGAGGAGCCGCAGCACGCAATATGAAGTTGAACCTCTGCGGCCACAACAATCTTTTCACGCCAGAAAGATGTCGGAAGTCATACTTGATTTCGCTGAGCCTCTGTTGGATGCCCTTGACGATGATGAACTCTTCGAAAAAGCTATCAGTTGTGCCGTAGCTTGCTGGAATCTTTCTTTTTTACCGGAAAAGAAGCAAAAAAAGCTGATACTTTCTATGGTCAATGAACTCGACAAATCCGTTCTGCTGACACGCCACGAATTCGAGGATTGTGTACGAATGCTTTTGGAACGCAAAAGAGTCTTATTTGCAGATGAAAAAAGGATAGTTGTAAACTATAAAATTGTTGAAGAAGAAGACCATCATCGCTTGTTAGTAATGTCAGTTTTCGCAAAGGATTGAGTTGCGGAGGCTTTTGCGGACTAATATTTGTATCGGGCTGCCATTATGAAAAGAAGATACGGTTTTACACTCATAGAGCTGTTGGTGGTCATCGCGATCATTGCCCTGTTGATGGGTATCCTGATACCGGCCTTGAGCAGGGTGAGGAAACAGGCGGCGGGCAGCGTGTGTATGTCCAATCAACATCAACTGGTCCTGGCCTGGATCCTGTACGCACAGGACAACGATGACAGGTTGGTCGGGGGGCATGACGGGCACGCCTCCTCGCCCAGCAGGGGCTATGACTGGGTCGAGCTGCCGCAGAAAGAGGACGGCACCGTAGTTGTGGGCGCCGCGGCCACTCTTCAAGACAAGAAACGCGGTTGCGAACGCGGGGCACTGTTCCCGTACGTCCTGGATGTCGATCTCTATCACTGCCCGAGCGACAGGAGACACCGGACCGAAATGACACATCGCAGCTATGGCATTCCAGGCGGCATGAACGGCGATGTCGGAACCGGCGCCGCCAGTTGGCTCACACAACAGTGGGGATACCCTTCCTACAAGAAGCTCACGCACATCAAGAATCCCGGCATCAAGTACGTATTCCTCGAAGAAAAAACCGACGTGGGCGGCTGGAACTGGGGGTCGTGGAATCTGGAACGCCAGGGAGACCGATGGTGGGACCCGATTGTCGTACGGCACGGGCGGCTCAGTGTGCTGGCATTCTCCGACAGCCATGCGATTAAGCACAAGTGGAAGCAGAAGAGCACCCTCGAAATGACGTATGTGGGCTATCCCGATGCTATTCGCTGGCCCGTCACCGACGGCACCGACGACTTGGAATTCATGCGGCGAGGATACAATCCCGCACGCTGAAGAAAAGAGCAATCGTTGGCCCGACAACTCACTTTAGGCACTTTATCCACCGCGGCGGATTTAGTTCACTTTAGCACACTCCTCACTTACGAGCATCTAGCATCCAGT
>JADFJC010000208.1 GCA_022566315.1 Planctomycetota bacterium
ATGCCGAGCTAACGGATTCACAGCTTGATGAGCAGCTTTGGCCGCAGCCGTAACAACGTTGATACAAGGCTGATTGGATTCCCGCCCCGCACCACAATGCGGGGCGGGAATGACATAGCGATTCTGCGCCACTTGTACCTGCCTGCTGCCACGACTTGCGCCTGCACTCGCGTAACCGCAGGTGTGAGCGTCGTGCCGATGACGACAAAACGACCTCCAATAAATTTTTGGGGAAGAAAACCCGCCGAATAAATCGACGGGGCTGATATGGAACGACATAAAACCTTAGGGCAGGCGATAGAGAATTTAGAATGGGATCTGCATCAAGTGCGGAATGACCCTTTCGTAGCCGGTGGTTTACATGCTGATTACCAATAGGCTTTGTTGTGAGAAATAACTTGCTATCAGTTAAGTTGCGAATAGAATCGTGTGGATAAATAGTCTGCTGCATTGTTAAGGACTGGTAAAGAAATTAGGTTTCGTTTTTGGCTGAGCGAGGACAAGGCTGGCAAGGAAGCAAAACGCAGGCCTACTGTTGGTAGTCTGAGTTTTGCTGAGGCCGCCAGCCGCAGCCGCAGCCAGCCAAAAATGGAAGATAATTTATTTACAAGTCCTAAAGGTTGCTATACCATCGAAGGGTACTCTATGGATGAGATGGATTGCCGGATACTAAAAGCACTTCAAAATGATTTTCCTTTGAGCGAAAGGCCCTATGAAATCATAGCGCGTAGATTGCAAATCCCTTGCGAGGAGCTTTGGAACAGGGTGCAGAGATTGATAGCTGAGGGGGTAATTCGCCGAATAGGAGCGAGTCTTGATTCTCGCAAGCTCGGTTTTTGCAGCACCTTAGCTGCTGTTAGCTGCAAGGCAGACCTTGTTGAGCAAGCTGCCAAGATAATAGGCCGGTTCCCTGAGGTAACCCATAGCTATCTCCGTAATGATAATTTCAATATTTGGTTCACTATAATTGCGGTTGACGAGGAGAGGATTGAGTATATTCTTGAGCATATCCGCACATCCTTATCGCTTGAAAGTTCACAAGTCCTTAATTTACCTATGAAGCATTTGTTTAAGCTCAACGCTCGTTTCAACGTCGCACTTTAACCTCAAGAATTGTAGTTTTGCACAGTTGATGAAATCTGTTTCAGAACAGGGCTATTCACTACACGTTTTCAACAGCGCATATCGGCACGGGATTGCCTTTACAAGCCAGAGAGGGGTGGTTGTTCCGTATTCTCTGGACAAGGCGCAAGCTGGGCAAAGACGTTGAAGGCCGGAAGAAAATTCGCTGTCAACATAACCAGGAAGGTTCGGCACATAAGCCAGGTTCTTTCTATAAAAAATCATCTGTGATTATGAAATTATTTCGGCATATCGTTATCTTCCTCTTGCTCATCAGGCTTGATTCCGGATAAGTCAAGCATATATGGGGGCGGGTCGCCGCCGGGGCCTTTGAGATAATGGTTCATCCACCGCATCAGCCGCAGGGAGAAATCCAGGCGGGAACCGGTACGGCGGTTGCCGTGTGGCTCATCGGGATAACGAACCAGACGCACGGGGGTTTTTCCGTAGGTTTTAATTGTTCGGTAAAGGGCCAGCGAATGGGCCGGATGAACACGGGTGTCATTCTTGCCGTGCAGGATCAAAAGCGGAGTGCGGCATTTCTGAAAGTGATTGATGGGGCTGCGCTGCCGCATGAGCTCGGCGTCCTCCCAGGGATATTTCAGATAATGGACAAGTCGCAGCTCTTCTGGGATATCACCCAATGCAAAACAGAGGAACGTATCGCTGATACCAACAAACATCACCGAAGCAGCATAACGATGGCTATAATAAGTAGCCCCCCAGGCTGAAGCATAACCACCGTATGAGCCTCCTGTAATGCCGACCTTATCCTTATCAACCAGTCCGATGGTCACCAGGTGATCAATAGCGTCCACCAGGTCATCAAACTCCTTGCCGGCCGGGTCGGCCTGGCTGAGTTTGCAGAAATCCACTCCTCGCCCGGTACTGCCACGGTAGTTGGTATAAAAGCTGGCGAAGCCCTGGGCGGCGGCCACCTGAGACGGCAACGAATATCGCGTAAGCCAGCCATTGAGATGATGCGATTCCGGGCCGCCGTGGACCATCATAATAAGAGGATAACGTACGCCTTTTTTCTCGTCGAGGGGATGAATTAAAATGCCTTCCAACCGCAGCCCGTCACGAGCTTTGAAGGTAATTACCTCCTGTTTGGCCAGACGGATATTTTCGAGAAATGGATTACTGTGAGTCAGCCGTCGGGGGCTTCTTTCACCGGGGCTAATGGCAAAAACTTCTTTCGGATGTTGGGGGCTGTCCCCAGCAAAGGCGCCGCTGAGTCCGTTCCGGGAAAGTGACAGTCCATATAATGTGTATTTACCCACTGGAAAGATTGTCTTTTGACCGCCGCCGTCGATGTCAATCTTGGCAAATGTGGTCCAAACTCCCTGATAGCCCAGGTACATAATAGTGTCATTATCCTGCCAGGCAATGGACCAAATGTGCCCCGGATAATCCGGCAGCAAATCGGTGGTTTTGGGATTATCAATAGAAGCAATCATAAGATGTCCTTCACGGGGATCGTGTTTATCTACACCGGCAACCAAGGCAAGGTGTCTTCCGTCCGGACTCCAGGCAATCTGGCCCAGTTTTCCTTCGGTATCCAGTTTAAAGAGCGATTTGCCGCTCCGGACATCCAGGATATGGATTCGTCGCATCATATAACTGTCATCCACAAGCGGCGTCGGCGCCAGAGCAACCGCCAGGTGCTTACCATCCGGACACCATTTCAATGTTGAAGCCGAACCTTCCAGCGACAGCATACGCGGCTTGTTCTGCTCATCACGGTCGGGGCCGGGCTTCGCATAATCACCAGCGGCAATCCATACTTTTGTCAGGAGATAATCCTCCTCATAAATTTCGGCATTGAAACCATGCTCCTTATCTTTTTTAATTTCCTTATCCGGCTTCGGCTCAGCGGTAAAAGCAATTTCCTGACCGTCCGGACTCCAGGAATAACCGCTAATGTCCGTTTCATGCTCCAGCACCTTACGGGCCTCGCCGCCATCAATCGGGATAACGTAGAGGGCTTTGTGTTTATCCTCGCCGCGCTTGGCCAGAAAGGATACCCCTTTGCCGTCCGGTGTCCATTCGATAGAAGAAATGTTGACCTTGCCGGTTACAAACGGGCGTGATTGGCCATCCTGACCGACAATATGCAACTCGCTCCAGGCCGAACCGTCATCGTCGGTATAAATCTGGCGCGGTACATAGAGGGTATAGGCAATCAGTTTACCATCTGGAGAAATCCTGACACTGCCGACCTGGCGGATTTTGGCTACCATCACTTCCGTCAGTCCTTTGGACTCCTTACGGAGGACATCTTCCGCCGGCCCCTTGGCCTGGACGAATGATAAAGGCGTTATCAATATCAGCGCATAAACTAAGAGCCAGCTCGATTTCATAGAATTAAACATTTGATTCATAATGTTCGTTCCCCTTTCTCAGTCGTTACCTCGCTCAGCTATTGAATTGAACCATTGTGAAAGTTCTTTGAGAATTGGCGCATAGCCTGCCATTCAAGGAAAATCCTTATTGACAGCCCCTCTACCTAACAGATTGTAAGCAAGCCGTGTTGAAGTAAGACGGCAGCTTCTAATGGGGCAAGCCGGTCTTGGCCCTATACGAGCTTGTCGCGGCCGGTGGCGGTGGAGTTAAAGAATCCGCGACCGGGCCTGAGATAATGCTGCTTCGGCACAATGTCCAGCTTGCAGGAGTTCAGCAGCCAGTTCCAACTGAAGCTGCGACCCGTGAATGCGGCTATGCGTGCGCCGATAGCTGTAAGCGTGCTCTCAGCGATGCGCTGGCCTTCGTTGAGCGGGTTGCCGCTGCGAATGCTCTTGATAAGGTCGATATGCTCCTGCTGCATTCCGTTGACGTTTCTGCCCTCGTACTTCCACGCGTTCTCACCGGAGATGCGGTTGTTGCAGTTGCTGGTGCCCTTGGTGCCGACGATTTTCTCACCGCCTCGTCCGGTGCCGGGACTATGCCCGCTGAAACTCAGGCAACGGGCGCCGTTGGCGTACTCGAACTCGGCGAAGATATGGTCCCAGATGTCCCCGTTGTACTTCTCCCAATCTGCATCGCTGCCGTTGTTGTACTTCCGGCAGACTTCTTTCGCCGGCCTCACCTGACCGTCGTTGTAGCTGCGCCAAGCGCGGCCGCCTACGGCCATGAAGTTCTTCGGCGGGCCGTTGAAACACCAGTTCATCATGTCGATATTGTGGATGTGCTGCTCGCATATCTGGTCGCCTGAAAGCCACGTGAAGTGGTACCAGTTGAGGCACTGCCACTCCAGCTCGCTCAAGCCTTCCCGGTAGCCTCGGTACCAGATGCCGCCGCCGTACCAGTAGCACTGGCCTCCAACGAGTTCTCCGATCTGGCCATCGTGAATGCGCTTCATAAGCTCTATGCGGCTGAACTCGTGCCGGCGCTGAGTACCGCAAACGATTGCCAGGCCCTTCTGTTCGGCGATTTTAGAGGCCGCCATAACCTCCCGGCAGCCGGCCACGTCCGTAGCGACGGGCTTCTCGGTAAAGATGTGCATGCCTGCCTTGACGGCGGCCATCATCTGCCGTCCGCGAAACGCAGGCGCCGTCGCCATACACAGCAAGTCCGCCTCGCACCGGGCCAGCTTCTCGTGGCAGTCGAAGCCCCAGAAAAGGTGGTCGT
>JADFJC010000089.1 GCA_022566315.1 Planctomycetota bacterium
CGAACCACAGGAAAGCTGCTGGCGCGTTTTGAACCGCAGATTCAATGGCCAAGATGTAACTGTGATTACAAGTGCTATCTCGGATAGTGATGGCGAGAGAACATTGTTTGTAGACAAGTCCACAACCATCTCTTCGATCTCAAACGACTGGATCCATGCAGTAAAAAAGAGTGGTCGATTTTCGAGCCACAAATGGGCTTATAAGTTATCAGTGCCAACAAGTACGTTGGATGCTTTGATAGACAAGTATGGCGAACCAGCATTCTGCAAAATAGATGTCGAAGGGGCTGAATTTGACGTGTTGCAAGGGCTTTCACGGCCTATTAAAGCTATTTCTTTTGAATTCGTGTCGGAATGTCCCAGTTCTTCACTCAACTGTATTGAGTACTTGTCTGAGCTTGGAAAAGCAAAATTTAATTACTATCTCGGAGAAGCAAGGTCTTTTGCTTTGCCGGCTTGGGTTGACTATCGAGAGATAAAAACTGTATTAACAACGATGAACAAAGATATTAGTAATTTCGGAGATATCTATGTCAGATTTTCAGCAATATAGAAAATATTTATCTTTATAAGATTGTTAGGAAGATAGCGTGACTCGACCAAAACGAATATTTATTGTTGCTGACATGAGCGGCAAGAGCATCAAAATATTTTTAAATCAAATGCCTAAATTAGCCAAAGGCTTGATTAGGCTCGGTCACGATGCCAGGATTTTCAGCTATTGCGATGCGCTTCGGCAGCTTAGCCCTTTTAAGAGCAAAACCATTACCAGCCGATTTTACAAATCCAAAGTTGATCATCTTTTGGCTAATCGAATAAAAGATTATAAACCTGACATTGTGTATGTAAGTTTTGCTCGCATTCTCAACACAGAGACAATTGAGATTGTGCGAGAGGTTGCTGGCAATGCTGTTTTCATTGGTGGAGATGGCGACCCCTGGCCTAAACTACAGGGAGACAGGATTGAAACCGCGAAAAAACTTGATATTCTAACTGCAACAAACGATGGTCAATTCCTCCAGGATTACAGGGATGCGGGGGTACCTTTGTGTGTTTTTATGCCGAATATGTGTGATCCTGACATTGATCGCCATTATCCGGTTGGTGCGGAATGGCAAACGGCTATTTTATGGACCGGTAAGGCAAAACACCATGCAGACAGCAGCGAGACACTCAGACAAGAAATTGTTGCCAGGCTTATTCAACGCGAAGACTGCACAATTTACGGCAGTTGCGGCAGACCACAAATCGGAGGCTTTGATTATTTATATGCGATTAGCGGTGCCCGGATAGGAGTAAATGTAAATGCCGTTAATTCAATAAGATTGTATCATTCCGACAGGTTGACACATTATTTGTCATGCGGGACATTTGTATTAGCTAAAAGAGTACCTGATACAGACCTCCTTTTCAAAGATGGTTTGCATCTGAAGTATTTTGATACTGTTGACGAGTTTTTTGATTTGGCTGATTGGTATCTTAACCATGAGGATGAAAGGAAGAAAATAGCAGATGCCGGAATGAAACATGTTCATGAAAACTTTAACAGTCAGAAAATTGCCGGTTACTTTCTCGATCTTGCTGAAAAAGGAACTTATAAGGCACCTTGGAATACTATTAAATAAGGTGAATAGGTTATGAAACTTTCTGTCATAATAGTTAGTTGGAACGTGCGGAATGATATTCTGAACTGCCTTTGTTCCTTAGACGGCGCTCTATCTTCGAGGTCATTTGAAACTATAGTAATTGATAATGCAAGCAGTGATGGGAGCGTCTGGGAAATCAGAAAGGAATTTCCAAAAGTTAAATGCATAGATAACGGTCGGAATTATGGTTTTGCGAAAGCAAATAACCAAGGGGTCAAATCAGCAAAAGGGGAATATTTACTCTTTCTGAATCCTGATACAATCGTGCATTCAGGAACATTAGAGTATTTAATTGATTTCATGGATAATAATAAAGACGTTGGAATGTGCGGACCTAAACTTCTTAATGATGATGGCTCAATACAACGATCTGTTCGGAGGTTTCCTTCTTATAGAGGAGCTTTATACCGGTTCACGTTTTTAAGATATTTTAAGATTTTCAAAAATAGCTATCAAAGCTGGCTGATGAGAGATTTTGACTACAAAAGCCAGAGAGATGTTGATCAGCTTATGGGTGCAGCGCTATTGGTCAGAAGATCTATAATAGAAAAACAGGGTGGATTTGATGAACGCTACTTTATGTATTACGAGGAAGTTGATTTATGCTATAGGATTAAACAAAACGGCTGGCGAATAGTTTATTTACCACAAGCCTGCATTACTCATTTGGGTGGACGTTCTTCTCAGCAGGTCCCTGCAGCAAAACGTATAATGATGTTAAAGAGTATGCTGAAATTTTTCAGAAAACATCGTGGAATTGGGATTACATTTCTTTTTAACTGTGTTTTTAAACTTGGTATTATATTAAGAGAGATTATTGATTTAATCGTTAACGTAAATATTTATTTTTTTTCTGCTATAACCCTTAATAAGAAAAGAAGTGATAAATCTATGTTTAAAGTTAAGAACTCGATAGAATTTCTTTGTAAATATTGAATGAACCTTTTAATACTAACTAATAACCCGAATCGGCCGAGTTTCAGACAGCGTATAGAGATTCACCTGAAAACTCTGCGTCGTGATGGCATAGACTGCCAGATCGCAAAGTTACCATCTGGTTCTTTTGAACGGTTAACATTATTTAAAAGAGCAGCAGATTTTGATGCGGTTTTTCTTCAAAAAAAATGCCTTAATATTTTTGACGCTTATTATTTGCGCAAGTACAGCAAAAGGCTCATTTATGACTTCGACGACGCTATAATGTATAGCCCTGAAACGCCCGAAAGTAATACAACTTCACATTTCAGACTCTTCCAACGAACTGTGCGACTGGCCGACGTGGTCATCGCCGGCAATTCTTATTTGGCTAAACATGCACAAAGATTCAATGCCAATGTTAAGATTGTGCCTACAGGTTTGGATACTAAAGCGTACACGGTTGAAACTAAAGCGAAAAACGACGGCAAAATTCGTCTTGTTTGGATCGGCAGCAAGAGTACGTTACAGTATCTCGCAGAGATCAAACCTGTCCTGGAACAAATCGGGCAACGTTATGACAGTGTTGTTTTGAGGATAATATGTGATGACTTCTTTGAACTGCATAACATGGAAGTGGAAAAATGCCAATGGTCCTTGGAAAAACAGGCGGAAGATTTAGCTACGAGCCATATTGGCTTAGCCCCGTTGCCGGATAACAGATTTACCCGCGGAAAATGCGGCTTCAAAATTCTACAATACGAAGCTGCCAACTTGCCGGTTGTTACATCACCGGTGGGCGTAAACTCAGAATACGTTCGTAATGGAGTGACGGGCTATCACGCTTCGAACATTCAGCAGTGGATTGATAGAGTCAGTGAGTTAATTGATGACATCGAATTACGAAAGAAAATGGCCGACGCGGGAAGAGCTCAAGCTCAAAGATTTGACATCACTGTTATTGGCAAAACATTATACAGTTTTATTACGGAGTGTATACAAGGGTCAAAAGTTGACGTAAAAGAGGTCAAGTGGTCCGGCGGTCGCACGAAAACGCTTACTCCCTCGCAGAAAACCAAAGTCAGTATTTGTGTTCCAACGTATAATCGAAAGGATTATCTCAAAGAAACTCTTGATAGTATCCTGGCACAAACTTACAAGGACTATGAAATTGTTATAGTTGATGATGGCTCCACAGATGGCACGGAGGATATGATCAAGCAGCTTGGTGTCCCTGTTACTTATCACTGGCAGGAGAATGGCGGTGACGCTGCTGCGCGCAATAAACTTATAGAACTTGCACGTGGCCAATATATCTCGTTTATAGATTCTGATGACCTGTTATTTCCTGATGCTATCGAACGATTGGTTGAGGTTATGGAAACGGAAACCGAAGATGTTGTTGCTTATGGCTCATATGTTAGAATAGACCAAGATGGCAAAGTCTACGGTAAATGTAAAAGAAAACTGTATAGTGGAAACATTACCAAACACTTATTTCAAACTATTATCGTTCATTCTTGTGGCTCTATGTTCCACAAAAAAATATTGGAAAATACTGTTGCCTTTGATACGTCATTGAAGGTCTGCTCTGATTATGACCTTTGGCTTTTTCTTTCAACGAAGTATAGATTTGTGGCTCTGCCCAATCCTACTTTCAAAAGGCGGCGCCATTTGGGCAATCTTTCAAATGTTTCTTTTGAAAACGGTCTCACGGAGTTTCGAGTTCTTGAACGTTTTTATTACAAGAAGGGCGGCAGTAAAGCAGTCCCAGCCCAAATAGCTATGAAGGTGCTCAGCAAAGGAGGTTTTAAAACAGGACGTTGTGCGATCAGGGAAGGATTATATGGCCAGGCATCTCAACTACTTTGGCAATCCTTCCGGCGACATCCGAATCTTAGGTCCCTGATACACTGGACGAGGGCAATGGTATTAAGTCGGATGGGATAATCTAAAGCTTTTTCAAATAGTTTTAGATACAAAAGATGGTGACAGTTGCTTTGAGAATCTCCGCAGGTCTTTGCGTCGTCTGTGCTTGTATATCCAAGTCCACTTGTGCACTTTCATCCCGTCGAGGTCTGTTAAGACGGGGCAGTTGTCTGTAATTAAAATATTTGAGTGTTTCAAATCACCGTGAGTGATGCGGTATTTCCACAACTTATCGAACAGTTTCACAACCCGCTGAATTTCATTTAGCCGCCGCTGCTCTGTGATATTATCATCCCGAAGAAAGTTATATAGTTTCTGTCCTTCAACATATTCAGTAACTATATAAGATCTCCATACAAGCTTTCCCTTACGCTGCTCGATATAGGCCAGCGGTTTCGGCGTAGCTATGTCCAGCATCACAAGCCGATGTCCGTGCAGCCAGGATCGTCGGGCACGGGACCTCTTTATGGTATGACGCAGCGAATGAATAAATCCCTTATGATTATATCGTTTGACCACTACATCTTTATCGTTCCATGTTATGCGGGACACATAGCAGGTATCGCCTTTTTTAAGAATCTGCCCTTCATCCATCATCGCATCTATTTGTTTGATAAAGTTGAGTGGCTCTGCTTTCGGACAAAAAGCTCTGTCAAATACGGCAATGTACCTGTCGGCCTTAATTCGCAGGTATCTTTTACTTGTTCGCAGGCACTTTTTCAGTCCTTTTCTGAGCGTTCTTTTTCTATGCACAGCTAATTGTTTTTGGAATGAGCTCTCATCCGGCTTTCCAAAATGCCATCCGCGGGCTTTGAAATACTCCTTACAGAGCATTGAGATGGACTCTGTATTAGTATCCGGTAAACAGGACGCTAACATAGCTAACTGAGGAATACTGTTTTTTCTATCAAGCTCTCGCCGTGAGAATCGCATCTGTCCGGTATCAAGCGCAAAAACCTTATCGCCTCCTAATAAAAAATTTCCCAAATGTAAATCTTTTTGCAGAACCCCCTTGTTGTGTTGTTTGGCCAGCTCCTTACAGACCAGGACCAACAGGTCAAGCTTCTTAGCTGGTTCGAGTGTTTCTTGAAATACATCCAAAACCGTTGATGAGTCAGCTATCTTTTGAACTACAACCGCCCATCGACCATCTTCTGTGTGTCCATAAAACAAAGGAGCAGGCGAACTTAATCCTCGCCTTTGTAGCAGGTTCAATCCTTGCCATTCTCGTTTAAGGTGGCGTCTTGCGATAATCTTGTGTGAGAATACCTTTGCAATCACACTTTTGTCGTTCCACATGGCGTCATAAACCTTTCGTCTGCCGGGAATAACTCGCAAAAGAGCGGTGCATAATAAACGTTCCGTACGTTTTTCCGGATAAGTGCGTTTTATTAGAAGTTGAAATGGAAATTCAGCCATACGGTTTCACTTTGGCGTACGTGTTCCGGCGAAATTGTGGTACCTCAACACCCAAAAATGGTTATGCCTAATTGATTGGCAAGTTTTATTGTTTCGGGTTTGTCGATAATTATCGTCTTGGCTGCTTCCACTACCAGACATTTGCCGCCGTTCTTGTCTAAGCTTTTGATAGTATCGGGTCCCACACATGGCACATCAAATCGCATATCCTGCTGGGGTTTGGAAGCCTTGATTAATGTCCAGCCCCCCGATTTGCAGAATCGGCCTGCTCGCTCGAGCATCTCCGCAGTTCCTTCTATTGCCTCGACGGCGATTACTTCTTTTTCCTTCACCACAATCGCCTGGCCTATATCCAGCTCACCGAGCTTTTTGACTATTTCCCAGCCGAATTCAATATCATCTTTAGCCGACGGTCGCAGTGATGCGGTTGTCATCACACCCGCCGTTGCCAGGTGCTCCTTGCAATACATAATTGAATTCTCCAGTACTATCCCGCCGCTTGCCAGTTCGTCGGCCAGGGCACACAAGAGCGAATCTGTTAGTTTGTTTTTGTTGCGCAGCCGCCAGTAGTATATTCTAAATGCCCGCCAGTCGGGCAGATACCGCAGGATTCGCCAGGGCGTAAAAAGTCGTCCTTTGGAAACCCGCCCAACCATAATCGTTCTGGTTACGCTGTGCTTTCTTAACTTTCGTATCCAGGCCCCCGGCCGGGCAATCGCAACTCTGTAAAACACATCAACTTTGTCAGCCAGGCTATGCTCAGCCGTTTCCGCCAGGCCGACGCAAATTACCCTTAACCCCGCCTGTTTGGCGCCGGCGGCCACAAGAAAGGGCAGTCTGCCCTCTCCGGCAATTAAGCCAAGCACATCTCCTGCCTCGTATCTACTATCTCGTATCTCGCTCAAGGGAATATCCTGATTGAAATTCGATACACTTGTCAGAAGTCGGAAGTCGGAAGTCAGAATCTGTCTTCTGCCCTCTGTCCTCTGTCATTTGTCCTCTGTCCTCTGTTTTCTGTCCTCTGTCTTCTGTTCTCTGTCGTCTGTTTCCTGTTCTCTGGTAGATGAGGCAATTTGTTCAATCCGGTTCTGGAGGTCACGAATACTTTGCCGCATCTCAGGCAGATATTGTATTATGCCGTATGCTCGCCTTCCCTGGCTTGCGTCGATAGCAGGTGCACCCAAAACTACTTTGCCATCTGGAATATTATTAATGACACCAGCCTTGGCTGCAATCGTAACATTGTTTCCGATATTGATATGTCCCACAATACCACCCTGCCCACCGACTGTGCAATGATGTCCAAGGGTGGTCGAGCCGGCAATTCCCACCTGGGCAACAAGTAAACAATGTGGACCGATTCTTGTGCCGTGACCAATTGTAACCAGGTCGCCTAACTTGCTGCCCTGGCCGATAACGGTGTCGCCAAGTGTGCCTCGTTCGATCCCGCAACAAGCACCGATTTCAACATCATCTTCTATAACCACAATACCAGTCTGTGGTATTTTGTGGTGTGTGCCCTTATGGGTGGCGTAGCCGAAGCCGTCTTCCCCGACTGTCGAATTCGCATTTATAATTACACGATTGCCTATTTTGCACCCATCGTAAATAGTAACATTGGGATATATTATACTGTCATTACCAATTTGCACACCTTGTCCAACATGCACACAGGGATAAATTATGCAGCCGTCGCCGATCCTTACCTCATCGGCTATTGTTACAAAATCATGAATGTGGCAGTCAGCGCCAATTTTCGCACTGTCGGAAATTGAAGCCCGTTGGCTAATCCCTATCTTTTTATGCTTACGATGTCCGTGCAGCAGCACCATTATCTGCATAAAGGCATAGTAAGGGTCATCAGCTACCAGAAGGGGAACCGAGGTGGTGGGTGTTTCCTTGCCCACGATTACCGCACTTGCCTTAGTCGTTCGTAGCTGTTTCTCATATTTGCGGTTGGTCAGAAAACTAATATCACCTTCACCCGCCCGCGCAAGTGTCGAAGCATATTTGATTCTCACATCAGGGTCACCGCAGACCATTCCGGCTACATATTCGGCTAATTCACCCAAAGTTCTTTCCTGCATATAAAAACCTTTATGAAGTCAGAAGTCGGTTCTGTCCTCTGTCCTCTGTTCTCTGTTCTCTGTTCTCTCTTACACTCAATTGCCACAACTCATAGAGCAATACCAAAACCGGAGTATTATAGCAGAGAAACTGGCCGGTGGTCAACCCCATTAAAGTGCCTAAAGTGAGCTAAAGTGAACTGAAGTTACAAAAAAGAATATCCAATATCGAACAGGGAATGATGAAGGAAAATAGATTAGTTCGACATTCGATATTCCTTGTTGGATATTCATTATTCGTTTCTTTTAACTTTAGGCACTCTAAACTTTACCCTATCAAAACATCCAAAAGCTCACGCTGCAGGCTCGCTGAGGGCTTCGTGGCAAAAGCTGCGGTCTTCTTCGCAAATACTGTTACAGCCGAGCCAATGGGTTTATATACTACCGAATTAGTTGGGCCAAAAACAGCTAACGTTCTGACCCCCAACGCCGCAGCCAAGTGCGTAATCCCGCTGTCATTACCGATGAACCCGTTCGCACAGCTCAAAATCTCTAATACCTGCGCCAGGGACAAATTCGTCAGGCACCTTGCGACACTGCTTATGTTCTTAATTGTTGCATCACTAAATCTGTCCAGCTCAGCGGGCCCCAATAAGAATATCACATCGATGCCTTCTGAACCAAGCTCTTTGGCCACAGCCAAAAAATTGTCTATATGCCAGCATTTGCTTGTTCCACCACTGCCCGGCTGAATGACCACCAGTTTCTTACCAGAGACAAGACCTATTTCTTTCAGCAGCTCTTTACCTTGGGCTATATCCACCTCGGTTGTTTTTATTAAACAATCGTCGTGCCGAACCTGCCGGGGCTGCAAAGACAAACCGCTCTGGCTGATAAAATGCTGTATGTAAAAGTCGGTTAAATGGCCGGAGAAACCTTTGGGCGGCTTCAGAGACAGGGTTATAACTTCCGCACTGTGGCTGCAATGGGCGGTGAAAATCAGGTTTTGTTCAAAGTTGCTGTCAGGCTCACCTAAAAATGTCACAATCCAGGCATAGCCGGAAAATGTGTTTATCAAAGAGTCCCCGTCCTTAAGGTCAAATGCCTTCGTTTCCACAAACAATCGATGTAAATCTTTTGAATCGATGGAGCTAATGCCATCAATGCAGGTTCTGCCTGGTAAAATGCCGACATATTCACTATGCCCAAGAATATCAACACTGCCTAATCCGAGAACATCTTTCATAAACGCAGCTAACGGCAGCGTCAATATACAATCGCCGATAGCGCCCGGCTGTAATATTACCCCTCGCTGCGCTTTCCATGCAGCTTCAGCTCCCTTTTCCCTGAGCAGGTCCAAAATGTTATCGTCTGTCTGCATAATCATAAGTTAATTCATAGTACGCTGCCGTGGATATTCCACGGTGGTCCGAAGAATGTTTAGCTAACCTCATCAAAAATAAGTAATTACGCCAAAAACCAGTATAATCCACAATAACACGCAAAAACAACAAAAAATTTTGCTAAAAATCTCAAATTGTCCTTGACTAAAAAAAAAATTCTGCTAAATTATAAATTCAGCGAGTGAGTTAACTAAAGTTAATATTACGGGAGATATAGGCGATGTCCACAAAAGCTCTTTTCATACCTTTAATTGCCCTGCTGATTCCCCTTATGGCAGCAGAATGTTTTGCAGATGCGACGGCTGATCTTAAGCAAGCAGAGACGTATCAGAAGGCGAGAAATTACAAGGAAGCTGAAACGATTTACAAGAAAATCGTGACAGATTATCCCGAAACAGAATATGCCTTCCAGGCTCAAAAAGACCTGGCAATCCTGTACATCAATACAAACAAAGACAGTCAGGCGCAAACAGCTTTCCAGGAGCTTGTTGCCAGCTTTCCGCAACATCCAGCTATGGCAGAAGCGCTCTACTATATAGCAAAGAACTTTAACTGGAAGAACAAACACGACAAAGCCCATCAGATTCATCAATATAATGCTGATAACTTCTCTGATGATAAGTACGCTCTGTGGTCGCAGGTGGAAATCATCTATCACTATATTGACGCCGGCGACGAGACGGCCGCCCAGGCGGCTTCCTATCGGCTTCTTACCGCGTTTTCAAAGCAACCAACGCTTCCGGCGGAGGTCTACAACGTAGCGCAAAAGTGGCAGGGCGCCGGAGACTACACAGAGTCTGCCCGGCTTTATCAATACGTCATCGAGCGTTGGCCGCAGGATAAAAAGGTCCTGTCGGCACAGGCGGGATTGGCCATATCTTATGAGCTGGCCGGCGATAAAAATGCCGCTAAGGCAGCTTACGAAAGACTGTTTGCTGACCTAACCCAACATGAAGTGACAGCTGAGGATATTTACTGGATAGCAAAAACCTTCAATTGGGCTAAGCAAAGCAACAGAGCTGCTGGGGTTCATCGATACAATGTCGAGCGGTTTCCTGGCAAAGAGCATGCCCTTTGGTCGCAGGTAGAAGTGATATTTCATCATATTCGCAGTGGTGACGAGAGTGCTTCTGATACGGAAGTTGATAGATTTCTTTCTATATTTGCCGGCCATCCGGCTTTGCCCAGAGACGTCTACAACGTAGCAAAGGAGTATGACAAAGCTGGCAGGCACAGAAGGGCTGACGAGCTTTATCAGCATGTTCTCGACAATCGGCCGATTGACGAGGACATATACGCGCGGATGTTGGCATCGATGGCGTATATGGGTCTTGGCGATGACGCTAACGCACAGGCCGAACTCGACAAACTCATCGACGATTACAACGACGTTCCGACTTTGCCCCAGGCAGTCTTTCGGATGGCAGAAGAATACTTCCGCCGGGAAAATCACCAGCGGGCTATTGAACTGTGGGAACTCATATTAAGCGAATATTCCGAGAGGTACGATACGAGCGAAATCCCCTTCCTTCTTGGGACCTGCTACGAAGCAACAGATAACTGGCAAACGGCAGTCCAATATTATAAGCAAGTGGTAGAGGAATATCCGAACACCCGGCATGCTTACCTGGTTCCTCACCGAATCGGCTTGCTTTACAGGTTCGCAGGAGAGTATGAAGATGCCCTTTATTGGTTCGGGCAGCAGAGAAAACTTTATTCCGACCATTTACAGGCCCAGAGAGCATTGTTCGAGCAGGGGGCGGTTTACCGTCTTGATTTGAAGGATTACGAAAAAGCAGCCGAAGTTTTTCAGCAATACATAAGCGAGTATCCCGATGACGAGCATACCTGCGTTTCCTACTACAGCTTGGCTAAATGTTACGAAAGCATCGGCAACAAGGCACGGGCGCGGGCGATAGCGGTACTGCAGGAGGCGCTTGAGAGATTCTCCGACCCCGGCTGGCCCGAGATAATCACACAAGAACTCCAACAACTGCAAGAAGGAGGCCAACAATAATGGTAAGGAAAAGTCAGGAAAACTTGAGGGTTATTGAATCAAGCAAGACAATATTTCTGCTGTTGGCTGTTTTGATAGCCGGCGCGGCCTTGCCAGGAGCCGTATTCGCCTGTGATGTTACTTCCGTAAGCCCCTACTTGGGCCGGACGCAGGCAATTGCCGAAAGCCACAACACCAGTACTGTTTATATCGCCTCAGGAGACTCATTTTGGTTTCATGTACACTGGGGCGCCGACACGCCGGACGACCAGGGCTTTGATCTGGTTATCTATGACTACTCAACCAGCGAAACTCTCACTACACGCAGCATCACCAGTCCGACACAAAGGACATACACGGGTAGCACAAGCCTGCAAACATACAGCTTTGTGCCGCACACCATAAAAGCCAAGGTGCGCAGAAAACCCAGCGGAGACTGGTTCCGGAGCTCCGGCCGCACCCTTACCGTTGTTGAGGTGGACAAGCTGCAATATAATGACCCAGACACTGGTTACACCGATATTTCCGGTACGCTATACGTTCACACAGGTACAACCGTTACATTCAAGGCGATACCAAACCCATCTGGTGCTTCCTGGCCCAGTGGCAAACCTGTTTGGGGCGGGGAAGCTTCCGGGACCGGTTCAACAAAAGCAGTAACATTTGACACACTCTCCTCAAGCACATCTGATTACAAAACTGTTTGGGCCGAATGCGGGAACACTGTTACGGCCAACGTGATCGTCTATTGGTTTCAGGGGATCCCAGTTCCCGATATAATCTTTGACGGGAGAACTTACGACGAATACGGGGTTGAAGAAACAGTGTTCTTAGCGCACACTACATATCCAGGTGGTATTACTGGCCTACCATTGGAATGGAAGGTTCATAATGGTGTAGGTTCTGTTTCAGTAAGTACTTACGACGCTGAAGCCATTCCAGGAGACGTTGACCTGAAGTTGGAAATCACATCTGGGCCCAGTAAGGGGCGCTACGTTTTGTACGGCAAAACGGTTGTTGCACCTGCAAACAGATTCATTCGTCACAGAACCGAAACAGGAATCTGGCATCGCAAGGGACAGCATTCGGTCGTGTTTAGAGGGGAATCATTCCTTGACCCTAAAAATGTTTCCTTTACGAATATTCAAAGGCGCGAAGGTGCTTCGACTCCAGCAGTAGGAACTGGTTTATTTGCTCCTGCTAATGGATACATTCACACTGCCGGGAGTTGGTTTACACCTTCGAACCCGAATATAACTACCGGATGCTATGTAACCTATGATACGACTGGATTCAATTTTGGCCTAGGTGGCGTATTGGGGGAAAATGGAACATTTTCAGGGTATTTCATTGATTATGAATACAAAGGCGACGACGGAGTTGTAAGAAATATGGGGAATATAGAATCAGCAAAAACGGTTGAAGCTGCCGGTGATTCAAAAGCAAAAAAAGGATCAGTCGGTTGGGTGACTGCACATTTAAACGATAATGATTCTAATTATTAAGTAGAACTCTTGCCTTTGTTGACATCTAAGTTATTTAGGTGTAGGATTTTAGAAGAATTAATTGATCTAAGAAAGGAGTATTCTGATGAATTTGGTAAATAAAATAATCTTGGTCGTGTTTTCAGTCATGGCATTCTTATCAACGATATCTTGGGAGGCTAATAATGAAGAATTCAGTCGTGACTTTAAGCGTGCAATTACGTTGAGAAATTCAAAAGATATTAAAGGTCTTGAAAGCTTGGTTAAGGAAATTCAAAGCAAATGGTCTCACAAAAATAAACGCATGTACGGTGCTCTGATGGTAAACACGCTAAACTCGTGGGCGTCGGCCTATAGGAGGGCTGACAAGAAAGCCCCCATGAATCTTATACGGCAATATGCTGCCCAAGCTCTTTCCACTTACAACCCGAACAAACCTGACAATATATCCATTGGGACTGAATTTGCTTTGGTGAGCATTTTACATGGACAGTACATATATACGAAAGGCGAGCGTACAGATGAAGAATGGGCTTCTTACAGGCGAAAAGGATCTGAACGGTTTTTTCATGCCTGGCGGCGGTTGGAGAACGCTATTGATGAGGATTGGGATCCGAATGACATTCCAGTAGAAAACGTTCAACTTCCGGAAGGTGCCGCAGGATTTCCCGGCATGCCACCGGAACTGATAAAGGACTCTGTTCTCAGAGCAGAATACGAAAAAGCAATTGAAAGAAATCGTGAAAAGATCAAAATTCGCAATGAACAACTTAAGTTACGAAATATTAAAAAGAGGTATTTTCGGATAGTCGAAAAATATCTGGTGTCTACTTATTCCATCCTTCCATACAATAACGCCGAATTGCAGAATATGCTCGACTCCGGTGTTAAGGATAAGAAGACCAAAGAACAGTTCTTAAAAGCAATTGAAGCAATGGTCCCGAAAGAAAAAAATCGATGAAAATATTTTATTGGCATCGAGGTAATGCCAGAGGCCCTTTGGTTCAGAGTATATTTCGTCGCAGAAGAATGGCTGTATGATGTTATTCAAGAAATCCCTAATTTGTTTTTTAATACTTGCGTGCTGCTTGCTTGCAGCAAAGAGGGTATCATTTGGCGCAAGCCCTGAAGCTTCAGAAATGGAAAAGCAGGAGTACAAACACGCAATAAACCAGATAAAGTCTTTGAGAAAATCCTTAAAGCCAGGAAAAACTAACAACCTCAAAAGCTACGAGAATTTTGCAGATGAAATTCAGAGCAAGTGGAGCCGACGAAATAAAGAACACTATGCTCGCTTAATGCTGGAGATTTGTGGCCCACTTAGTTCTGGAGACTTCAAAGGCAACCGGCCATATACTCTTGCAAGAAAATATGCTCTCTCCGTTCTTGAGAGGCCTGACGCAGTTCCACTTACCCTGGAGCTGGAGTTGACAGGCCACGTGATGACTTTGATGTGTACACCTTACGCTCCAGAGGGCGCAGATTTTGCGCAGCGCAGAAAGAAAGATGTCCAGATACGATTTCATGCCTGGAAGCGTTTGATAGATGCTATTGATCCAAAGTGGAATCCGAATGATAAGCCTTTTAGGAATGTCGCTCCACCAACTGAAACTGGTTTGCCTCCTGGGATATCTCCTGAAGTTATAAAGAATCAAGAATTGCGTGCAATATACGAAAAGGCTATAGAAAGAAACAGGCTCAAAAGCGTAAGATATTTAGAGCAGAGCAGATTGCGCGATTGGTTGAAGAGATTTCCGAAAAGGGCAGAAGCATATATCATTCAAGCATATTCCAAACCGCCGTTCAACTTACAGGAATTGAAGCAATATCTGGATAAATACATCGCTAATAAGAAAACAAAGGACAAAATACTCGATGCTGTGAAAAAGAACATGGAGAAGCAAACGCCAAAAAAGCCAAGTATGTAGTAACCGGCTGATTGCGGCGAGAATCCATTGCGCGATTGTGAAGACTACTGTCTTAGACGACAATCATCTTGGACAAATGGTTCTGCTGACAGCGTAGATTGGGCAAACCCTGGACACCAAAGTACACAATAAAGGAGGTCTCGATATGAAATCCAACATTTTTATTATGATGCTTGTCATAACTTTGCTATTTGCGTGTGATCTTTCCATTTTTGCCGAGAGCACAGATTCTTCGCGGGATAACTTTGATCTAACGAGATTAAGGAAATTCTACGACGATAAAGATATGGATTCCGGCACAAAAATGCGCCAATTAGTTACATATTTGAAGAAGGAAGTAAGCCATCCAAGTCAACCACGGATGGGAGTTGGAGGAGGGCCAATTGACACCGTTTACATTCAGAATGTGATAATAATGGTGATGGCACAAACAGTCCCGCAAGAAACCCTTTTGAAGGCGCTAAATAAGGAAACCGATAAGAAGATCAAGGATATGATAATGCTTGCGCTAGTTTCCGCAGGCGATCAAACATTTTTTAATGATGTTCGACCTTTCCTGCAAAGTGCCTACCATAACCTGTTCCGCTTGGGAGCAGTGCGGGCATTAAGGGATGTTAGCAAGAAAGAATTGAAGCCACAGCTTATAGCTCTGCAATATGATACCTATTCGCGTGTGGTGTTTCGCGACGGAGCCTATCGAAAAGTCTATCCGATAAGAAAAGCGGCGTACGAAGCACTTTCCAGAATAGGTGCGAAACCCAAAGGATGGTTATTGGAGTTGCCATTGGCAGTCAACACAGAAATCGAAGCGGTAGCTTCCATATTGGATGATGAGAACCCTGAACAGTGCGTAACTATCCTGCAGATGTTAGGAGACTATCCTGGGCCACAGGCAAGGACAATCGTCAATAGATTTTTGAAAGATAGTGTGGGGAAACCACACCTTGTCCCGGCTGTCAAAGAGGCAGAGAAGACTCTGCGTAAGATAGAGAATAAAGAACATCCCCGTATTAAAATATCCAACACGCAGTTGAAAGCGGCGGACCCTCAGCACGTGTTATCACTATTAGCGCCTTATGAAAGAGATGAGTCCCGGGCAGTTAGACGGCTGGCTCATTTATATGGTGTCCGGCTGGCGGGTTTGCAACCGAGGCCGGAAGTCAGACAAGAAGTAACTGCGCGCCTGGTAAAGGTTCTTGTTACCCCCAACTCAGATTTGAGTCCAGCCCCTTATAAATGGTTATTATCTTTCACAGAAAAAGATTTTAGCAATAATACCAAAGCGGTGATTCGTCAGACCTTGGACAAGGATAATCCCAATCACGGTCTAATTGGGATTCGCGGCGTGGTCAGAATCTGTGGAGTGGCGAATATTCGCGAAGAGCTGCCGCATCTTAAGGGGTTGTTAATCGATGAGTTGGCTTATCAAGCCAAAGCAGATAAGACACATAACAAAAAGTGGTATTTGACGGTAGGCTGGGCGGCTCGCTTGGCAAGAGCACGCATGGGCATAAAAGAAGACATTGTCAGATGTATCGAGTTGGCTGAAGCCGAGCAAGACTCGACTGAGCGAGTTCTAAGGATACTACCTCAGATAGGCTACATTCGTCAGCCAGAAGCTATAAAGTACTTACAAAAGTATCTTGAAAGCAAGAAGAGACTTCCAAGCGTAAAAGCCACTGTCCTTGGAGAACTATATGCGAGTCGCGTTATGCACATCCTGGCTGAAAGCCTTATTAGTTATCCTGTCAAGAAGAAAGAGGCTCGTAATTACACCCAAGAAGAGATCAACCTGTGCCGCAAATGGATGTCGGAACAAACAAAGTGGGTTATTATAATATAATAGCCAACAAGTAAACATGCGCCGGTGGTTAGGATATCTGTTGTTGTTCCTAAGCTCTTGTGAAAAGCGCAAGTAGCCGCGGCAAATAGTCTCATCTAAAGAATCCACAGTCTATTCGTCGAGGACAACTAAAATCCCCTATATCACCTAAACTAACAAAATGTTAATTTTGAAAAAGTGCTGAATTTTTGCTCATTTTTGCTAAAAAAGCGCGCATTTTTACGAATTTATTGAAATTTTTGCCAATTTTC
This sequence comes from Planctomycetota bacterium, assembly GCA_022566315.1. Lineage (GTDB taxonomy): Bacteria > Planctomycetota > Phycisphaerae > Sedimentisphaerales > Anaerobacaceae > NIOZ-UU13. The sequence continues at coordinate 16,881 of JADFJC010000089.1, forward strand.
CGACGTTTTTTGATGCATTTTTCTTACCT
>JADFJC010000209.1 GCA_022566315.1 Planctomycetota bacterium
CCGCTTGAGGACGCCTTACGGCGGAGTCCTTAGGACTGCGAAGGATTTCGATATTCGTGATTCGGATTTACTGATACCAAAATATCCTGATATCCTGCCTTCCTTCAACCTCCCGTGCCGGCGCGTTGCTCAAGAATATAGCGGCCGACCGCTTCGACGGTATCCAGCCACAGACCATTGGCCGGGTCCTGAGCATATTCGCAAAGGGCCTTGAGAGTTGACGATAGAGTGGTCTGGTGTCCCCCTTCGCCGATTTCATGGCCGCAAAAAACCAGCCATCCACCATTTGCCGTTGTTCTATCGATCAACTGTTTCACCTGCTCGAAGTCCTTGCCGTCCAGCTCCATTGCCATCAGTTGTGCCATATCGCAAAAGCCCGGATCGTTCGACCACTCATCCATCCACCCGCGTCCGGCCAAAAATTCCTCCGCCACTAAAGGCACATAGCTTTTAAGATTTCGTCCCCGTCCTACAAATTTCTGTCCACAAGGATAGGCAAACGTGACCGGCCGAACAGCGAGCTGCTGCTCAATAATATTATTTGCCTCCTCTAATTCATCTCGCATCTTATCGAGAGTGTAATTTTCCAGGGCCCTTTCACGAGCGAACGAAAAATTACCCGAGCAGGGATGAGTGAGCGTATGATTACCAATTTCATGGCCGTTGGCAATCGCTCTCTTCCATGCATCCAGCCGTTCATCCAGGGGCTGAATCGAAACATAAAAAGTGGCTTTGGCGTTGTATTCATCTAAGATTGGCAAGCCGCAGTCAATCTGGCTAAATCGAGCATCGTCAAAAGTCAGACTGATAGCGGCTCGTTTTCCATCAGGCCAGCGAAAATCCTCTACTCTTTCCAGGGAAGATGACTCTTTATCTTGCAGATTAGATGCCGAGCAGCCTGTAAAGCCAGCGATAATACAGCAATACATAACGATTAAACAAATTGGAACAGTTCTCATTTAAATTCTCCTTAGGGCGGTATTATATTTTATGTTTAGCCCTCTGTTCTTTTTCCCCCTGATACCCTAATATCCTGATACCCTGATACCCCGATATCCTGATATTCTGTCTGCTGTGCTCTCTCTTTTCATTACTAAAACTTGTCCTGAGCACAGCCTGCCCTGAGCGCAGTCGAATGGGTCGAATGGGTCGAAGGGCCTGCCCCCACAATTCTCAGGCAGGATACTCTGTAATCTTGCTACAGTCTCCTTTATCGTGTTGTTATTATGGCCGGAATTGTCTTAAAAAAGCAAGGAAAAAGATTCACCCGTGAGATTCACCCCGTGAAATATTTCGTTACTATCTCACGGGGCCAATTAACCAATTAACTAATTAACTAATCAACTATTCTTTGACTTTTAGTGCGTTCAGCTTCTTGGCAAGCCGTGATTTCTTTCGTGCCGCGGTTTTCTTGTGCATTGTGCTCGTAGATGCGGCTTTGTCTAACTTCTTGACAACGAGTTTATATTGTTCGCTTGCCGCTTCAACGTTGCCTTCGCTCACAGCCGTCTCGAAATGTTTGATTTGGGTCTTTATCCGGCTCTTACGTGCACGGTTAGTCGTTCTGCTTTTGATATTTTGTTTCGCTCTTTTTTTCGCCTGTAACGATTGTGCCACTTTAATCTCCTGAAAACTTAAGTTATTCTATTTACAAATACTCACTGAGAGGTTGGTTCTGTTTTTTGGCTTCTCATTTTATCTACTCGCTGGCTGACGTCTTTATATGCGAAATCAAGCTGGGCGATTTTACGATAAATCTCTAATGCCTTTTCTGTATCACCCTGCTGCTCATAAACAAGGGCCAGATTATACCGCAATTCTTTGCCGGTTGCATCATCTCTTATCTCATGGGACTCTAGCGCCTTGGTAAAAACGTCAATTGCATCAGCAAGCCAGCCCTTCATAAAAAAGCAGTAGCCTATTTGATTCATCGATGCAATTTTTCGTCTCGGGTCTTTCTGTGCCTCCTGGAACAAAGGTATCGACTCGTTGTATTTTTCATCCCTGACCAAACGAATAGCATATTCATATTTGGCTGCGAGGTTAGTCGGATAGTTCTGCACGGAGAGCTGGTAATGTTCCAGTTCGGCATTGTGTAATTGCCCCGAGAGTTGTTCGAGTGCAGTCTTGATTTGCACATCATCGGGATTAGTTTCAAGACAAACTTTTGCCTCTCTTATTTTTCGTCTTAGCTGTTTTATTCTTATTTCACCTGCCCGCTGTTTATAGCTGAAATCTTTTTTAGCTTGATAGATATTTTCCAGCAGCGATATAGCGTCATTTTCAGTCTGGTCGTTTTCCATATCAGAGAGGGCATCGGCCAGATTAAATATATTCGCCGGAAGGTTCGGGTTCTGGGCTATCTTCTTTCGGGCATCTTCAACCGCCGTAATGCGATAGTCTTCCGTCTTGACAACGCTGGCCTGGTCCTGAAGCTTTTCCTGTTCCTCGCGGTCCTTGATGGCTTTTCTGAAGTCCCCCCCCTGATCGTACTTACCTCTGGCCATAGTCATCTCTGCCGAGAGGTTCTTGAATTCTTCTGCCAGATCTCCATCATTCGGCCTAAGTCTCGCAGCACGCTGGCACGCGACAACGGCTTTGTCAAATTGGCCCAAGGCCGCATAGCAATCTTTTAACAGGATATATGTTTGCACTGACGGTTTCTCAACGGCATTATTTTTTTGGAAGACCAGGTTGGCGATCCAACCAGCCGTTTTTGTATAGCCGCCGGCCACCGCAGCCTTTAGCATTGTCTCGGCAAATGGCAGATGTTCGGGGTCCTTTACAGAAAGATATTCGGCGTTAAGCATCTGCTCAAGCGGCGTCTTGCCTCGCAGATGCTTCATTTTTTCCACCATTGAAGGCTTCTTACCGCCCCTTCCCTGCCGCTGCAAAGCCAGTTCACAAAGCGGAAGGTGTCCCTCTTCCAGAGCATCCGGACTATAGCGCAGACCCTGCAGGTACATATCGATAGCGTAATCGATATTGTTTGTCTCAGCTACTTTACGGGCTTTTTCAAAAAAAGCCTTGGCCTTGGCCAACGCCTGACTATTTTCTTCCGGCATACGTTTTTACCAATTCGGTTCTCTGATACATTATTCAATCGGCTTATGGTAATCTTCAGCCAAAATTTGTCAACAAATAAACTTGTATAAAAAGTCAGCATGTGCTATAGAAAGGCCCAAACGCATTATTCTGCCTGCTCCCTCGTCTTGCGACGGCAGTCGCAGAGGCAAGCGTTTCGATATCCCGAAGCAATCTGAACAAAAACTTCTTTAGGGAGAAGCTAATATGATAAATGCTCTTGAGCAGTATGACCCGCAGATTTATGAGCTGATGCGGCAGGAAGCGGCTCGCCAGAGCGGCTCAATTCGCCTTATCCCCTCGGAGAACTACGTATCCAAGGCCGTGATGCTGGCCAGCGGAAGCTGCCTTACCAACAAATACGCCGAAGGTTACCCCGGCAAGCGATACTATGAAGGACAGCAGGTAACCGACCTTATCGAAGGGATGGCTCGGGAGCGGGTCAAAAAAATATTCAAGGCCGACCACGCAAACGTCCAGCCCTATTCCGGCTCGGTTGCAAACCTCGCCGCATATACAGCGTTGATAAATCCCGGCGATACCATTATGGGCATGTCGCTTGTCCACGGCGGACATCTAACGCACGGCTGGAAGGTCTCCGTCACCAGCAAATTCTACAACTCGGTCCCTTATCCTGTGGACCACGATACAGGCAGATTAGACTTCGACCATATTGAAGCCCTTGCGAAAAAACATCGGCCAAAGTTAATTATCTCCGGCGCCACGGCATATCCCAGAGAGATTGACTTTGAAATATTCGGCCAGATAGCCAAAAAAGTTGGTGCATACCACATCAGCGACATAGCCCACGTTGCGGGTCTTGTTGTGGCCGGCATACACAAAAGTCCGGTACCCTATGCAGATATTGTCTCGACAACTTCACATAAGACGCTGCGAGGGCCTCGCGGCGGAATGCTGCTGTGTAAAGCCGAACACGCCGAAAAGGTCGACAGGGCGGTCTTCCCAGGCCTGCAGGGTGGGCCGCACATGCACACGCTGACAGCTATAGCTGTGGCAATGGCCGAAGCCGATACGCCGGAGTTTATCGCTTATGCAAAGCAGATAGTCAAAAACGCAAAGGCCTTAGCTAACAAGCTGCTCGAATATGGTTTCAACCTCGTAACCGGCGGAACCGACAATCATTTAATCTTGATCGATTTGAGAAATAAAAACCTCCCAGGCAGAAAAGTGGCAAAGGCATTGGACAGGGCCAGAATCGTTACCAATTACAATACCGTACCCGGCGACCCCGCTCCGCCGTCCAATCCCAGCGGACTGCGTTTAGGCACGCCGGCTATGACCACACGCGGAATGAAAGAGCCTGAGGCTGAGCACGTTGCCACTTTGATAAATAAGGTGGTTGAAAATATTGAGAATGAGACGGTAATCGAAGAGGTTGGAAAAGAAGTGTTACTTTTATGCTCGCAATTTACCGTCCCGGAGCACTTTATTATACCGAATAATAAGAATAATGCCGTTGAATAGTGAGTTGTGAGTAGAGTAAGGGTGCATGTCATGATTGTAGGTGGATTTTTCAGGCCTTTAGCGGTCTTTCAGCTAATAATACACGCTACCCCACGCTGCTATTTTGGGTAGGATGGGCTTTAGCCCATGCTGTTTTTTCACGAGTA
>JADFJC010000007.1 GCA_022566315.1 Planctomycetota bacterium
CTTACATAATTGCAAATTCAACTTATCCTCGGATTGTTCGTTGGGACGATCATAATCATCTCGCCAACTGGGTAATTGTTGGAGAATAAAAGTTATTATTGTAAGCTGAAAAGTTCGAAACTTAATCCCTGATGTGATTTTTCCTGTATATTGCTTTTTGTTAATTTGTTTCCCACCCATATTTAATAGCCCTGATGATATAACTCTGTAAGCGTGTCGTCAGCATCGCGAATCGCTGTTGAGCGAATCCAGTAACGTAATCTGTCAGGCTTAACAATCAATAAAACGTTTTTATCGTAAAAACGAAAAACTCTTACTGTTCGCAAACGCTCATGCTTTTCATAATAAATTAACTTTTCAAGATTTGCCTCCGCATCACTGTCAAGCCACGTAAGTTCCGGAGAATCGCCAAAATAAAACGGCTGACATATCAGGTTATTCCAAAAAAATGGAGTACTCGCTTTTAGATTGTCATAAATACTGCCAAGCATTTTAATAAACATTTGAGAATATTGACAAAGGACTTTTTTGTCAGCCGATTGCCGCAATAAGTCTGAATTTTGGCCTACCCTGATATAATTGGCCATATTATTAATTGCTTCGTCACATAGTGTTTGTTCCCAGAAGGATAGAGATAAATCCTTTTTATCTTCGGGATAAGGCAATACATCAACATCTTGCTTGAGAATGGACGTAGACTTGGCAATAAAAGCACGTGCGCCATATAATGTCACCATAAAACGAAGGAAATGATGATGACGCTGCAAATATTCATATAATTCGCACAATTTTGATGTATTCGATTCTGATTTGGGCGCATGAATACCAATAATCTCATGCCGATAGGATAGAAAACCCTTGTTCCAAAATGCGATTGGCAAGCTATCCAATTCTTTGATCAGAATAAGTGGCGAAGTAAACTGTTCTTTTCGCTTAGGAGATGCAAACAGTCGCTGTGTAACAATATCAATTTGATCCTCATCAATGCCTTGATCTGTGAAAGCTTTGGTTGGTAAAAAAGGCTTGCCCGTTAGAAATGGTGCCGGCTTCCTTGTTTCTTTTTTTCTATTTTTCTTTTTTTTCTCTCCTGCGATAAATCCTTCTCCGTAAACCCAACCTTGTTGTTTAGCGATATACTCTGAAAGAGTTCGTAGATTCTGAAATCTCATAGAGATATCAACAAGCCTTCCCCCGCCGAGAAGGTCGGCTCTCCAGATATACGGATTATTTTCAGCTTGCTTCTGTGTAATTCGATGGTGATCATAATGGTCGAGTTCAAAGCATATTTTTTCTTTTACACTTACTGTTCGTCGAAATGTCCAATGGTTTATATTATGATTCAATGCAGGGCTACTATTGTAAGCAAATACTGCAACTGTTTTTGGGTCTGCGGCTTCATATAGTTTTCGGATCGAAGCAAAATCAAAGATTGTTTCAACACAACATTTTCTAAAAAATTCAGTTCGAAATGAATTGACGTTCCGATTGTAAAGAATACCTGCGGGTTGAATCAGGCAAACTCGACCTGTTGCGGAGTTCAAAACAGACAAGGCTTGTTCAAGAAAAAGATAAGCAGCTTGGTTATCAGGACAATTTCCGCGGTTAGGCGTAAGCCTCTGCGCATTTTTGTCAACTCTTCTTGCTGCGTCGGAAAGCTCGGATTCAAATGGTGGATTTCCTGTTACAATATCAAATTTTTTGGTAAGGATGTTATCTGTGCCGTTTTGAGAACTTAGAAGTAACTTAAAAAAGTCTGTTTCAAATAAATTTGAATCACGCAAGTAGTCAAACTGAAGTTCGTTCCAGATAACATTTGGTCTGAGTGCATCACAAATAGCTAAGGACAAGCTGAAAGCTGTTAAATCAATCGCATTTTTGTCTAAATCAATACCATAGATACTGTTGTTGAGAGTTTCTTTTAGTTTATCAACAGAAGGATTTTTCCAGTTATTTTTGCTTCTCCAGACATTAATTAATCTTTTGAAAGCCCCTACAAGAAAAACACCTGACCCACATGCAGAATCTAAAATGCGTTCCTTGCCAGTAATTTTATTATAAGGCATTGTATAATCCAACAGCAAGGCCACAAGAAATGGAGGAGTATAAACAGCCCCATGTCCACCTTTTATAAAATGTTGATAAATATGGCTTATGACCTCAACTGGAAGATGTTTAAATGAAAATTGTTCCCAAAGGTATCTCTGTTTATTCAGCGTTCTTGCTTCAACAAAATTGGCAAATGTTCTAAGAGTTCCTTCCGTGAGTTTTTGATTACCCAAACGCGAAAGATCGAATACTTCACCATTGAATTTGCGCTCAAGATTCTTTAACAGTCGATAAACTTCTTCAGGGTCACCTTTTTTTAAAACATCGAAGAATTTTTTTGCTCCCTTTTGAAATCCGCTAAACCAAGCTTTGGGAAAGACACCGCGATCCTCAAGATATTTGATAAGTATCATTAGTAGCAGTAATCTACGAAGGATGGGATTATTCTCACCATCAATATTTTTATCAGCTTCAAGTATTGCCTGAATTAGCGACTTATGTGCAGCTTTGTCATAGTTTGCTAATTTTCTATTGTCAGGGTCATCCCAAAAAGTTCCATTGGCAAGTTTTAACGCTGAGAACTTTTTCATTTCATCGGAAATTTGACCAGCAGTTGTCAATAAATCTTTTTTAAATGTTTTTGCGGGGTTGTATTTGCACTTTTGTTTGTTCTTATCCCAGAAGTCGGGTTCTCTCGCACAAGCCAATATATCTATCTGGCTTGCTCCGGCAATATAAAGTAGCGGGGTTGTCCCCTGAAGCCAGACTTGGCGATGAAGTTCAGATAAAGTTTTTTTATCAAGTTTCTCGTCAGAGTTATTAACTACGTAAGCTGCAACTTGCGATGAGCGTCCATCTGAAAACCGACGGAAAAATACATAATCAATGTATTTAAAAGATTTGGCTTCAAATATTATAGCTTGTTCATCAACAGGAAGTTCTTTGGCAATGCTTCCTTTAACAGAAACTAAACCTGAGGTCAACTTGCCGTCAGCACGAATAAAGTCAACAGATTGAAGGAGGGTGTTAGTCATTGCAACGAATCCTGCCACAACCAAAGCTTTCTATCTTTTCTTTACCCCGCACTAACCGGAGTAAGTGCGGGACTTCCATTCTTCACCCCCTGGAGTCTACGGAGGTCAGGTCACTCAAATAAAACTCTCGATTATCGCTACGCACACCTTTTCTGTTACTTTGTACAGTTTTTGGACGTATTCGGCAAACTATTTTCAATTTACAATTTTCTATTTATGATCCATTCGACTTTGCACGGGACAGGTTTACCATTGTTTTACTCTGCAATATCTGTGCCCTCTGTTGCTTACAAATTATATTCTTTGATTTTTCGATAGAGAGTTCTTTCGCCGATGCCTAAGATTTTTGCTGCTTTTTCGCGGTTGCCTTTTGTTTTGGCTAATGTATCTGTAATGGCCTGCTTTTCCAGTTCGTCCAGTGGCATACCTGCCAAGCCGGCTCCGATTCTATCGGGACTGCCGGGGGCCAATTGCCGTCTCTGTGCTATTTCAGGCGGGATGTCGGCTACATCGAGTTTGTCGTGGTCGCACATTACAACCATTGTCCTGATACAGTTTAGAAGCTGACGAATGTTGCCGGGCCAATCAAAGTTTGAAAGGATTGTCTGTGCGGCATCGGTTATACCTGTAACTTTTGAGCCGACCTCCGCGGCGGCTTCTTTGATAAAATACTCAACAAGCTCCGGTATATCTTCTGCTCTATCGCGCAGGGCCGGCAGAGAAATGCTTACGCCTTTGATTCTAAAGTATAAATCCTGTCTGAATTTTTTCTCTTCTATAAGCTCAGTCAGAATCTGGTTGGTTGCGCTAATGATTCGGACGTCCACAACGGTCTGTTTGTTCGAGCCGACCGGTATAACGATGCCATCCTCGATGACTCGCAGCAGCTTGGCCTGGCAATTCATCGCCATATCACCGATCTCATCTAAAAACAGTGTCCCTTTGTCGGTTATCTCAAACAAGCCCTTTCTGTCATTGGCTGCGCCGGTAAAGGCGCCTTTGATGTGGCCGAACAGTTCGCTCTCCAATAAAGTTTCTGTCAGGCCGGCACAGTTTACCGGCTTAAATGTCTTGTCCCAGCGCAGTGAATTGTAGTGAATCGCTCTTGCCAGCAGTTCCTTGCCCGTTCCGGATTGGCCTTCAATCAGGACGGCTATATTGGTCGGAGCCACGCGTCGCAGGACCTCGAATATACCTTCCATCGTGGGGTCGTTACTCTGTACACCCTCAAACTCGAACTGTCCTTTATCTGTTTTGGGCTTTTGTGTTCGTCGTTGAGTTGCAGCCGAGACTTTTCGGCTGGCCTGGGCCACAAGTGTACGAAGCTGGTCAATATCAATAGGCTTGACAAGATATTCGTATGCCCCCCGCTTTATGGCTTTCTTGCAGGTCTCGATGGTTGCGTAGGCGGTTATTAAGATAACTTCCGTTTTGTCGTTTTGCTTCCTGACTTCTTCGAGTATGTCCAGTCCGTCGATGTTACCACCTAATTTCAAATCGGTAACAACAACATCAACCTGCTGGCTGCGCACAATCTCCAGCGCGTCTTTGCCGGTGTAAACAGCAATTGTCTTTGCACGCTTTGTGCGTAGATTCTCAAGCGCTTCGGCAATTCCATCCGCGTGGTCACGCTCATCATCAACAACTAAAATTATCGTATCTTTACTCATCAACACCTCATTAGGCCTGGATAGGTAATCTTATAGTAAATGATGTTCCTTTGCCCGGCTCACTGTCAACTTTTATTGTGCCGCTATGTGCCTCGATAATTTTTTTTGCTGTCGGCAGACCCAGTCCGCTTCCCCGCGGCCGAGACGAGTAATAAGCAACGAAGATGTGCGGCAATCTGTCCGGAGTAATGCCGCTGCCGGTATCGTTGATTTGAATGATTGCATCATTTTGCTGCCGGTCTGTTCTTATCATCAGCTCTCCGCCCTCACTCATAGCCTGCTGGGCGTTAATAAACAGGTTCAATACCACCTGTTTTAACATATCCGTATCAACCCTGCAAATAAGCGGTTCATTATGCAAGGCGTGGCGAATAGTTATCGAGTGGCTGTGGGCTTGTGGCGAATAAAAATCGACCATATCACTGATAAGCTCATTGATGTCGGCAGTTGCCAACTGTAATTCGGTCCTGTCAATATAGCGCAGGAAACTGTCGAGTATCTGCTCAAGTCTGTCCGCTTCTTTTTGAATCACGGCTATTTTCCTCATCGCCCTTTTGAGTCTCCGATTATTTTTTTCTGTGCCCGTTTTGCTGAATTCAGCAGAAGCTGAATCCTCCAGCTCTTCGCTGACAAGTTTCAAATTAACCTTGATGGTAGAGAGAGGATTTTTGATTTCATGGGCAAGCTCGCCGGTCAGCTTGCTTAATTCTTCAAGGAGATGCCCGTTTTTATTTCTCTGAGTTTTAGATAGTTTTTTGTGCAGAAATAACACAACAACCGGCACAACAGCCAATAAAGCAACACCAAAACCACATATAAACTGCTGCACTTATTTTCCCTCTGCTTTTAAGCCCGCTGATTGGTATGAAGTCTCGTTAGCAATACTGAGAACCCGAACGCAATCAAGAGCGCTTGCGGACTCATTTTCATCTTCCCCCAACCAATATTGTTATTTTTCCTGACCGGCTTGTGTTTTTTCTGCCTCTTGTGTTTTTTCTGCTTTTTCTGCTTCTTCTGCTTTTTCTGCTTCTTCTGTTTTCTCCGTTTTTTCTGTTTTCTCCGTTTTTTCCGTTTTGTTCATTTCAGCAAGAGCGGCTTTTCGAGAAAGTTTAAGTCTGCCCTGGTCGTCAATCAATATTAGCTTTACCGGTATCAAATCGCCCATTTTGCAAACTTCATCGACGTTCTTGACATAACCATCGCTTAGCTCGCTGATATGGCACAGGCCTTCAATGCCGGGTATAATTTCAACAAATGCTCCAAAATCCTTTACAGAAACTACTTTTGACTTGTTGTAAATCCGTCCGACTTTGGGCGGCTGTGTAATCAACTCGATAATCTCTTTTGCCTTGAGGTGCCCGTCTCCGCCGAGACAGCTTATATAAATAGTACCGTCCTCTTCGATTTCAATGGTTGTGTCGGTTTGTTCCTGAATGCCCTTGATTACTTTTCCGCCCGGCCCGATTACCTTGCCAATAAACTCTGGGTCAATTTCAATGCTTATCAGCTTCGGCGCATAGACACTTAATTCAGGTCTGGGTTCGCTGATGGTCTGTACCATAGTCTTCAGAATCTCCAGCCGAGCCGTTTTTGCCCTTTCCAATGCCTCGACCATAATGTTATGCGCCAGACCCTCAGCTTTTATATCAAGCTGTATCGCCGTAATACCGTCAACGGTGCCGGCAACTTTGAGATCCATTTCGCCGAAATGGTCTTCCTCACCGGCAATATCGGTCAGCAGCTCGTATCGGTCGTTTTCGTCGCTAATCATACCAATTGATATGCCGGCGACGGGTTTTGTGATTGGAACGCCTGCGTCCATTAGAGCTAACGTTCCGCCGCAGACCGAAGCCATTGAACTGGAGCCGTTCGATTCGGTAATATCCGAGATTATCCTGATGGTATAAGCGAATTCATCGTTCGGCGGTCTTACCTGTACCAATGCCTTTTCTGCGAGTGCTCCATGCCCGATTTCTCTTCGGCCAGGGCCTCGCATTGGTCGGACCTCACCGACAGAAAACGGCGGAAAATTGTAATGCAGCGTAAAGTTTTGAGTGTACTCATCCAATAAGCCGTCTATAATTTGCGCGTCCCGTATAGTACCAAGCGTTACACTCACCAAGGATTGCGTTTCGCCTCGCGTAAATAGCGATGAGCCGTGAGTCCTGGGGAAAATACCTACTTCGCACTCAATTTGACGTACATCATTATAACCCCTGCCATCGGCCCTTTTGCCGCTTAACAGCAATTTCTTAATGACTTCGCCCTCTATCTTTTCAAGGATTCGTTTTACCATTGCCTTTTTGTATTTGGGAGCAGCCTCATTTTGCAACTGCGGATTGTCCTCATCAGGACAGTATTGGGTCATAACCTGCTCACGTAGTTCATCGATAGCGGTTTTACGCTCCTGCTTGGATGGTGTCTGCTTTAGCTCGTATAGTTTATCTGATATCTTCGAACGAATTTCTGAAACGAGCTGCTCATTGGTTTCCACAAGGGGGATTTCCTTTTCGACGCCGACCTTCTCGCGGAGCTCTTCGATCATTTCACAAACCTGAGTAACTGTTTTTTGTGCCGTTGCTATAGCATCAGCGATAACCTTTTCCGACAGTTGCTTGGCGCCGACTTCAATCATATTCATCGTTTCTTTACGGCCACCGAGCAGCAGGTTCAGGTCGCCCTCGGCAGTCTGCTTATGCGTTGGATTGACTACGAATTGGCCGTTTACCCTGCCCAATCTGCATGCTCCAGTAGGCCCTAAGAATGGAATCTTGCTTATCGTAAGTGCCGCACTGGCCCCTATCATTGCCAGAACATCGGGGTCATTTTCCTTGTCCGCACTTAAAACATTCGCTGTGATCTGCACTTCCTGGAAGTAACCCTCTGGAAACAACGGTCGAATTGGCCTGTCAATCTGCCTTGCCGTCAGGGTTTCTTTAGTGCTCGGCCTTCCCTCGCGTTTAATAAAACCGCCCGGAAATTTGCCAGCGGCACTATGTTTCTCGCGATATTCAACACTCAATGGGAAGAAATCAATATCCTCGAATCTGGGCGGCGCCGTTACCGCGGCAACGAGCACGATAGTATCGCCGTATTGGACTACGACTGCCCCGTCTGCCTGTTTGGCAATTTTGCCGGTTTCGATGGATAAGGTTCTGTCCCCGATTTGTCTTTCTACTCTACATACATCAAACATATACTACCTCTCATATTACCTCTTTACTTATTTACCTATTTATTTGGAATGTCCGGAAGCGGACCCCACACATAAACGAGCAAGATATTTGTGATTCTTATGCCCATTTATTTTCGTAAGCCAAGCCGGGATATAATCTTCTGATAGCGTTTGACATCTTTGCTGCTCACATATTTGAGTAACGCTGACCTGGTCCCGACCATTTTCAACAAACCACGTCTGGATGCGTGGTCTTTGCGATGAGTCTTGAGATGCTCGGTAAGCTCATTAATCCTGTTTGTCAACAATGCAATCTGCACTTCGGGCGAGCCTGTATCCCCTTCGTGAGTCTCAAAATCACCAATAATATTTTGTTTTTTCTGTTTTGTTAGCATTCTTTGGATAAATCCTTTCTAACACACCTTTCAACATACTACAAAATACAAACCCAGCATTCTAATCGGCTATTATAATATTTGCAAGCCTTTTTCCTGACAGTATGGTAAAAAGATTGGGTGTGTCCAGATTTTCCGGCAGGCGACTCGTGCTACGTAGCGAGTCTAAGGACTTGTAAATAAATTATCTTCCATTTTTGTCTGGCTGCGGCTTCGGCTGGCAGCCTCAGGAAAGCGCAGGGGCACAGGCAGGTACAAGTGGTGCAGAATCGCTATGTCATTCCCGCCCCGCATTGTGGTGCGGGGCGGGAATCCAATCAGCCTTGTATCAACGTTGTTACGGCTGCGGCCAAAGCTGCTCATCAAGCTGTGAATCCGTTAGCTCGGCATAGACCACGCCGTATTCATTCATGTCAAAACGGCTTGTCAAACGGCTCAGTCCTGCCGGCAAGCCAGGCAACATCCTCAAGCGACAGAGCATAGTCGTAAATCCGAACGTCGTCGATGATGCCGTCAAAGTAATCGACCTGCCATCCATAAACGCCAATCTGGAACGGATTGTTGTCCGTGATGTTGAGGTTAGTTGCCTTGGAGCTAACTACTATACCATTCGCATATACAGTACTCTCTGTACCGTCATAGACCAGAGCGAAGTGGACCCATACATTCAAGGCCGGATAGTCGAAATCGTGGTCATTAGCACCGCCCCAGTGCTGGGTGCGCCACCTGTTATCTGTGTCTAAGGTTCTCAAGCTGAAATCCTGTCCGTCCGAACGGTTACCTAAATCGAAGATACCGCCATTGTTGAAGGCGCGTGTATAAACCCATGCAGTAACCGTCTTGGGCTTATTTGCATCGATTCCAAGGTCAGAGGCACTCTTTCCGGTAAAGACGAAGTCGTCAACACCGTCAAAATCCAGCGCTCCGCCTATCTGGCCAGTCACCCACTGTGGGCCGCCGTTGAGGGTCCCATCGTTGCCATTGCCGCTTGAGTCACCCGCGGTGGTGCCGAAACCCTCATCAAACTTCCAGTGCCCTATCAGACCAGCGATGTTAGGCTCGGCCGGCGTGATGAACTGACGGCCATAAGGATACAGCCTGATATCGTCAAAGTACAATGTACCACTGGCACCACTGCCGTCAATCCCAATACCCAGCGTCGTAACATTCTGCAGGTTCGTGCCGAACGATGCAAGGTCAATATTCCATACTTGCCACCCTGCTATCGCTAAGTTACCGGCATCACCGTCATAGACAACCTTAGAGCCGTTGACCTTCACATACAACTGCCCGGTGCTCCCCGGAGTGCCGCTGAACCACAGCGTCAATGTCTGAACGCTGGCTTTAGTCCAATCCTGCGGAACAGCAAAAGTGCGTTCGCCCTCTGAATATGTTGCGGCACCGGTGTTGTCGTAGAAAAACGGCATTGACTGGTCGCCGCCGTGAACAATCGCAGTCTCAACATAATGCTCGTCCAGATTCCAATCCGGATTAGGATAACCTACTGTGGCGCCGTTTGCCGAGACGCCGTATCCGTCTACCCACGTGGACCATATCTCGTCGGGCGGATAGTCGTTATAATCTTCAAAACCGTCCACAACAAAGAACTCGTGTGTCGAGAAGTTCCAGATTTCGCCTTGCCACGTTGTGGGAGTCTCGGTCTCATTGACCTCATTAATCTTCCAGTAGTAAGTCGTGCCTAAATCAAGGGACAAGGGACCATAGCTGGTCTCGGTCACGGTACTAACAGGGGTATTACCGTCAATCACAGCCTGCTCGTCGGTGCTCAAGTACACGTTGTGCGTGACTGCTTCCCTTCCCGCTCTGAAGCCGAGGGTTACATCCACAGCGACATCTGTTGCGCCAGAATCCGGGTTTGGCTCTCTTGCAAAGACGGGTATGCTGAAGAATAGCACCTCACTGAGACCATATTTGTCCATGATGCCTCCCCAGTTGCTGTTAGCTGTGAGCCTGACGTACTTTGCTGCCGCGCCGCCAAAACCAATAGTGGTATTGTGTTCATAACCGTCCGCACCAAGCGCCCGGGCAAACTCATGAGTAGTACCCAATGTCGTATAGTCGGTGCCATTGGTCGAATACTCGATAGTAACATCCTTGAACCCGAAACCGACAATAGACTCAATCGTTTGATTAGCGTTCCATACCCACATCTGGTGCAGTTTGTGAATCTTGTCGAGTTCATATTCTATCCAGGCCCCGTTCGGTTCACTGTCGCTAATCCACATATTCGCCGCTTCCGTCGAGTGCAGGTCGTTAGCATCCAGTCCTGAGCCGTTGATAGTATTTTCAGGCTCCATACCTGGTTGGCCCGTGCTGGAAGCTGTGGCGGTTACGTTCTCGATGGGATAAGCAATTGGCTCAGTCGTAAACTGCCAGACTTTGCCTTTGAACTCTATTTGGCTGGTGGGTGGAGCATTGACTTCATCGATGCGCCAGTAGTAAGTCGTGCCAAAATCAAGGCGTTGAGCAGGAGTATAGCTGTTGGCATCCTGAGCGACACCGCCGATGGCATCATTGACGTCGTTGAAGCTCTGGCCAAAATAGACTTTGTGCCCGTTTGTTGTGGCTGCAAATTTTCCCGGCGTCCAGCTAAGTACTACCTCACGCGGCACATCGATTGCTTCATCTGCCGGAGCAGGCCTCTTTGCCCTGGTGGGAATGGGGGGAATGTGGGTGATCCAGTCAGTGAGATATGTTGGGTTGGTTATGTCGCTGCTCAACCCAGGGCCTGTCCAGCCAATGTCCATGTTGTCTCCACCACCGGCCTCTTGATAGAACGCCATAATAGCCATGACCTGACCTTTTTTAAGACTCATGACCTCTGAGTGTTGGGTTGTGTACTTGTTCCACTCGGCATTGCCGGTCCAACCATCGACCCAGGCGACTTCCACGGCATTGGCCATTTCCTCGTCCTGGCTGACCATCAGCATGCCGTAATCGTCACAGGCGTAATGGAACTGGTAGTTACCGCTTTCCGGGACGGTGAGCCAGCCATAGAACTTGGCCACATAGTTGTCCTTAGTCCCGCGATACAATGACTCATCAATGATTTCATCCACATCGGGCACTGGCACCGGATTGACCAGATCCACCAGAAAGTCAATGATGGCCTGGCGGCTCAGTGCTACGCCTGTGTCCCAATCCTGGTGCACCATAGTAGCGGACACCATCGATGACAGCGCTAAGCACACAAGCAATCCTAATAAAGTTGTTTTTCGATACATAATAATCCTCCTGTAATCAAAAAAAGAGTTAAAATAATTATGCCTTGGCCACACACCAAAGCAGAAGACAGAATACAGAATGCAGAATGCAGAACAATTTTCAATTCTGACCTCTGATTTCTGACCTCTCGTTGTGTTCTTGTCTCAAACAACTAACAATCCTTGCGCTCACTACATTTTATCTCTATCCGACCGGGATTTTTTTGACTTGCCACTACCTCCTTCCTTGCACAAGCCCAACATCGGCCGTTAACTGATATGGACAGATTCCATCCACCAAGCGCAAAGCCCAGGAAACTTTGCACTTTGTCCTCTTAATCTTGACCTTCCCGCCAGGACAATTTGTACGCTCTGCTCGGGATTTTGTCCTCAGGAAAGCCAAAATCCACAAACTTCATCCATCTTATTTATACCAAATGAGCAACTCCCTCGTCAAGGGAAATCTTTCTCAAACTTAGGAGTTTTCTCGTAAGGCAATCTTATAGTTGGAAGAGCGTAGTCATTTGGCTACTGTGTTGCCAAAACAAATCATCCTGTATATACAGAGGGGTGTGTTTATGGGATACTTGTCTCGGCGGAGTTCCGGGGCGTTTTTTGTTCGAGAAAGGCCTCTAAGATTTCAGCGGCGGCGACGGCGTCGAGGCGTTTTCTCATTTTCTCTTTCGTAAAATTAGCGGAAGCGAGCTTTTCTTCGGCACTGAAACTGCTCAGACGTTCATCCTGTAAATGAACAGGAATGTGCAGATAGCCTTTTAACTGCTCGGCGAACTTCAAGACAAGCTTGGTTTGGGAGCCTTCCGAGCCGTCCATATTCAAAGGCAGTCCTAACACAACAGCTTCGACATTTTCGGTTTCGACCACTTCTGCAATCTTTTTTAGCAGCTCCTTTTGGCCCTGGATTATAGCCAGGGGTGAGGCAATGGTCTCGTCGGAGTCACAGATTGCCAATCCGGTGCGTTTAGTGCCATAGTCTATTGCGAGGTATCTCATTTTTTGTCGCGCATATATTCCGCATTCGGCGTTATTGCGTTATAGAAACTTTTCGCCGGCGTGCTGTTTTATCAACTCAAGCAGCTCTTTTAGTCTGTGGGTCTGGTCAATGCGGCATACAAGTGTGGCATCGGGGCTGTGAGCTATGACCATATTCTCCAGGCCGATAACGGCAATTAGATGGCCCTTGTCTTCGGTAACAATAATGCTGTTCTTGCAATCAAGCAGCTCGCTCGTGCCGGCCACGACGATATTATTGTCTTTGTCGGAACTGATAATATCAACAAGTGCAGCGAAGGAACCCATATCGAACCAGCGACAATCCAGCTTTATGGCGTGGACTCTGTCAGCCTTTTCCATCACGGCGAAATCGATGCTTATTTTGGGCAGCTTTACAAACCAGTCCCGGAGCGTTTGCTGCTGGTTTGGGCTGCCCCAGTCGGCTTGAATTCTGGCTAACGGTTCAGTGGCTTCGGGCAGAAACTTCGCCAAATTAGCTAAGATTGTTTTGGCCTTCCAGACGAACATACCGGAATTCCAGAAGTATTGGCCGGTGTTGAGATATTCCTTCGCCTCTTTTTCGTCCGGCTTCTCTTTGAATGCTTCGACGGAATAAATCTTATTTTTACAGTCGGGATACTCACGGGCGTTATTACATTTTATATAGCCGAGCGAAGTGCTGGCAAAGGTCGGCTGAATGCCGAAAGTAATCATATTGTCCGGATTGTTATTCACAAAGACAAGAGCATCTTTGAGGGCCTGCTGCAGTACCTCGGCGGGCTTTATAATCTGGTCGGCGGTAACCACAGCTATCGTGGCCTCGGGGTCACATTTTGTTAGAACGGTTGAGACCAGCCCGATGGCGCCGGCCGTATCACGAACAGCAGGCTCGGCTATAATATTGTTAAAAGGCAATTCAGAGAGGTTTTCACGAACCACATCTGCGTAGTCGGCGTTTGTAAGGACGATTATGTTTCTCGTATCGAAAATCGGCGAGAGACGCTCATAACAACGGCGAAGAAGTGTTTGGCCGTCGAGGAGTTTTAAGACCTGTTTGGGGCGTTTTTGCCGGCTGAGCGGCCATAATCTCTTGCCCGTGCCCCCTGCCATTATCACTGCGTAATCCATCTCGATTCTCTAATATTATGAAAGATAACTGCATGGGCTAAAGCCCATCCTACCTACTAAAGCCCATCCTACCTACCTACAAAGTGTATCAGACCAGAAACTTCTCGTCAATTTCGGTCAGAGATTTAATTTTCTTCTCAAATTCTTCGTACGTATAGCCGGATTCATAATCGCCCGGCTTGCCCATAAGAGCAAATGTAGCTTCCTTGCCTAATTCGACGGCGGGCTGGTCATAGGGATTGATATTAAACAAAGCTCCGGCGAAAGAAGTCGTTACTTCGTATAAATAAATAAACTGGCCGACTGTATAAGCATCAACTTTGGGAAAAATAACAGTAAGGCAAGGACGTTTGCTTTGGAGAAGGACATACTCGGTCGCTTTCTTTTCGTTATTCAATAGTGTGCTCAAATTTTTACCGGCAAGAAAACCAAGCTCCGGAGCACAATCGGGAATCTCACCTATCTCGATGTCTTTGTCAAAATTATTGACTTGCAGGAAAGTGAACAATTTATCATTGGGTCCTTCGCGATATAACTGCACCTGACTGTGCTGGTCAGTGGTGCCGAGTGCTTTGAGGGGTGTGGGACCTATATGAACTTCATTGCCGGCCAAATCTTCGGCCTTACCGAGACTTTCGGCCCATAGCTGCCTGTACCAATCAGATAAGTCCTTTAGGTGGTAACTATATGGCATCATTACAGCAATCCTTTTGCCGCGATTGTAGAAGTGGTAGTTTATTGCGGCATTGATTGCAGCAGGGTTTTTGTGGAAATCTTCGGTCTTGACCTTGGTATCCATATCACGGGCACCGGCCAGAAGTGAATCAATATCGATTCCACACATAGCGGCACTGAATAATCCAACTGCGCTTAGGACGGTGAATCTTCCGCCTACTCCATCAGGAACTTCAAGGCATCGCAAATCAGCATCCTCGGCAATCTTGCGAAGAGTACCGTGCCTGGAATCGGTGGTAGCAACTACCTGGTCTTGCAGGCTGTCGGGGCCGAGCTTGTCGAGGAGCAGTTGACGAATAATCATAAACTGAGCTGCGGTTTCGGAGGTTCGGCCGGACTTACTAATGACATTGAAAATGGTCTTATCAAGCCCATCTCCGAGCCAGTCCAGAAATGATACTAATTGTGGAGGGTCAACGTTGTCAAAGACAAATAGACGCGGGCCGCTCCGTTGTGTGTCGTCGAGATTGTGCATATATGGATTCAGGGCTGTTTGTAGAGCGATGTTGCCAAGAGCTGAGCCGCCAATGCCGAAAACAACGAGATTCTCACATCGACCTTCTAATTCTTTAACCAGTTCTTTGACTTGTTGAGAGATTCGCGAGTTATACGGGAGGTCCCGGTATGGAGTTTCACCGTCCTGCCTTTCCTTGTTTAACTGTTGAATTAAGGGCGAGGTTTTGTCAGCGAGGTCTTTTAGCTGCTCAGGCGTGATGCCGTGCTCGTTACCTATAACATCTGCCATAACATTTTTATAGTGGAGTTTAACTTCCGGTTTCGGCACTACCATATTCCTTTTACAATCGTCTTAAGATTTATGAAATATACGCAGTTTTATCTTCGCTAATATTTTACTCGCATATCTGTTAGTGGAACTGATGGCCCTTGAAAGCTTTTTCTTTATCGACCCAGCCGCCCGGGACGTTCTCAGTGTGGGCCTGCTTCGCATAGGCCTTCATCTTGGCTAAGATTTCAGGATGCTTATCTGCTATGTTGTTCTGTTCGCCGATGTCCTTGCTGAGGTTGTACAATTCAAACGGCTTGTTCTTTCCCGGCTGAATGGCTTTCCAATCACCCATACGCACGGCTGTCTGTTTTCCGTACTCCCAGTAGAGGTATTTGTGCATTTTCTGCTTGCGGCCGGCGGCCTTTTCGCCCAGCAGTGTCGGAATGATTGATATTCCATCAATATTGTCCGGCGGTTCAACTCCGGCAAGTTCCGCTAAGGTCGGTAAACAATCCGGGAAGTACCACAAATGGTTACTGACAACGCCGGCTTTAATTCGGCCGGGCCAACGCACAATCATCGGGATTCGCAAGCCGCCCTCATATAAATTTCCTTTTTGTCCTCGAAAATGTCCGTTAGAATCGAAGAAGTGGTTGAAATAGCGTGCTCCGCCGTTATCGCCGCAGACGAATACAATCGTGTTATCGTCAATTTCAAGCTCTTTGAGCAAATCGAATATTTCTCCTATTTGACGGTCAATCATTTTCACCATAGCAGCATAGACCTTTGCATCATCCGGCCTTCTTTGGCTGGCGGGCCAGGGCTTGTCTTTAAATTCAAGCCAGGCAGGTTCGTCTTCCGGGATTCCCCATCGGCCGTGCGGCGGTGTCCACGCACAATAACAGAAAAACGGCCTATCCTTATTCTCACGGATGAACTTTATGGACTCATCAAATATCAGGTATTGTGAGAATTGCTTTCCCTTGTAGAAATCCCCGGTGTTGCCTTCAAGAGGTACTTTCTCGCCGCTTCGCACAAGGTAGTTAGGGAAAAAGGAGTGGGCGTGGACCTGGTGATAATAGCCGAAGAAAATATCAAAGCCGTGCTTCTCAGGAACGCCGGTAGTTCCCCGGTCGCCGCAGCCCCACTTGCCGAATCCGCCTGTGGCGTAGCCGGCCTGTTTGAGCACTTCAGCAACGGTAACATCCTCGGCACGCAATGGTACGCCGCCCGGATTGGTCCGCACGGTCGTGTGTCCCGTATGCTGGCCGGTCATCAAAACGCTGCGGGTCGGCGCACACACCGGAGCACCTGCCAACGCTTGAGTGAAGCGCATGCCTTCCGTCGCCATCCGGTCGATGTTCGGGGTCTTGAGATATTTGTTGCCCATACAGGACAATTCAAAGTAGCCAAGCTCATCTAACATTATATAAACGATATTCGGCTTTTTGCCTTTCGAGAGGCGCTGTGGCGTTTGAGCGCACCGCGGCATTGCCAGTGCCGCTGCACCCAGGCCCGCGACCTTCAAAAAAACACGACGTTTCATAAAATTTCCCCTACAAATTTGAACAGGCGATTAGTCTTCATTTTTTTCGATTGCCGCCGGTGCTCCGAAAAACTTCTTTAGACGTTCTGCGTCGAACTTAAGCTCCCGGTCGTATGTGTAAATACCGTTTACTTCCTGCTCGATGTCGGTAAGCTGCGTGTAGCAATAGCCGGCAATGTTAGGATGGCTGGTAAGAATAAGGGTAAGCTGGCCAATCAGCTCTTCGACTTGCTCGGCGGTCTTGCCATAGCCCCATTTACTCCTTCCCTGGCCGGCGGGTTCCTTTGCGGCGTGTTCTTTGGTCCAGAAGGTTCCGCCGTATTCATCCATCACGTATGGCTGTCCCTCGTAAGGTACGGAAATCTCAGGGAAACGAATAGAGACGTTCTTCCCACCGGGTGCGACCGAAGCATAACGCTGGCGGAACGTCTGGGGGTTCTGGTCATAGTCGTGTACGGTAAAAATGTCCGTCTCAACGTGGACGTATCCACTGGCGTCATTGATTGGGCGTGTCGGGTCCAATGCACGGGTCAGGTCCACTGTTTCTTTCACTGCACGGCGATGAATCTCAAAACGAGACCTTGCGCCCCCTGCTGTTTCATTGAACGGTGTCCACGCTACAATTGAAGGATGGTTCAGGTCGCGCATGACCACTTCCCGCCATTCGCGCTGATGGTTGTGAACCCCCTGTGGATTGGCGAATGAATGGGAGCCGCCCCAGTCACAGAACTCGCCCCAGGTCAAATATCCGAGACGGTCGGCCCAGTAATGGAATCGCTCCTCGAAGACCTTCTGATGAAGACGCGCACCATTAAAGCCTACAGCCAGCGAAAGTTCAATGTCGGCCTTGAGCGCCTTATCGCTGGGGGCGGTCCAGATGCCATCGGGATAAAATCCCTGGTCGAGGACATGCCGTAAAAAGATGGGCTTATTATTTAGATAAAACTTATTTCCTTCTATGTGAAATTTGCGAAGGCCGGCGTAGCTGTTCACTGTGTCCACGATGCGCCTGCCCCGGAGAAGCTCAAAACGGAGTTTATAAAGATATGGGTCGTCCGGACCCCATAAGCGGGGCTTTTTTACGTTAAGTATCTGAGCAATGCCGTTGGCTGATGATGAGCGAACGGAGGTGAGTTTTTTGCCAGTAGCGGAAAAGAGGGTAGCTTGAAACTCAATGCCGCGGCGATAGTTATTAATAACAGGGGTCAGGACAAAGCGGCGATTGTCGAGGTCGGGCACAATGCGAACAGATTCAATGAAACTTTGCGGCCGGGCCTCCAGCCAGACAGTCTGCCAGATGCCTGTGGTCCGCGTATAGACAACGCCGTGAGATTTCAGTCTCCTGCTTTGTTTGCCCGCAGGCTGGACGTCGGAGCGGACGTCATCGAGAGCGCAGACGAAAAGGTCGTTCTCGCCATTGCGCAGCGCATTAGTAATTTCAAAGCAAAATGACGAGCTGCCCCCATAGTGACGACCAACACCGGTGCCGTTGACCCAGGCACGGCAGTCATAATCTACCGCGCCGAAGTGTAAAAATACCCGCATGCCGGCCCATTGTTTCGGAACGGTAAATTTCCGGTGGTAACAAACCTCGTTCATAAAGTTTGTATATTCGATGCCCGATAGTTTGCTCTCCGGACAGAAAGGAACGATGATTTTTTTATCTAATCGTGCACCATCTTTCGGCCAGTCCTTCTCAGCACCGGAGAAGCCAAGGTCGAAACCAAAGTTCCATTCGCCGTTGAGGTTCAGCCAGGTATCCCGGTAAAATTGGGGCTTGGGATGTTCCGGACGGGGAATCTGCTTCGGTGTTTTTCCTGCGCTATTTGCCGCGGTAGCTGTAAGGAACAGTAACATCAACAACACATAGCGGGACTTTTCAATCAAATTCTTAAACAAGCCAGCACCTTTCATAATCTCTCCTTTTATCAGCCATTCACAAACCTTATCTGGAATAAAGTAACTCTGGTGAGATTATAACGTGCTGGAATTGATATGCAATTGGTTTTCAATGCCCATCTTCAGTTTGAATCGAAGTAGTCGATAAGTGCGTACACCTCGTTGTTAAGTTTCTTCATGTCCTCAAGCAGCGCGATATACGGCTTATACTGATAGTCAACTATTCCTTTGTTTGAATCTCGGTTGGATGGGTCGGTGCTCAAATCTTCGGGGTTATTGTCCCTGTACTTAAACCAGTGCCAGCCGACGCAGCCTTTGGATTCGAGCAGCCCCATTGTGAAATGCTGATAAAACCGGCCTCTGTCCTTCTGCGTCTGGACCAGCCATCCCGCGCCGGTATTGTTCGGCAGACCCGAATCATGTCCTTTTGCATAGAACTCCGTAATCATAAAAGGCCTGCCCGATTCCCGGCTCCACATCGCCATCCTATCGGCGTCCGGCCCCCACGCACCATAATAATTCACCGCTATCACATCCAGGTACTTTCCGGCTGCCCTGAATATATGCGGCAGTCTAAGCGACCTGCCGTGAAGCCTTGGGCCGAGACAAAGATGGTGCGGGTCGTATTTACGAATCGCATTTGTTGTAATGCGAAAGTATCTGTCCAAAGCATATTCGAGAAAAGCCTGCCTGTCGGCATCGGTTATGTCCTTTGGTGACGCTTGTTTTCCTTTCTTTTTATTGAGCCATTTTTTGGCTGCCTCGCAGCCATATCGAATGTCCGGGTCATTCGCATCAAGCTTGAAGGACCTGTCTAACATATCAGAGACAACGGGCAGCTCGTTATCCGAAAAATGACCTATCAGCCATGGGTCGTCCCTGGTTGCTGAAATCTGCTTAGCGTATTCATCGCAAAACTTCTCAAAATCCGGATGAAATACCGGAATACATCTGTTAGGGTATCCGAGATGTCCCGGCTCCTGCCAGGTGAGTTTCTTCGATTTGCCGAACGAGCCCATGAAATTCCACGAAAGTGTGTATGCCGGAGTGTGTGGTGTTTCCCGCAGGAGTTCTGCATCCGACCATCCGCCTGTTCCGTTAAAGCCGTACTCGGCAAGAATCGAGGTAGAAAATTCCGCCCACTTCCGGGGCGTGCCAAACTTTTCTTCGGACGATTTGCGACTCATCTCTGACTTACCTTGATACACAGAACATACGCCGACGTGAATAAACAAATTTCCATCAGGGTCAACGAGCCACCATCTGTCTGCCAGCTTCTTTGGATAAAAATAACCTTTTGCCTCGGCCTTGCAGTCAACTCTGCCGCCATATTTGCTGTATGGGATTTTTTTTGAGCCGGGTTGGAAATCGTCCAGCAACTCTATGGTGCGGGTATCACGCAACTTCCAGTCTTTGTCTGCGGGCTTCCTCTTAACGAGCACTTTGATATACTTTTGCTCGGAAGCTCCCCTGCTCTTACTTTCGGCCTGAGTCAGCTCGCACAAATTTCCTGTTGTACCCAAAAACAATCCAACGAGAATCAAAGCATAAAATATCCTGCGCATTTTAATCAACCCAATTGCACTTCTATTGTTTTCTTTTCGCTTTTATCAAGCCGGAAGGTTCCGGTCAGTTTTCGGCTGCCAATGCGCGCGGTAACTTCGTATTGCCCCAAAAAGCCACGGAAGCGCGCTGTGCCTGCTGCCTTGATTGTTGTTTCGGTTTGCGTCCACCATTTGCCTTTTATGAGCTTTTCTAATTCTTCATAAGCGGGCTTAGGTGTCATATCATCCCGAACGAGTCCGGCCGGCGCTCGCTGCCACGCATTCTGGTCGGTGAAGTCCCACCAGGTAATGGCCTCAACGGCAGGATGCGAAAAGAGGACACGATACAACTCAGTTACCTGCTCAGCTTGGCGCTTTTCTCCTTCGGATGTGCTCACCCAGCGGAAACTGGGGTCTTTGCGTTTTTGTCGGAGCTCCCAGCCCTGTTCGCCTGAGACAAGGGTCGTCTCGGTGAAATGCAGCGGCTTTCCGAATTTAGCAAATCGCTCGCAGACTTCCCATGCTTTCTGTGCGCCCCAATAGCCGCCGTGCATGTGTGATTGGATGCCGATGACGTCGTAAAGCGGCTGTCCGCTGTCATCGACCAATTGTGAAATCACCTTTTCGGCATAAGATGGGTCGGTTCGGTAGTCGTTGATGAGAAGTGTGGCTTCGGGATTGGCCTTGCGCGCGCGATTGAACGCCTCGCGGACGTATGCCCCGACGCCCATTTTGCGGATGGCCTCGGTCAATATTGGCGCACGCTCCTTGCACCCGGGGCGGTCGTAATGTGTTGCCTCGTTGACTACGTCCCATATATCGATTTCGTTTTTGAAGCGCCGGACGCAGCGTTCAATCCGGTCGAACTGTAGTCGCATCGCTGAGTCAGGGTCTTTGGGCAGCCAGGGCGGCTGGGCGTAATTCCAGGCCAGCGGGTGCCCCTTGGTCGTTACGTTGTGGGCCTTGCACCAGCGGACAATCTCTTCGGTGCGGACATCGTCCGGTTTGCCACGTTGTCGCTCATAATTCCACCAGTAGAAAGGCAGCGTAGCAAAATTCAGCAGCGCAGCGAAACGCTCCGCGTAGGCAGCGTTATCATCCGCTGTTCTGCACTTGTTAAGTTTGAAGATGTTGCAGCCGAACAGAAACTTGTGCCGCTTCTGGTTTATCCTTATAGTTGATCCGCTCTTAAGCGATTTTCCATTTGGTCCAAGAAGACTCAAGACTACGCTACCCATACGGTATTTCTCAATGCGGGTATCGACCTGGCTGAGAATGTGGTCCCTTCGTTCTCTCACTGCGAGCAAAGGCGTCGGCAAGGCTAACGAAGCCGCACCAAAACCTGTGGCTTTAAGAAAACTCCGCCTATTCATAAATCTTCCTTTCACAGAAATTTCAAAACCTGCTTCCAAATGCAGAATCTGAACCTGCGGTGAGAAATCGCAGGCTAAATATCTGCTTTTGAAAGGCTGGCGTACTTTACCATCAGCGATTTTATTTGCCCAGTATTAAATTTGACTAAGACGACACTGTTTTCGCCCATATCAATAAACTCTTTGACCCTGCCAAGGCCGAAAGATTTGTGTCGTACTAACTGGCCTGGGTCAAAATGAGGTATAACCTGGCTGACTTGGTCATTATCATCGTAATATTCGTCTTCTTCTGGTTGTTCGGTAATGTCCCGGCCAAGTTCGAAAAGAAACTGCGATGGTATTGTTCGCAGCATCTGGCCTCGCACGGTTCGGTATCGGGCGTAACTAATATGCAAGCCGGTTTTGGCACGGGTTATACCGACAAAAAATAGTCTGCGTTCCTCCTCCAGCTCGTCTTGGTCTTCACTTGCGTTACTTCTTTCGTGAGGCAATAAGCCCTCCTCAAGCCCGACGATAAAGGCATTTTCAAATTCGAGGCCTTTTGCGGCGTGCAGGGTCATCAGCGCAACGCGGTCGATGGAGTTGTCGTATGCATCGGTGTCGCTGAAGAGAGATATTTGCTGAAGATAATCAACTAACGAGGGCTGCTCTGCCTGCTGGTCATATTGCCCAACGGCGTTTATCAGCTCGTTGATGTTTTCCAGTGCGTTTTGGCCCTCTGGGCCGGCGGCACGGAGAGATTTCTTTAATCCCGATTCGGCAAAGACACGTTCGGCAAGCGGTGCGACTTTGCCGGTGATGTCTTTTTTGAACTGTTCGAGCATATTGGCAAAGACAGCGAGCTTAGCCTTTGCGGCCTTGGAAAGAGATTCGATATGCTCTGTCTTTTTCAGCGCTTTGAAAAGATTGATTCCATTGCGGACGGCGTAGGCCCGAGCTCTATCTGTTGTTACCTTTCCTATACCCCGAGCGGGTGTGTTTATGATACGCAACAGCGCAATTTCATCATCGGGGTTGACAAGGATTTTCAAATAGGCAAGCAGGTCACGGATTTCTTTTCTTCTGTAGAATTCCACGCCCCGGACAACCTGATAGGGTATCTTATTCTGGATAAATGCCTCTTCGAGCACACGGCTCATAGCATTGACACGATAGAACACGGCCGTATCTTTAAGACAAACACCTTTTTCAGTCAGCTCTTTTATATGTCGGGCAACGGCCTGGGCCTCTTTGGTCTCATCCTCGAATACGCTTACGACGACATCCCCGGCAGGCGGCTTTGTCGGGATAAGCTTTTTTTCTTTTCGGTTTCGGTTGAACGCAATCAAATTGTCAGCGGCCGCGAGGATGTTTGCGGTACTGCGAAAATTCTCTTCGAGTTTGACAATTGTGGCGTCGGGCCAATCTTTTTCAAAAGCCAATATGTTGCGGATGTCGGCCCCCCGCCAGCGGTAGATGGACTGGTCAGGGTCGCCGGTCGCGCAAATATTGTTGTGCTGTGAAACGAGGGCTTTGGCGATTTTATACTGGGCGTGATTGGTGTCCTGGTATTCGTCTATTAACAGGAATTTGAAACGTTCGCCAAGCTCGCGGCAAACATCAGGACAGTCCCCCAATAAAAAAGCCGTCTTCATCAGTAAATCGTCAAAATCCAGGCCGTTTCGTTCGCTCAGGATACTCTGATAGCCCAGATATATTCCAGCTAATGTCTTAGAGAAAAAATCGTCGGCGATGTTCCTGAAAGATTCGGCATCTATCAGCTTGTTTTTCAGGGTGGAAATCGCATCGAGCATTCGGGCAGGAGAAAAGTTCGTCGTATCAAGTTCGCAGCCTTTGATGGCCAGTTTGATACATCTGGCCTGGTCGGTGGCGTCATAGACACTAAAGTTGGAGTTTATACCGGCTTTGTCTGCATATCGGCGAAGGATTCTGACACATAACGAGTGATAGGTGCTAATATGCGCACCGGCACAGGCACCAAGGCCAAATGCTCTTTGGCGCATCTCCTCGGCGGCCTTGTTCGTGAAAGTTAATGCACAAATATTGTATGGCTGGATGCCTGAATCGATAAGCGCTGCAATGCGATATGTGATTACACGGGTTTTACCGCTGCCCGGGCCGGCAAGAACAAGCAACGGCCCTTCAACGTGAAAGACAGCTTTTCTTTGCGAAGGTGTCAATTGTTGCAAAAGTGTATCGTCCATAACTGAGACCGGCCGCCCCGCACCGGTCAGGCGTGCACTAAGCTCAATGGGTGCAGGGTCATTTTGATTGTTCTGATTGTTACTTGAGTTTTTCCCTCTCGGCCTCTAATTGTCTGAAAAGCTCCGGCTTTTCGATTCTTATCCGGCTAAGCAGAGTCTGTCTTAAGTAAGGTGGATATAGCTCGTCGTTAAGGAAGTCAAGCAGCGCAAAGTATCTTAACCGCGGAAGTTTGGGCAGGTTAATCCTGTATTCGGGGTCATCATGTCTTACCATGTAATAGTTCAAGACTTCTTCTGCCATTTTTTCACTGCTGAACGACGCATCGTCATCACGAATTGCATATAAGTAATAACTTTCCCTCAACATCATAAGTATCATTTCTTTCGCGTCATTTATTCCTATGCTCTGGAGTTCCTCTTGGAAACGCTTCTTTACATAACCATCGACGGCGGGATTTTTAAATTCATCCAGGGGATACAGTTTTCTTAGTTGATTATAAATTTGTTGTGCCTGGAGTTTGTGTCCCGACTGATAGAAGGAAAGTACGGCATTCTTGAGCATATTGCGGTGACCGTTCTGAAGGGATTCATAGCGGCCCTGGTCTCCGCCGTCTTTGTATTTTTTGAGAATTGCCAGCACCGAGTCGTTATATGGCTTGAATATCCTCAAATCCGGTCGCAAAAATACTTCCTTGTATATCTGCGTCCCAGCTTGCTGTGAAGAATCCTGCGAGGATGCCGGAAACGATAACTCGTAGATGAATATTTTACCGTTACGAAAGAGATTCTGCAAACTATGGCCTACGATACGGTCAGTGTTGACTTCATTAATCTCAATTTCCCGGTCCTCCTCTTTCGCAGCTATTTGCAGACCTTTGACGGCCCAGTAAATTGCGTGACTGTCGGGGTGCCGCCAATCCAGAGGCAAATGTGTATTCGGGTCGCTGAAGTTAATAGGGCCATAGGTTTTATTCAAGTAGCGCATCAAAACCGGGTCAAGTTTCCAGGTTTTACGTAACTGCCAGGCCTTGGCGAAAATATCAAACTTCTCAAGGGCTTCTGTGCCTCTGAAATCATCTATTGTCTTACCGGCAGCAGGATTGAACCTGAGGGAATTTTGCCTCAAGGATAAATAATTGCTCACAAACTCATCGCCTTTGGAAAATGCGTCGTCGGCTGATTTCAGGGCATTGATTAGCAGGGCCGCATTCGGGTCTTTGTTGATTTCCCGCCAGCCGACAGGTGCTTCGGCAAGTGCATCGAAATACGGGTTGTCCGCAGGGCCAAGCAGCGGTTCCATCGCCAGGGCCAATTGCAGTTTGTAGTATTTGTGTGCGTCGTCTGATACGCCGCCTATTTTGTGCTGGAATATTCTGCCGAGTTCGCGGTAAAGCGAAATGCTCCTTGGATTCAGTCGGATTCCGTCGTCTCGGAGCAGCTCGTAGCCGTTTTTGACCCACTGCCATCTTTGTTCCGGCTGGGTTGCGGGTATAGCGACTGAGATGTTATAAGCCATATTCCAGGCCTGGAACTCCCAGACCGATGCGAATCGAGGCTGCAGGATGGTTATCCATTCTGCAAGCTGCTTTGCGTCGAAGAACTGGCCTTCCTCTTTTAGCTTGTCCGCCCTCATCCATAAGATATCTACAACCAGACCACGAAAAGCCCCCATCGCAACCGTTGCAAATGCCAGCGAAGGCGGCGCATTTTCAAGCGGCTCATTGCTTATGAGTTTCATTTCCTGACGCTGTGAGTTTATGTAATCGAGCTGCATGCCGGCGCCGATAAGCAAACCAACCGCAAGAACTATACAAACAAACAAGATTATTCCGTCGCGCAAACGCATTCTTGATACTCGATTCGCGGCATGGCCTTCAAGGCCGTGATTCAATCACGCCCAAGATGCCCGTGCCACATTAGACTATAATTTTTGCAATTTCCCGAAAATGAAAAATCAGTAAGGCAAGAAGCAATAATAAAAACGCTTTAATACAAACCATAACAGCGGCGCATTCGGCCAATAAAGACCAACTCAACAATCGCGCTGGAACCAGGAAATTTGTAGGATTAAATTTATCAAACTTCGGCAAAAGTTGAATCACTAACTTAATGGTGTAAGAATAAATCACACTAATGTTTTCACTCATGAAGCTAAAAGATTCGATAACAAAACCACTGACGCATGCCGTGGAAAAAAGCACAAGGCAAAGCAGTATTGCCACAGGGAATGACAGGAAAGTTGAAGCTAATATGCCCAGGCACGCTAAGAAAATCAAACGAAACAGTATTAAAAGAACAGCCCTTACGAAATTGCCTGTGAAGGTATCGGCTTTATAAAGCACCTCTATACCGTCCGGCGGAAAGAATATGACCGTGTTGTTTAGAGGGTCGTTCAGAAATGCGACGGCCAGATGGCCATGTTCGGGTACGACATCGACGGGGACTGCTATTTCGTGAAAATTTCGGACCGAGTGTTTGTGGATACGGTCATAAATTGGAGTTTCGCTTTCCGTGCCGTACCTGATGTATTGATAGTCACCTGCAAACCATCTGCCATAGACCTGCATATCCGGCGGGTTTACCGCAACATCGTATTTGAATTTTATAAACAGATTTCCGTTTGGGTCGCGAGGTTTAACATTATCGAATTCCCAGACCAGCACCTGACCGACATCAGCAGCTCGTTTCGCAAGTTGTTTTTGCATGGTAAGCCTGGCGATGATTTCCTCATGCGAGATATTGTCAGGCAATGCGTTACTTCTTTCAAGTTTCCTGTAGGTATCCTCGACCTCCCTGGAAACATCGACTGCGGGGACGGTTAAGGCGGCCCGTGCGGTGAAAAACTCGTTGTTGGCCTGGATACGTTCAGCCTCGGTTGTGTTGAGGAATTCCGGTATGTAAATAGTAATTGTGTATATTATAGTTGCAAACAAACTGAGCAAAACCACATCTAATAATACTACGCCGAGCAGTTTGCCCAAAAGAAACTCAAATCGGCGAATAGGCTTGGTGATAACTGTATATATCTGTCTTTGCTCAATGTCGCTGGTTACCGAGTAAATTGAAATGATTATTGTGAGCAGGCAGAGCAAAAAACTGGTCAGCGAAAGACCGTAGCTGACAAAGGTCTGCAACCTGCCTTTCAATGTCCCGTCGCCTGTTGCTGAAAAACCCATAACAGGAAGCAGGACGAACAGCAGGATTAGAAAAACAGCGGCGACTTTCATCCGCACGGCCTGCTTTATAGTATTTGTGGCGATAGCCCAGATACTATGCATCGCCTACATCTCCTGCCTGTAATTTGTCAGTTTGCTCTTCGTCCTCGCCTTGAGACCTTGAGCGACCTGTGAGCCGGTCTAAAATATTTTTTTTGATCTGCTCGGCCTGGGCGGCTTCGGATTCGACCGGTTGGGCTGTAACTTTCTCGTCTCTAACAACGGGTTCAAGCTGTGACGGCTCAGCAGAGCCGGTTAGTTTACTTAGCAACTGTTCATCAGGTTGTGACTCGGAACTTTCAACTGGGACGACCTTCTCTGTTGTTGCAGATTCCGGTGAACCCTCTTGCGATACCATCGCAGAGGCGAGTTTATCGAGTATATCTTCCGAAGTGGTTTGCCGTGTGAGAAAATCGCTGATTTTAGTAGTGCTGACTGCTCCGCTTGTGGCCTGGGCCTGCTGTTGAGCGGCTGCCACCGTCTTGATGAAAAATGTCTCGAGTTTGTCCATCGGAGAAGTTACTACGCAGTCGGCATCTTCGTTACGAATTAGCTGCTTTATCTTCTCAATGGTGGCATCGCTTATAGCGTCGGTAGTGATTTGCCTCTTATTTGTCTGCTGTAAGAGGTCTCTGACCCGGCCCTGGGTATGGATTTTGCCGCCGTAGAGAATTGCGATTCTATCGCATACATCTTCGACGTCCGCAAGCAGATGGCTGCAAAGTAAAACTGTCTTGCCGCGTTCTACAAGCTTTCGGATTAAATCCTTTATCTGCCTTGTTCCGATAGGGTCGAGTCCGGTTGTCGGCTCATCCAATATAAGTAAGTCGGGGTCGTTTATTAGTGCCTGTGCCAGTCCGATTCTGCGTGCCATACCTTTCGAAAACGTCCCAACGGGTCTGTTTGCTACGGCCGTTAAACCGACCATATCGAGCAGAGCTTCGATACGCGTTTTTCTCACCTTGGCGGACAGACCAAATAATCTGCCGTAGAAATCCAGCGTTTCACGGGCGTTAAGATACCTGTAAAGATAGGACTCCTCAGGCAAAAAACCGATTCTGGAGTTGATTTTAGGGTCTGCTCCATCCCCGCCAAGAACCAACGCCCTTCCCTTTGTCGGATAAAGTAAGCCTAACAGCATCTTCAGGATGGTTGTTTTGCCTGAACCGTTGGGGCCTAAAAGGCCGAAGACTTCGTTGTGATGGACCTGCAAGTTCAGGTCGTCCACAGCATAAACCTTGGCCCGTCCCCACCAGTCGGAAAAAATCTTGGTCAAAGAGAAAGTTTCAACAGCATATTCCATATTTACACTTTTTATAGTTCGTGGTCGAGCTCCTCCCCGTAGCGGACGAGACGAGCACTGTTGAAGATGACAATCAGTGAGCCGGCAAAATGCAAAGCCGCGGCATAGACCGCCGGCAGCCACCCCGCTGCTCCTGCCGTATCGCCGAGAATGACAAATAATATTCCAAAGCCGAGATTCTGAGTAATAACTTTTGTTGTTTTTCTTGAAAGCTGGACAAGGAAAGGCAGCCGCCTCAAGTCGTCGCTCATCAGGACAATCGACGCAGAATTTATAGCCACGTCACTTCCGGCAGCACCCATAGCTATACCAAGGTCCCCCGCTGCCAAAGCAGGGGCATCGTTTATACCGTCGCCGACAACGACAACGGTATGGCCATCTTTTTTTATCTGCTCGACAATAGCTAATTTGTCCTGAGGCAAACAATGTGCTTTGAAATCGGTACAATTCAACTCAGCAGCAACACGGCTGGCCACCTCATTCCGGTCGCCGGTAAGCATAGTTATCCTTTTTATGCCGATATCAAGCAGCTCCTTAATGGCTTCTCGGGCTTCGGGTCTGGTTTTATCCTGCAAACCAATCCAGCCCATGCACCTCGAATCTTTCGCCACATAAAGGGTGCTGAAGCCCTGCTCCTCGTGCAGAGCAGGGTCGGAAACGTTACTTATATCTACGTTGTTTTCCTTGAGGAAGGTATCTCTTCCGACATAAATTGTAGCTGAATCGACCACTGCAGTTACCCCTTTACCCGGGGTTTCCCGGAAGTTGTCCGTTGCGGGTAAAGAAAGGTTTGCCTCCTTTGCCACCTCATGCAGTGCCCTTGCAGCCGGGTGTTTACTCATCTGCTCGGCAGAGGCGGCGACGGCCAATAAATCTGCCGGCTCGACACCCTCAGCAGGCGTTAGTTTCGTTACATACAGCCGACCGGTCGTTACCGTCCCCGTTTTATCGATGACCATCGCTGTCATCTTGCCGGCAATCTCAAGGTCTGCGACGTTCTTTATCAGAATACCAAGGCGGGCAGAGGCCGAAATCGCAGCCACCATTGCCGTCGGGGTCGCCAGAATCAACGCACAGGGACACGAGACAACAAGTATCGTAATGGCTCTATCGATATCACGGGTAAAAAATAAAACTATGCCGGCAACCATCAAAATCGTTGGTGTGTACCATTTAACATAGCGGTCGATTATCCGCATAATCGGTATCTTTGTCTGCTCAGCCTGTATAATCAGCGACTGGACCTTGCCGAGAGTTGTATCTTTGCCGGCTTTGGTTACGGTAATATCCAGCACGCCGGTAAGGTTGTTCGTACCGGCGAAGACCTGCATCCCCGGGACCTTATCGACGGGCAGAGATTCACCCGTTATTGTTGCTTCATTGACGGAGCTGAGACCTTTTACAACTTCGCCGTCTGCTGATATGTTATCACCGGGACGAGCACGGATGCAATCGCCGGGCTTGAGACTGCTGACTTTCACTTCTCTTTCAGACCCATCACTGTCGATGAGGTTTGCCTTTGTTGGTGTGAGCTTTATCAACGATTCGATTGAGGCACGGGCCCCGAGGGCGGTGCGTGTTTCAATAAGCTCGCTCAAAAGCATAAAGCTTGCAACGATACCTGCGGTGACATATTTCTGCGTTGCAAAGGCAGCGATTATTGCCAGAGCCACCAGCTCATCCATATGCATCTCTTTTTTTATAAGGCTCTTTATTGCGTGTAGAACAATGGGAGCACCGAGTAGTATTGCGCCGGCCATTGCAAAAAACTCAGCGTTGAAACTGCCGCTGCCGTAAATGAGTTTCGCAATACCGCTGTTTATCAGCAGCGTTCCGCCGGCCAATGTTCCTATCAGAGCTATACTTACGCGCATCTGCTTGCCGTGAGTGTGCTCGACGGCAATGTTATCCTTAAAATGTAAATGTTGGTGAGCCATAATTTCGTATCTTGTTTATTCTTGTTGGAAGCTTTTAGCTAATTCTCGATTCTTATTCTTGCTGCGTCGTTTGCTCCTTGCTGACTCTTGGTTTTAAAGATGGATCCCTGTTTAGAAAGATTCGCCATTCTGCCCCCTTAGGAATGACAAATTTCTCATCAACATTGGCGAAAATGCGCTCCATCGCGTCCCGATAGATTTCATGAACGACAAGTTCCGGATGTTTGCGGTATTCGGGCAGCAATTGCCGGAGATACTCGGCATTGGCTCTGGCACTTGCCACGATTTTTGTCCGGTAGGCACGTGCCTCAGCGATTTTCTGCTGAGCTACGCCGGTGGCTCCAATAACGGCACTTTCAGCGTAAGTTCTGGCTTTGCTTATGGTCTGTTCGCTTCCCTGGCTTGCGCTGTGGGATGCCTGGAACGCTTCGTTAATCTGCTGAGGCCAGGTTTTGTCTGTCAACTGCACTCGGACGACTTTTATGCCGCTTTCTATTGTGCCGAGTTTCTCCTGCAGCAATCCTCTGATATGTTCGGTTAAACGTGCGACCTGCTCGAACATAACATCATCAATAGTGTAATTAACCGTTGCAGTTACAATCGCATCCTCAAAGAGGTTTTGCAAAAGCGGTGTTATACTCTCTGTTATCGCATCAAAATAAATATCGCCGGGTTTTACGTCTTTGACGTAAACATTCTTAAAAAATCGTTCAGGGTCGTCAATCTGGTAGGTTAGCTGCCACTTGCAATGAACGATGTTGTAGTCGCTTCCGTCCGAACCGGATATAGCCTCATCCTGTTCTTCGCTTCGAGTAATACAATAACCGTCTTTTTTAGGGTCTAACGTTTCCAGGAACCGGGTCTTTTTGATAGAAGGCTCACTGAGCATATCTTCTTTTGTCTGGTAATACCAGAATGACCTTACGAGCAAATCTACCTTTTTCTCCACAGGGATTTTTACCATTATATC
This sequence comes from Planctomycetota bacterium, assembly GCA_022566315.1. Lineage (GTDB taxonomy): Bacteria > Planctomycetota > Phycisphaerae > Sedimentisphaerales > Anaerobacaceae > NIOZ-UU13. Next base: position 31,137 of record JADFJC010000007.1, read on the forward strand.
CACCGGATATGGGAATATCCAATACGGTCTGGTCCTGGGTTTGAGGACTCTGTTTTCACCTACTCCGCGAATCTTCCCAAATCGCAAAACAAGGGCCTTCTCGTCGGAGCCGACCGTCTTAAAGCCGGAGGCCAGAAAAGCAAAGATAAGCACAATCATTATCACTTTCAGAATAATAAAGCTGATTCTCAGTGCTTCCGATAAGGACTTGCCGGCAACGTCAAGGTCTTCGGTCGCAGACTTATCCGGTGCCTGTGGTTGTAAATCGTTATTACTTTGCTTATCTTCTTCTGTCATACTATTTCAGTTCCAGGGACGGAATTTCTCGCAACAGTTTGAAAGGTTCCGAATCGTCGCGAATAACAATAGTTGTACGTTCCTTCAGTATCTTTTCTAAAGCTTCGATATTCCGCAGAAACATTGCAAGTTCAGGTTCTTCTTCAAGAAGCTTGTAGTATTTGGCGGCTTCGGCGTCCCCCTGGCCTCGTATGGCCTTGGCTCTTGCCTCCGCAGCGGCCAGCAGTTCGGTCTTTTTCAAATTGGCATCTGCTCTTATCTTGGTTGCTTCGGCCTCTCCACGGGCGATAGTGGCTTCGGTCCTGCGATTTCTCGCGGCCTTCATCCGTTCAAAAACTTTCACCGTAACATCTTTACTGACCTTTAGCTGCTTTATGCCGAGGGTTTTAATTTCAATCCCGTATTCGTCGCTGAGGGTTTGTTCAAGATCGGCGAGCATTTCCGCTTCAATCTGCTTAAATTTTATTTTCGCCGCGTCGCTGTTTACAAATTCACCGAAGGAATGCTGCCCGATGACTCTGTTTTGAGTATCGGTAATCTGGCTGTACAGTTTAACTTCAGCTTCCTTGACAGTCCCAACGGAATTTAAGAATTTCAAAGGCTCGGCAATCCTCCATACCACATAAGTATTTACGATAATTGGCACAGCACCTTTGGTCGTTGTCTCGCCGAGGTCGGCCTCAAAAACCTGCATCCGCGAGTCAAACTTGTGCACACGCTCTATCGGGGCAGGCCACTTGAAATACAGTTTTGGTTCTGTAATTTCACGTACAGGTTTGCCAAATCTTGTTACCAGGGCAGATTCGGTCTCTCTGACCTGAAACGTAATAAGATACAAACCCATAACTACGGCTACTAATGCGATAAAAATTGTGATGGCTATATTTTTCATTATTTGCTGCTCTCCTCAAAACCACCTATGTCATATAGACTTGGCGTCAGTTTTTCCTCAAGATCAATTATGATAATCGGCTTATCGTTCGGGTCGGCAACCACGACGTATTTTCGTATATTCTTCAGGGCCTCTTCGAGCATATTTAATCTAAGCATGCGTTTGTAAATATCTTTCGCCGCCCTGTATGCTTTGAGCTGACTGGCAAACCTCTCGCCCGTTGCTTTTGCAAGTATGGCTCTTTCAAAGGCATAGCTTTGTGATTCTCTTATGACCCTGATGATATCGCCCCTGGCATTTTCAAGGGCTGTATCCAGCTCATTACCAAGCTTTTCCACATCTTCTATGTTATTTGTGTTTTCGGCCTGCTGATATTTTGCTGCAAGGCCGTAAAGCTCATCGGCAGCCTTCACTGAACCTACAAGTGCGCTCAAAGTCTTGTTTCTCTCTGCCTGGGCCTGGAGGATAAGTGCCTGTTCCTTTTGAACGGCGCCGACAACTGCCTGATAATCCGCTGCTACTTCAGGCGGCGGGTGAAGGCCCTGCAGGCCCAGAAATACGATTTCAATACCCAGCCCCGCTTCGTTTGCAGCGTTCTGAACATTCTCAGTTAAAACCCTCTTGGCGTATGCCCTGCCTGCTCCAAACAAACTCTGCTCAAGGTCGGTTTCATCATCAACTTCTATCTTCGCGCTGGCCGCGAATTTGGTCAGTTCCCGGTAACAAATGGCCTCGAGCCGTTTTTCCGGTTCGTTGTGATTGTAGATAAAAGAATACAAATCCTTCACCCTGTATTGAACAGGAACGGCAGCCATAATAAGGCTCACCGGCACGGCTGATTCGTCGGATGCGGCGCTTGTTTGTTTACTGGCAACGAGCAAGTGGTGTTCTTCTTCATAGTGCTCTTCGCCCCACAGTAATGGGCCATAACCCACTTTATCGGTATCCTTTTTCGGCCTGGGGACAAAGCCGATATTAAGCTCCATAATTTTCTTGGTCGGATACTTATAAGCGATATCTATCGGCCAGGGCCATTTGAAGGCCAGTCCGGGGCCGATGAGCCGAACATCATTGGCATTGTTTACGGGATTGCCGAAACGTTCTATTATCGCCTCCTCATTGGGAGCTACTACAACGATACAGCTTAACAAATATAGCGAAACGGCGGCAAACAAAACCAAAGGTGCTATCGCTTTTTCGAGTAGTTTATAAAACCATGTTTGAGAGACCTTAAAGCCAAACTGATAGTCAATGGCACTTGCGACACTGCGGAATATTCCGCCCGGCTCATTTATAATTCCCAACAATCTGCTGTCAAAGGCGCTTCTGCTGTATATGCCTTTTAGTCTCGGACGGTATATGTCGAAGATTAGATTCAAAGCGGTTTCTGCTCCAATGACAACAAGCAGAATCGGGACAATCCAGCCGATTACGTTTACCACGATGAAAAACTTGAATTGTGCCAATGCCAAACCTATTGCCAGAGCAAAACACAAGACAGCTATACCTAACAGACAGCTGCCCCCTGCCCTTAACGGCTTCCACTCCGGCTGAGCTGACAAGCCGGTAGCATAGCGGGAGATTAAAAAGCTGATGAACGCAATGGCCGTCATACCAATTGCGCAAAGCAGCGGTTGTTGCGGTTTCCCTTCAAGACCGGTCAGAATAGTTTTTAATAAATACAGTCCGAGACCTATTTGATAAGCAGCGATTAGTGCTGAGAATATAGGAATGAACCATTTTTCGAGTATTTGCAGGCGGCGTTGAGCGGCGGCAAATAAACCGGCACGTTCACTACTGGCTTGAAAAATTGTCGAGGCCTTTTCGTCCTTGCCCAATTGGCTCATATCGAGCCTTTCCTGCTCGGCTAAGGCACGCTGATGGAACTGTAAGCATAAGACCAGCCAAATCAAAGCGGACGAGAGTATCAGCCAGCTAACCGCAGATACAGCAAAAAAACCGCTCCATCGGCCTAAGAAAAAGGCAATGCCGAAAAAGACCACGCTCAAAATCAAAGATACAACCGCTATGTGTTCAGGGCGTTTGGATGATACTGTCATTTTCTATCCCGGTTATATAATCCGAACAAAAAAACCACAGGCACAGTATTCATTTAATATCTGTGTAGCTCTTTACAAGTTTCAAGTTGTGTAATATAACAATAAACGTTATTTTGGTATAGGAACAATTGTAAAAAAATTTAAGCTTTAGTATAAAACCAAAATCGCGATGTCTTGGCAGCCGGCGCGAGTTGGTAGTGAAAGATGAATAAGTTATTTACAATAGCGAAAAATACCTTCATAGAAATCCTGAGACAACCCGTCTATGCCATAATCATTGTTGCCGCCTTGTTTTTATTCTTTATAAGTCCTTCTTTAACGATGTACACAATGAGCGACGACAACAAACTCTTGCGCGAGATAGGACTATCTACGCTGTTTTTGTCCAGCTTGTTCATTGCAATATTTTCCGCTTCCGGCGCTGTGGCCCAGGAGTTGGAAAATAAGACTATAATGACCGTCCTGACCAAACCTGTCCAGCGTCCGATATTCATTATTGCGAAATTTTTCGGTGTAGCTGCTGCCGTGGTTCTGGCGCATTATATTTGCACTATCGCCCTGCTGATGGCGATTAGACACGGCGTACTTGAAACGGTAAATGACGCGCACGACTGGACGGTTCTGGCTACGGCAGCGGTTGTCATCCTCGTAACGTTTCTACTAAGTGCTTTTTTCAACTACGCTTATGATTGGAAATTCTCATCGACAGCCATCGTTTTGACCGGCATATTCGCTACATTAGGCATCGTGTTCCTGGTGTTCATTGACCGGCAGTGGCAGTTTAATCCCAAGAATAATGGTATAAACACAGTGGATATTTACGGCTCGGTATTACTGCTGTTGGCTGCAATAATAATTGTGGCTCTGGCAGTCGCACTTTCCGCCAGGTTCAACATTGTGGTAACGCTCTCGGCCTGTATCGGGATTTTTTTGTTGGGTCTGGTAAGCGATTATGCGTTCGGCAGATTTGCCGAAACACATTTGTGGGCCAAAATAGGCCGAATTTTGGTGCCGAATCTACAGGTTTTCTGGATTAGCGACGCCATTTACGAGGGCAGCCAGGTCCCTGTAAAATATATCGTGATAAGTGCTTCTTACGCCTTGTGCTACACAACAGCTATACTTGCATTGGCCATTGCCCTGTTCCAACGCCGTCAGGTAGGGTAATTTCCGTTGCTCGCCGCCCGGGTCACGAGCGACGAGAGACAGTTTTCACGACTGCAATCTCATCGCAATTTTGCTGCTTCGGGCACTTCGCACAATCGCTCCAGACCTTCATCGGCAGCGTCTCTTTTTTGACTATCTCAAAGCCCAATTTTTCAAAAAAGTCCGGCTCAAGCGTAAGCGCAAAAATCCTCGGCACACCGAGCAGGCCGGCCTGTTCAAGAGCAGCGGCTACTAACATCTTACCGGTACCCTTTTCTTTGTTTGCTTCATCGACCGCCAACGATTTTATTTCCGCCAGGTCAGACCAGATAATCTCCAGCGCACAGCAGCCAACTACACCGCCATTGAGTTCAGCCACGGTGAAGGCCTGCAGGTTCTCATAAATATCCGCCATTGAGCGAAACAGCATCCTGTCCCGCTCGGCATAGGAACTAATAAGAGCGTTAATTCTCTTAGCATCCGAAATTTTCGCACTGCGTATATTCATAAATAATAGCGTATAGCGTATAGCGTATAGGAGCCGATTATATCCCGAGTTGCTTTTTGATTAGTCGGACCAGTGAGTTTTTTATTTCAGCATCATACGGTAGGCGTCAATTATATTTTCCTTTAGTTCCTCTACGGTTTTGCCCTGGCTGAAGACGCCCGGAATTTCCTTTAATTTTCCTACGAACCAGCTATCATCCTGCCAGTATTCAAGAGTAAAGAATCTTTTCATTTTTTATTCCTTTCGTCGTCAACGTATAAACTATTAGCAGCCTTATAATACATCTATATAGCCAATTGTATCAAATTTGGTCTAATCTGCCAGCAAAAATAACCACGGATTGCACAGTTTGTTTTGCCGACGACAAACTGCTTTACACTCCTGCCTATTTTGGGTATAATACTATTGATGCAAAAGTTTCATATTTACATTGAAACCAGTGTTTGGAGCTTTGTTTTCGCTGAAGATGTGCCGGACTATCAAGCCGACACTTTAGAGTTCTTTGAACTCTGTAAAAAACGGGCATTTGAACCATATATCTCCGGAGCAGTTTTAAGTAATGACTAAATCTCATGAAAGCAAAATGCTCAGCCAGGTACGCCGCTGGCGAAAAAAGGTCTATCAGGCAGACAAGGCGAAACCTTTATCCGAACGGGCGAAGGAGGATGAAAAAGTCGCCCAGGAATTCGGCCTGCCCTTAGTTCAGACACACAAGCTCAGCCCTGACCGCTGAGAGCCAAGCCTGTGCCTGCGAAACTTGACCCGAGCAAAAAAAGCCTGCCCTGAATTAGCCGTAGCCCTGAGCTAACAAAAGCTTGCCTTGAGCGTAGCCGAATGGGTCGAAAGGGTAGCGAAGCAATCTAAAACGTGACGGATGAGATTGCCACGGCCTGCACCTACCTGCGCGGGTGCAAGCTTGCCCCTGCGAAAGCAGGGGGCAAGCCTCGCAATGACACGAAATGGGGTTTTCATTTCATAGGCACCACCTCACTTCCAAATGCGGCGCAATAAGAAAGAACACCACTACCTCGCGTTTTATGCTAACATAAAACAAAGATGGAAACAAGAGAAAAAAGATTAAAGAAGATGTTGTTTTGCTCTGCCCACAATAACGATGTAATGGATTCCTGCTCCTTCGACCCATTCGACGGAGTTTACCCTGAGCGTAGCCGAACGGGCTCAGGGCAGGCTCTGCTCAGGACAGGTTTCGCAAGAATGACAATCAGTGAAATCTGTGCAATCCGTGGTTAAAAAAGCCAAAAAAAGCTGGAAAAAGAATAGCGTCTCGTATATCGTATTGCGTATTTCGTATGGCGGATAAAAAATAGCCACGAATACCCATGGCATAAATTAACACGAATGGACACGAATCCCGATAAAATCGGGAATGCAAGTTAGTGAAAATTCGTGAGAATTCGTGGCTAAAAAACAAAAATATAAATCCGTGGAATCTGGGTAATCCGTGGATGAAAGAATCTGTGAAATCTGTGGATGAGATTTATACTTATTGACAAAGTTATTTCGCTGGAAAATGGCAAGCAGATAAAGGCCGTCAAGAACGTTTCTTTAGCTGAGGAATACTTAGCCGACCATTTTCCAACGTTTCCGGTACTGCCCGGCGTATTGCTGCTGGAAGGGCTAATCGAGTCGGCATCGTGGCTGGTACGCCGGACGGAAAATTTCGCCCACAGTATGATATTGCTTGAACAGGCAAGAAATGTAAAATATAAAAGTTTTCTGGCACCAGGTTCCCAGATAGAATATACAGTTGAAGCTAAGGTTATCGAAGAAAATATCAGCAGCTTTACCGGCTTTGGCTCCTCGGATGGCAAGCGAATTGTCGAAGCACGATTCGGATTGAGGCATTTTAACTTGGCCGACCAAAATCCGGCGATGGCGGCGGTCGATACCAGAGTAATCGAAAATATGAAAAAACGATGGAAAATATTATTCCGTAACACAGAGGACAATTTAAACAAATTCTAAATTCTAATGTTCAAATTTTCAAAACCAAATGTTTTAGTCATTTGAATTTTGGTCATTCCCGATTTTATCGGGATTGTTTAGGATTTAGATATTAGTATTTATTCTAATTGGAGGTAAATAGAGTATGGCAATGAGTCGGGACGAAATTATGCAGCAGGTTCAGGAAGTTCTGGTCGATGCGTTGGGCGTTGACGATGATGAGATTACGACCGAAGCGACCTTGATGGGAGATTTGGGAGCTGAGAGCATTGACTTTTTAGACATAGTGTTTCGATTGGAGAAAGTGTTCGGAATAAAGATCCCGCGGGAAGAGCTGTTCCCCGCTGAGAATCTGATGAATGATTCCGAATTTGTCCATAATGGCAAATTGACCGAGAAAGGGTTGAACGAGCTGCGGGACAAGATGCCGCATACCGACATAACGGCGTTCGAGAGCGACCCAGATATTAACAAATTAGCCGACCTGTTCACCGTCAATGCGATTGTAAATTACGTTGAAGGTAAGCTGAATGCTGCTTAATAGTATAAGGTTCCTGAAGGTATTAGCGGCAGGATGGCTCAAAGTCAATCTGCCGCTAACTTTAATATTCGGTGGAAAATGCGTTGGATTTGGATAGATAAATTTGTTGAGTTTGAGAGCGGCCGACGTGCCGTGGCGATCAAGAATGTAACGCTCGCTGAAGAGCATTTGCACGACCATTTTCCCGGCTTCCCCGTTATGCCGGAGAGTTTAATGATTGAAGCGATGGCGCAGACGGCGGGGATACTCGTCGGCGAAGTGAAAAAGTTTCAGGAAAAAGTCATCCTTGCGAAGATAAAAAAAGCGGTCTTTTTTGACTACGTAAAGCCGGGCGATACGATAAAATTAGATGCCAAAATTGAATCCATCTCCCCGGAAGCAGCAAGCACAAGCGGCAAGATAACCCGTGCAGATAAGCTAATTGCCGAGATAGATTTGATGTTCAGCCATATAGACCGGAATCTGGCGGGTAAAGAATTCCCGGAGGAGAACTTCGTGTTCGGCTCTGATACCTCGGTATTCGAATCACTCCTGCGAGATGTTGCTTCAGTTGCCGGTGCCGAGGTTGCCGGTTCGGAGCAAGATTGATGGATTCGGCTCGCGTAGTAATAACCGGCCTTGGCGCGATAACCCCACTCGGATTAACCGTCAGTGATATGTGGACGGGCCTCTGCGCCGGTCGGGTCGGGATAGACGAAATTACAGCATTTGACCCTGTGGGATTTAGCTGCAAGTTAGCAGGCCAGGTCCCCGATTATAAAATACGAGAATATGTGCCGAAGACATATCGCAAAGCCATCAAGCTGATGTCAAGAGACATCGAATTGGCGGTTATAGCGGCAAACGAAGCGCTTGTCCATAGCGGCCTTATTACAAAGGGTATCGACCCGGAAAACGTAAACATCGACCCGGAGCGTATGGCAATCAATCTGGGTGCGGGTTTTATAAGCTGCGATTTGGTTGAGCTGGCGCCAGCGGTGGCGGCAAGCGTTACCGACGGCAGCTTTGACCTTCATAAATGGGGTAAAGAAGGTCTTGAATTGGTAACGCCTTTATGGCTGTTGAAATATCTACCTAATATGCTTGCCTGCCATATAGGTATCATCCACGATATTCAGGGGCCGAGCAACTCCATCACCTGTGCCGAAACGTCTGCGCATTTGGCGATAGCTGAAGCGGCGCAGATTATCGCCCGCGGCGGCAGTGACATTGCTCTGGCCGGCGGCGCTGAGGCGAAGGTCAATCCGATGATTATGATTCGCCAGTGTCTGCTTAAAAGAACCACCGACAAAAATAATGATGAGCCGGCTTCCGCCTGCAGGCCTTTTGATGCCGATGCCGAAGGTTCGGTTTTTGGCGAAGCTGCTGGTATAGTGATACTGGAAAGTCTGGAAAATGCCGAAGGGCGAGGTGCAAAGATTTACGCCGAAGTGGTTGGAACCGGCCACAGCAATAATATAAATCCCACATACGAACATCTTGAGCCGGATGGTAAAGGCATTGAGATAGCAATAAAAAAGGCAATAGCCGATGCACAGATAGAGCCGGGGGATTTGGACCTGATTATTCCGCACGGGACGGGAATAGCAGCCGATGATTTGGCTGAGGCAAAAGCAATTCAGGCGGCTCTTGGCGAAGCGGCAGCAAAGACGGCCGTTTGGCCGACCAAGAGTATGCTAAGTAACACAGGCGCTGCAAGCGGAGCAATTGATGTCATCGCCGCAGTTTGTGCGATGACGGATGGTAAGATACCCGCTGCGAAAAACTGCGACAAAAAAGCTGACGGCTGTAATTTGAATATTGCCAATCAGCCGCAGGAAAAGAATATTCGTTATGCACTGTCCTGCAGCTATACGTATGGCGGACAAACAGCCGCAGTAGTATTGAAACAACCGTTTTGAATACCGAATATCCACCGCAAGGTGTCCTGTGGAGAACTAAGGAATGATGAATGACTGAACGAGTCGTAATAACCGGAATGGGCATTATTTGTCCTTTGGGCCACGATGTGGAAACGCTCTGGCAGGCAATATTAGCGGGCAAGAGCGGAGTGGCCAAAACCGCTATTTTCGATGCTTCGACGTTCCCTACCACATTCGATGCTGAGGTCAAAGATTACGACTTTGCGGAATACACGAAAAATCCGCAGTTGCACAAACACGGCAATCGAGGCTCCGGCTTTGTCATCGGCGCCACGGTCCAGGCCTGCAGAAAGGCAGGGATTGATGTTGAAACCGCCGAGCCGACCGATGGAATAGACCGAAGCAAATTAGGAATTTATTTAGGTGCAGGCGAAGGCTCTGTTGACAATGATGTATTTTTCGCTGCAATCATTGAGGGATGGGACGCAGACAAAAACGAAATGGACTGGAGCCGGTGGGCGCAGGCTGCTTTCGGTGGAATGGATCCGATGTGTGAGCTTGAGCAGGAGCCGAATATGCCCGCTGCTCATATCGCAATGCTCATCGGTGCGCGCGGCCCGACAAGAAGCTGCCTTACCGCCTGCGCAGCCAGCACTCAGGCTGTCGGCGAGGCAATGATGCTAATCCGCAGAGGTGATGCAGACATAATGATTGCAGGCGGTGCGCATTCAATGATACATCCATTGGGCCTTATGGGCTTTAATCGTCTCACCGCCCTATCGACGAGAAATGACAGTCCCCAAACGGCATCAAGGCCGTTCTCAGCTACCAGAGACGGATTCATCCTCGGCGAAGGCGCAGCGATACTTATTCTCGAATCCTTGACCTCAGCGAAAAAAAGAGGAGTTGAAATTTTAGCTGAGGTCATCGGCTACGGCAGCAGCTCCGATGCATTCAGAATTACCGATATGCACGAACAGGGCAGAGGCGCAATACAAGCGATGACTGCGGCACTTACTGATGCCGGTATTACCTATAAGGACGTTGATTACATAAACACGCACGGCACAAGCACAAAGGAAAACGACTCAATAGAGACCAAGGCCATCAAAGCCGTTTTCAAAGAAGAAGCGAAAAACACCCCTGCCAGCAGTGTCAAGAGTATGCTTGGCCATCTAATCGGGGCAGCCGGTGCGGCCGAGTTGATTACCTGTGTCCTGGCAATACGAGACAATGTATTACCCCCGACAATGAATCTGATAGACCGTGACCCCGAGCTTGATCTGGATTATGTGCCCAATAAGCCGCGGAAATGTCAGGTTAATGTGGCAATGAATGAGTCCTTCGGATTCGGCGGACAAAATAACGTCGTAGTTATTAAACGTTTCTCGTAACTCGTGACCTGGGGGCCGAGTTACGAGCGACGAGCCACAAGCGACTATTTATGATTGACGTCAGTTCGACGGAACGGTACACTTCGCAAAATGTGACAGCCGGACGTTCCGGCCGGGTAACAAAGGAGACAATGACAAAATAAAAGGAGAGAAACTATGAAAAGGTCAGTTATCCTAAACCTGAGTCCGGTTGTTCTTGCAGCGTTCCTGGTCTGTGGGTGCCAGACTCTCAGCGTGGGACCTTCCGACGAAGGACTCATTAGTACCACAATGGCCGAATGGAAAGCAACTCTGGTAGCTCAGGATATAGACAAACTAATGGCAGCGTATTCTGAAAACTACGTCTCTACCAGAGGCACCGGCAAGGACTCAATACGTGAGTTTATGACCAGGGCCTTCGAAAGTAACTTTATGGACAACGTCCAGATCAATACCGAAGATGCCCAAACTATGGTTGAAGGCAACAAGGCTACATACGGTCCAGTTGAATTCGTTTCCGATAGAGGCACGTTCGTGCTCGAATACAAACTCCAGAAAGAAGATGCTAACTGGCTCATTGTAGGCACCAAACGCCTGGAACAATAGCCTTGGAGCGAATCAGAAAATCAGGTTATCAGGACGCTGGATACCCACAACTTGATAATCTGATATACTGATAACCTAATAAACACTATGATTGACATTAAACAAATAAGAGACAATCCTGAAAAGTTTAAGAAAGCCGCAAAGGATAAAAACTTCAACGTTGATATCGAAAGATTGCTCGAGATGGATTCTGCACTAAGATATGCGAAAAAACGACTGCAGGATCTTTCCACTGAGAAGAACCGCCTTAGCAAATCGATTCCAAAGCGCTCGGAAAACGAAAAACAATTTGCACTGGCGCAGCTGACACAATTGAAGCGGGACGAGACACAGCTCCAGGAAGAAATTAAACAGCTCAAGCCGGTATTTGATGAATGGATGCTGTTTGTGCCCCAGCCGGCTGATGATGATGTGCCCATTGGCAAAGATGACACAGAAAATGTTGAAATAAGAAGAGAGGGAGAGATTCGGAAGTTCGATTTCGAGCCTAAAGACCACGTACAATTGGGATTGGCCCTGGGCATTATCGATATCGAACGAGGTGTGAAATTAGCAGGGACAAGAAACTACATCCTCAAAGGTGATGGAGCGCTATTGCATTGGGCCGTTCTGCGGTTCGCAATAGACTATATGGTCGATAAAGGATATGTCCCAATGTCGGTGCCGCTTCTTATGAAAGATGAAACAATGATAGGCACTGGTTTTTTCCCCGGCTCCGAAGACCAGACTTACCGAATGGAAAAGGACCAGCTCAATCTGGTCGGGACCGCTGAGGTCCCGCTGACGGCTTACCGAATGGGCGAGGTATTAAGCGCTGAAGAGCTGCCGTTAAAATACGTGGCACTATCAAGCTGCTTTCGCCGTGAAGCCGGCGCCGCCGGCAAAGACACCTACGGCCTTTACAGAATCCACCAGTTCGACAAGGTCGAGCAGGTAGTCATCTGCCAAAACAGCGTTGAAGAAAGCAATAAGTTCCACGATGAGATTTTAGCCAACGCCGAGGCTGTGATGCAGGCGTTGGAGCTGCCCTACCGTGTTGCAAACGTCTGCACCGGCGACCTCGGCAGAGGCCAGGTGAAAAAATTCGACATCGAAGCCTGGATGCCTTCTCGCGGCAATTATTGTGAAACCCACAGCGCCAGCAAATTCTACGAATTCCAGGCCAGAAGAATGAACCTGCGATATAAAGACCCCACCACGAAGAAGAACCACTTCTGCCATACTTTAAACAATACTGTCATCGCCTCACCGAGAATACTAATACCAATTTTGGAGCTTTACCAAAACGCCGACGGCTCAATAACAATACCAAAACCACTCCGTCCATATATGAACGGCAGAGAAAAACTTGTCCCCGTCCCACATCGCAGTGCGGGATAAACTCCGGCGGGGAACCAGAAATAAAGCCATTCGGTCATTCCCGCGCTGCTATTATTGGAAAGGGAAGAATTATGAAAGTTCGAGGCAAAATGAATCCGGCAATTTTATTGCTTACAGGGATTCTGTGTTTGTTCCCGGCGGCAGATGCCGGCGCAAAAGAAACCCGCAACAGAGTTAGTCTAACAGGTGAAGATTTTTCCGAATGGCGGGGCAATACCGGACAGTGGGAGATTGTCGGCGATACGTTTACGAAGCCCGACAATGAAAAGCTGCTGAGCAGTAAGCCGGGGACGGGAGTTATCGTGAACGGCCCAACAGGAAGAACAAGGAACCTGCTAAGCAAAACAGAATTCGGCGATGTCAGAGCGCATATCGAGTTTATGGTTCCCAAAGGGTCCAACTCCGGCGTGTATTTTAATGGGCGCTATGAGATTCAGGTCTTCGACAGTTGGGGTGTGAAGAAGCCGAAGCACTCCGACTGCGGCGGTATCTATCAGCGCTGGGATACCAGGGGCTACGAAGGCCGTCCGCCACGGGTCAACGCATCGCGACCACCGGGACAATGGCAGACGTTCGATGTCATTTTCCGCTCCCCCCGTTTTGACAGGAATGGACAAAAGATTTCCAACGCCAGGTTTGAGAAGATTGTTCATAACGGGACTGTGGTCCATGCGGACGTGGAATTGAGCGGTCCGACGCGGGCCAGTGCGTATAACGATGAGAAACCGACCGGGCCTTTGATGCTGCAAGGTGACCACGGGCCGGTAGCGTATCGCAATATCCGGATTGAGCCGGCGGGGCCAAATCCGTTCTTTGCGATGGATACAGCAACAAAAGACGACAAACACAAGACTGCAAAACAGCAGGTACAAATGGTCAAGGAATTAGGGTATGCGGGAATTGGATGCACAGCGGGCAAAGGATTGGCCCAGATGGCTGAGGAGCTGGATAAGAACAGCTTGAGGCTGTTTGCAGCGTATGTCGGATGTAACATTGACGCGGATGCGCGAAGCTATGGCCCGGAATTGAAGGAAGCAATCGAAGTGATGAAGGGGCACAATGCGATACTGTGGCTTTTTGTGCAAAGCAAGAAGCTCAAGCCGTCCTCGCTGGAGGGGGATGCACGTGCGGTGGAAGTCATACAGGAGATTGCAGATATGGCGGCTGAAGCCGGAGTGCGAGTGGCGCTGTATCCCCACACCGGCTTCTGGGTTGAGCGGGTAGAGGACGCAATAAGAGTGGCGCAGAAAGTTGACCGAAAAAATGTGGGAATAACCTTCAATCTGTGTCATTGGCTGAAGACAGACGATGAAGAAAATATGAAATCGCTGATAAAGTCGGCGATGCCGCATCTGTTTGTAGTCAGCATCAATGGTGCGGACAGTGGAGGAAAAGATTGGAAACAGCTTATTCAAACGCTGGACCGCGGCTCCTTTAACATACAACGCTTCTTAAAAGTGCTATACAAAGCGGGCTACACCGGCCCGATAGGACTGCAGGGCTACGGCATCGGTGGTGACGCTTATGAGAACCTGAAGCGTTCAATGGGCGCGTGGGACAAGTTATCTGAAAAGTCAGCTACCAAGAAAAAATAGGTCAAAGTATATTATGTTCCAGTTAAAGGGTTTCAAAATGAAGGCAAAAAGAGCTTTACCCATCTGTGTATTATGGACAAAGGTGCACACAGTGTGCACTGTGGGCCCCGTTAGAAATTCTATAACGAGAAATAATAGGGTGCAAAAAAGGGCAGATTTCTCACGGGGTGAAAATATTAACAATTTTTGAAAGGGTTGAACAATGAAAAGTGCAAAGGTAAACGAACGAAGAGCTGCAAAAGTGAGTTTTGGAAAGACAGTGCTTTGGGCGGCGGCCATCCTCGTTATTTGGAGCGGCTCAGCAGTGGCACAGCAAAGCTTCCGCGACCTTGCGAAAGAATACGGGTGCGACTGGTTGGCCGGCCGATGGACTGCCACAACTGACGATGGTACAGAGATACAGTTGGTGTACAGGTGGGAACTTGAAGGGCACCTCCTGAGCGTTGATCTCAAGATGGGTGAGTATGTCTCCCGCGGTATGATCTTTTTCATACCGGGCGAGGAAAAGGTAGTCCAGGTGGGCGTTGACAACAGAGGTGGCAGATCCAAGGGAACATGGGAAGAGCAGGATGGCAAGCTTGTCTCGAAAAGTGAGAATATTGACGCCGATGGCAACGTACAGAAGAGTGCTACCGTTTTCTCGAAAGTGGATGCCAAGACGATAAAAATCGCACTCTACGGCGTGGACCAATATGATGAGCTTAATGATGAGTCGTGGTTCACCATGGATTTCAAACGGCAGGTCAGAAAGACAACAAAGAAAACGGACAGGTAAGCCGGCAAACAAAAGAAATCAAACTGACGAAGCTCAATAATTACTCCTGCCGGAATATTCAAGGTATTCGTCAAATAAAATAGTGCATTGGGCGTTATCCTTGGTAATATATGGAAATGGAAACCCTAAAGCTATTGCGTGATTATTTTCCGACGGCGGTTTTTACCGGCAAGTGTCTGGTTTTCATAAGCGAGGAATGGCGAGTTGAGCTTACCGAGCATAAAGACAGCGATTTCAGCAAGGCCGGCGGCGATGAGCCATCTGTTATACGTCTCAGAATCTTCAAGAGAACATTAGACGGCGAGCTTATCGGCGGACATTATGAAGATTTTCAGCTTGCTTCGTTGGGTGAGCTTGCCGAGCAGATTGAAAAGTACGTGCAAATGGCGATTGGCGCAAACCTGCGTGAAAATATTGAGTAATTCTCGTACAGGATTGTGCATGTTTGTATTTCTCAGCAAAACCCCCCAAGGCAGGCCTGGGGGCTAAACGGAAGCCCCGGGTAAAATCCAGGGCTTATTATTGAGATGGCTGAACCGGCGATTCAAGAAGTTAAGGGGGGTGTTGTCTTTACTGCAAAGATTGTGCCCGGCAGTAATTCACCGACACGGATTTGTGGACTGCTTGATGGGATGTTGAAGGTCAAGGTTTCTGCGGCGCCCGAGAGGGGAAAAGCCAATCAGTGCCTGCTGAAGTTTTTAGCTAAACAGCTCGGCGTGAAAAAGAAAGCCGTTAGTATAATCTCCGGTCAAACCAGCCCGGTCAAGCATGTGCAGGTTTTGGGCATTTCGACTGATACGCTGCTGAAAAAGTTGGGTTTGAATAAACAGGACTTTTGTTAATGACGGACCAATCATCTCTACTTTCATCAAGTGACGGCGAAGACCCAACTTCACTAAAATATATGCTGAAGTTAGCGGCACCAATGGTGGTTACGACCATATCTTTTACCGTTATGCAGTTTGTTGACAGGATTATGGTTTCGCGCCTCGGCACAGATGCATTGGCGGCAATTTTGCCGGCCGGGTTTGTCAGTTTCATACCCGGGGGCTTTGCCATAGGTGCGATAACAAGCCTTAATACGTTCGTAAGTCAAAGTCTCGGCAGAGGTGACAAAGAAGACTGCTCGAATTATTTCTGGCAGGCGGTATATATGGGACTTGTTTATTTTGCGGCTGTGGTGGTGATTATGTGGCCGACGGCGCCGTGGATATTCAAAACGATGGGGCATTCGCCGTCGGTGGTTGGTATGGAAGTAATATATCTTCGAATTATGCTTTATGCTCATATTCTGGCCGTTATTAACTGGTCGTGCGGTCAATTCTTTATGGGCATACATCGGCCGATTATCACGATGTGTGCATCGTTGTGCGGGCAGGTGGTCAACGTGGCGGCTAATTACGTATTGATTTTCGGCAAGTTTGGTTTTCCTGAGATGGGGATTGCAGGTGCGGGCTGGGGGACGTTTATCGGGATAGGAGTTGGGGCCTGCGTAAATATGTACCTGTATTTGAGCGGCAATATAAACGCAGAGTTTAAGTCCAGACGGACGTTAAATATTGATTTTAGTAAGATGTATGATTTGCTGAAGGTGGGACTTCCTGCGGGATTCGGGCTGATGGTGAATGTTGCATTTTGGGGTGTGATTTTGTTCGGATTGGTTGGAAAATTCGGGACCGAAGCGCTTGCTGCGACAAGCGCTGTGCTTTCATATACAAGCCTCTCGGTTATGCCGGTTGTGGGCATAAGTACGGCCTTGACAGCGGCGGTGGGCAAGACGATAGGCCGGGGAAGAAAAGACATAGCGATTAAACAAACCAGAGTTTGTTTGAAGATTGCGCTGGTTTATATGGGATTGGTTGGGGTTTGCTTTTTTGTGTTTAGAAATGCCCTGATGGCATTTTGGTCAACCGATGATAAGGTAATCGAGGCGGGCGTTAAAATTCTCATTTGTGCCGCTATATACCAGACCTTTCACGCTGCACGGACTATTTACAGCGGCTCTTTGCGAGGGGCGGGCGATACGGTTTGGCTTGCAATTATCTCTGCGGTCGGAGCGATATTGATATTAGGACTTGGCGGATGGCTCGTAACTATATTTTTTCCCTCATTAGGGGCCTTGGGGCCGTGGTGTGCCGCCACGGTCAGTATTATTGCGGTCGGATTAGCCAACCGCTGGAGATTTAAGAGCAAAAAGTGGATGAGCATAGATTTGTTTAAGCGCCGCGCGGTCAGCGTGCCGATTCAGAACGGAGCGGCGGTCGAATAGTATATCGTATTTCGTATGTCGTACTATAAGATAAAAAGCCCAGTCAGTCTTCGAGCCTTCGTAAGCGAATGTTTCGAATTGCTCCGGCTGTTTGCCAGGTTGCGATGCCGAGCGGTTGGGACAGGTCCACCTCGGCCCGGATGTCGATTTTTCGGCCGGTCGTTTCTATGTTTACAAGCTCTTCATCATCGAGCCAGGCTTGAATCCTGTCCGGCGTAACCCGCAGGCGAACGCGATACCATTTGTCGTCCTCAAATGAGATAAATTTAGTCGTTTCATTGTTAGCAGCGTCATAGTAGTCGATGTTAGACAGGCCGCAGACGCCGCCGCCCCAGCCGCCGAGGATTAGTGAGCAGGGATTGTCGGCGACGGGAAATGTCAGGCCGCAGAAAAAGTCGCTGCCATCAACCCGCATTGCTTCGAGCGTGATTTCGTAGTTCATTCGGACTACCGGCCCTGTCCAGTTAACGCCGGTCATATCGTTACCCATTTCCATGTAAATAGCGCCGTCTTTTACATAGACATCACCCTGGCCGCCGAAATCAGTAACCGCCCACTGTCCGAGTGACTTACCATCGAAGAGGCTGATTTCGGTCTGAGTTATTGTTACTTCTTTGGTGACGTTAGGTTCCGTCTTTGGCAACTCTTGCGGGACACTGGTTTCGGTCTGAGTTAGCTCCTGCGAGACATTGGGTTCATTCGGCGGGGCTGCTGAGGGGGCCTCGCGGCGACATGCCCCCAGTGTAACAACAAGAAGCAAAAGTATTGTGCATTTGTGTTTGGCATTCATCGTATTTCTCCCATATAAAAAATGTGTTGAACAAAATAACCTCAAAACCTATATTATACAGCAGGTATTTACTCAAAGTAACTGGTTTTTCAGTATAAATATTACGGAAAACACAAAACAACAAGGGCCTATATGACGATAACATTCGCAGAGGTAAATACTTATCATCAGGATTGCGTTTCTAAGCAGGTGGGTATGCAGCAGTAATCAGCGGCGAAAGCCAGGGGAATAACCGATGAAAAAGATTTTTGCAGCAGTATTTTGTTTTTTGATTTGCACATCGATGGTCCTGGGACGCCGGCATGACCCCCTGGCCAATGAGAACAAAGCGGGTCTATATTCAAGGTCAATTGAACACGTCCTTCGGCTAAGAGAAGACGAAGTTGATTTGGCAACTGCTGCTTTGATTGTTTCAGAGCGGTGGAGCGATATGGTACACGGGCGAAGATACTTAGCAACGCTGGACGATATGGCTTTGGAGATTCGCGAAAGGCTCAGACGCAGAAGACTTAAGGCAGACTTCAGAGCAATTCCAGTGATAAACGCGTATTTGTTTGACGAGTTAGGATTTAAATCGACTTCAGAGGCAAGTGACCCGAATGATTTGTTTCTGCATACTGTGTTAGATAAAAAAAGCGGGTACTGCCTGAGTCTGTCAATTCTTTATCTATCACTGGCAGAGCGGCTTGATGTTCCTCTGTATGGGGTGGTTGTGCCGGGGCACTTTTTTGTCAGATACGATGACAGTCGAGTGCGATTCAATATTGAAACAACGAGCAAAGGTGGAAGAGCTTCTGATGAGCATTATATAAATAAGTTCAAGGTGCCGATAGGCAGCAATAGCATCTATATGAAAAATCTGGACAAGATTCAGACGTTAGGATGTTTCTTAAATAATCTTGGGAACAGCTACGACGATATCGGTAATATAGACTCTGCGTTGTTAGCGCTTGAGAGAGCGGTCGAGATAAATCCGACATTATCTGAATCTCAGGTGAATTTAGGTAACATCTACCTGACAAAGGGGCAGGTAACGGAGGCGATAAACCGATACCGAGCGGCTCTGAAAATCAACCCAAACGATGCCAAGACACATAATAACCTCGGAAATGCATACATCCAACGAGGTTGGTTAAAATATGCGGTTTCCGAGTATTACCGGTCGATTAGGCTGGACCCCAAATTCACAGATGCGTATAAAAATCTGGCTATAGTGTACTGCAGACAGGAAAGTTTCCAGCAGGCGATAGTACGGTTGAAACAGGCAATTGTTTTGGATCCAAGAGATGCTGAATGTTACAGCCAGTTAGGCGGTGTTTATGACCAGATGGGTAATTATGAGCAGGCAATAGCTCAATACAAAAAGGCATCTAAGATTGACCCGAAATTGGCTGAGGCCTATTATGGTTTGGGCCTTTGTTACAACAAGCTGGGTTCGGTTGACGACGAAATTTGGGGATACAAGAGGGCATTGGCTGTTAAACCTGATATGTTAGCTGCTCTTATAAATCTGGGCAATGCGTATTTCGGACAGAAGAAATATGGTGCGGCTATCGAGCAGTATAAAAAAGCCTTATCTGTAAAGCCCGATGAAGCTATGATTCATTATAATCTTGGGGCAGCGTTTTCCAATAATGAGAATTACGAGCAGGCGGTTGCTGAATATTTAAGAGCGGTCGAGATTGACCCGGAAATTGGTGATGCGCATTACGGACTTGCTTTCGGGTTTTATCAGTTGAGGAACTACGATTTGGCCTGGAAACATATACATATTGCCGAAAAATTGGGGGTCGAGATTTCCAAAGACCAGCTCAATGCCATCAAAAGAAAATTGCGATAGAGTGAACTACACGTAAAATCCGCTGCTGAATCCGGGATTGACCCGCCCGGCTTTGCCTGGCCGTGCCGGCGGCTAAACTTCCCTCGTTCAATAAACAATAAAGTTGACCGGCTAAATATTGGGTGAATAGTTAAATTTCACTTGACAAAGTGATGCTGGTTCACTATTTAACTGTTTCTTTACTATTTGTATTTAGTGTTGTTGAATAGGAATTGCCCGCCTCGACGGGTAAATATGGAGTAATTAAGAATGTTACCTAAGAAGAAGACCAGTAAGTGCAGGACACGTACTCGTCGCAGCCATCATCGTCTAAAGGCTGTGAACTATTCGGTCTGTAAGAAATGTGACCAGCCCAAGCTGCCGCACGCAGCGTGTGAAAACTGCGGTTACGTT
Organism: Planctomycetota bacterium; assembly: GCA_022566315.1. GTDB lineage: Bacteria > Planctomycetota > Phycisphaerae > Sedimentisphaerales > Anaerobacaceae > NIOZ-UU13. The sequence continues at coordinate 51,429 of JADFJC010000007.1, forward strand.
AATCCGAAAATCACATTGAAGCTTGGCAAAGAGGAGAGCAGCTAAAAATGCGGATAGCAATTGATGCAATGGGAGGTGACAATGCACCGGATGAGATTATCGCCGGTGTGATGGAGTCAGTTGAGCATCTCGATAAAGATGATGAGTTGATACTTGTCGGTTCCGAGGAGATAATAGAGGAACGGTTACGCTCCCTGAAGTTGCGCAAAGGTGCAGTTACTATAGTTCACGCCCCCGACGTTATTGGTATGGACGAGGTGCCGATAGAGACTCTGCGAAAGAAACCCAAAAGCTCAATCGCTGTTCTTTCCAAGTTGGCTAAAAGGGGGCAGACCGATGCGGTCATTTCTGCTGGTAATACCGGTGCTTGTGTTGCCGCCTTCCAAATGAGAATGAGAAATCTGCCTGGTGTTAATCGTCCGGGGATAGCGGTGGTATTTCCCACGCCAGAAGGGCCCGTAGTAATATGTGATGTGGGCGCCAATATTGCCTGTAAGCCCATAAACCTTTATCAATATGCGGTGATGGCAAGCTTGTATTCAAAACATCTGCTTGGGATTGACAACCCGAGAGTTGGGCTTATGAGCATCGGCGCAGAAGATGCAAAGGGTAACGAAGTCGTAAAAAAGACGAGGGAACTGATGAAATCCGACTCGAATATGAACTTCGTCGGGAATATTGAAGGAAGGGATATTTTTGAGGGTACTTGTGACGTTGTAACCTGCGAAGGTTTTGTCGGTAACGTGATTCTAAAACTTACCGAAGGTCTTGTTGATGGTCTGTTTAAGGCGATAAAGTACGAGCTTATAGAGGAAAAACCTCAACTTGCTATGGAGTTTAAGCCCGTGGTAACAAGAATCTATAAGAAATACGACTATAATACGTATGGCGGCGCGCCTCTGTTAGGCGTTAACGGCACAGCGCTAATCTGTCACGGCTCAAGTCAAAGCAGAACCATAAAAAATGCGATTCTGGCCTCCAAGGAATTCCACACGGAAAAAATAAACGACAAGATAATTGAATGTCTCTCGGGAACTTGCGTAAGGACCACTGACTGATGAATAAGCTGATTAACGGCCGAACCCCCCTCTATCGTGCAGTCATCACCGGTTACGGTTCGTTTGCGCCGGCAAAAACACTAAAGAATGAAGAGCTTGCAAAAATGGTGGATACCTCGGACGAATGGATTACTACACGGACCGGTATCAAGGCTCGACATATTACTACCGACAATGAAAGCTCGGCATTTTTGGCCACCGAAGCAGCCAAAAAAGCTTTGGCCGAGGCAAATCTTGACGTCGGCGATATCGAAATTATTGTTGTGGCTACTATTACGCCGGAGATGGTCTTTCCATCGACGGCCTCCTTTGTGCAGCGGACTTTAGGGGCAAAGAAAGCATGGGTGTTCGATTTGGCCGCTGCCTGCACCGGTTTTGTATATGCTCTCTCGATTGTGCAGCAGTTTATAGAAAGCGGCCGATTTAAAAATGCCCTCGTAATAGGTGCAGAAACTTTGACTAAGATTACCGACTGGACCGACCGGACAAGCTGTATCCTTTTCGGAGATGGTGCCGGTGCGATAGTGCTTGAGCAAAGTAATGACGGACGCAGGGGTATTTTATACAGCACTATGCATTCGGATGGGGAACGCTGGGAGGCATTGAACTGCCAGGCTTACGGTTCTCGCTACCCGGTGACCAAACCGTTGGCCGACCCCAAAAAAATCTATATGCAAATCAACGGCAGAGAGGTCTATCAGCAGGCTATTCGGCGAATCGTTGAAACGGTTAACCACTGTATGGACCATTGTAGTTTGACCATTGATGAGATTACGATGCTCATTTCACACCAGATGAATGCGAGAATTATCGAGTCTGCATCGAAGCGATTAAACCTGCCGGCCGAAAAGGTCTTTATAAATATCAGCGAGTACGGCAATACCTCAGCGGCCTCGGTGCCCATAGCATTTGATGAGTGCGTCAGAAAGGGAAAAATAAAACGAGGCGATATTATCATTTTAGTCGCCTTCGGTGCAGGGTTGACCTGGGGAGCAAATATAATTGAGTTTTAAGCTTCTCGAATGGAATATTTTGTCTTATACTGCGAGCAAATACGGGTTTTCGGCTCTCTGCAAGGTGCAGGGAGCTAAGACAATAACATTAAGTAACCGAAGGAACTTAACAATATATGAATTTTAACAAGATGCCAACACTGCGAATAGGTACTTGGGAAGTTGAAATACCAATCGTCCAGGGAGGGATGGGCGTCGGCATTTCCTTATCAAATTTAACCGCAGCCGTTGCAAACGCCGGCGGTATTGGAGTTATTGCCACCCCTGGAATCGGTCAGTTTGAACCCGATTGGGACACAGATCCCATAGGAGCAAACAAAAGGGCCTTGCGAGACGAAATAAGAAAGGCAAAGGCCAAAACGAGTGGGATTATCGGCGTAAATGTGATGGTGGCCCTTTCAAATTTTGACGACCTGGTGCAATGTTCTGTGGATGAAGAGGTGAATGTGCTCTTTCTTGGTGCAGGACTTCCATTAGGGCTACCCAAGACACTACCGCTCGATAGGCTGGGTGAGCTCGCTACGAAGTTTGCACCTATAGTGTCTTCCGCCAGAGCGACTAAGATAATATTTAGAGCCTGGCAGAAACGATACAACCATGTGCCCGATGCCGTGGTTGTAGAAGGGCCATTAGCCGGGGGGCATCTCGGCTTCAGAAAAGACCATATCGATAATCCTGACTATGCGCTGGAAAAATTACTGCCGGAAGTAATCGCTGTGGTAAAGCCTTATGAAAAGCAATTCAACAAAAGTATTCCGGTCATCGCTGCCGGCGGAATATATACAGGTGCTGATATTCATAAATTCATGGAGTTAGGAGCCCAGGGAATCCAGATGGCGACCAGGTTTGTTGCAACTTATGAGTGTGATGCCTCCATAAAATTCAAAGAGGCGTATCTGAACTGCAAAAAAGAGGACATTGTCATAATTGACAGCCCCGTTGGATTGCCTGGACGAGCCATACGGAATGAGTTTCTTGAGCGGGTGTCGTCAGGCGTTAAAGAAACTTTTAAATGCCCCTGGAAGTGTTTGAAAACTTGTGATTTTAAGAATGTGTCATATTGCATTGCTCTTGCATTAACCAATGCCAAAATAGGTAATCTTGAAGGAGGATTCGCCTTTGCGGGAGCTAATGCCTATAGAGTAGATAAAATCATCTCTGTTAAAGAGCTTATGGGGACGTTAGTTGAAGAATATATGGTTGCAGTAACGCAGCGTTCGACGAAAGCCGAATTGCCGACATAAACGGTTAGGACTGGTAAAGAAATTAGGTTTCGTTTTTGGCTGAGCGAGGACAAGGCTGGCAAGGAAGCAAAACGCAGGACTACTGGTTGGTAGTACGAGTTTTGCTGAGGCCGCCAGCCGAAGCCGCAGCCAGCCAAAAATGGAAGATAATTTATTTACAAGTCCTTAGGCAAATCTTGAAGGCCGGGAAAAAAGGAACTCGAAATGAATATCTATGTGGGAAATTTGTCACGTGAGACAATTGAAGACAGCTTTTTTATTTCCGGGACAAGGTGCTCAGGTTGTAGGAATGGGCGCCGAAATTGCTCAATCGTTCCCTGTGGCGGCAGAAGTTTTTGAAAAAGCGAATGATATCGTCGGATTTGACCTGAGCAGGGTTTGCTTTGAAGGCCCCTTGGAACAATTAAACAGCACAACGATTTCGCAGCCTGCGATTTTTGTAACGTCTGTGGCCATATTGGAAGTTCTCAAGACAAACCCTGCCGCAAGTAGTATAAATGCGGATGTAACAGCAGGTCTTAGCCTTGGCGAATATACCGCCCTCTATGCCGCTGGGCTGATTAGTTTTAAGGATGGACTTGTCCTTGTGCAGAAGCGCGGCCAGGCAATGCAGGCGGCGGCTGATGCCACTGACGGGACGATGGTCAGCATTATCGGCCTTGACGAAGAAAATGTCCGTCAGCTTTGTACCGAGGCCGCTGAGGGCGAATTGCTTGTGCCTGTTAATTTCAACTGCCCGGGACAGGTTGTAGTAAGCGGCAGCAAATCGGCCTGCAAACGGGCTGAACAGTTGGCTGAAAAGTATGGCGCTATAAAAGCTGTGCCGTTAGAGGTGGCAGGCGCTTTTCATACGGAAATGATGTCCAGTGCGGCCGAGGTCCTTAAAGAAGCGTTGTCTGATTGTGAGATTTCAGAGCCGTCTGAAATCAAGACTATTGCCAATATTAACGCTGAGTATTACGAATCAAGCCAGAAAATCGCAGAGGGCTTGATAAAGCAGTTGACTTGTCCTATTCTCTGGCAAAAATGTATGGAACGACTTCTGACTGATGGCCTCGAAAAGTTTTATGAGATTGGGCCGGGCAGGATCCTGACAGGACTTATGCGAAGAATCAACAGAAAAATAAAGGTTGTCAATGTAAGCACTCTGCAAGCGATGGAAGAATTGTTAAAACAAATACCGTGTGAAAATCCCGGCTAAAACCCGGGGCTAAATACGAGATATTCGGAGATTTTAAGGATGTCGGAAAAAAGACTGGCTGTTGTAACCGGTGCCGCCAGAGGGATAGGTCGGGCGATTGTTCTTGAATTGCTCAAGCAGGGCCGAATCGTTGCCGGGCTGGATATAAATGCCGAACAGCTTACTGAGCTTGAGGATGTTGTAAAAGAAGCCGGTTTTACGGTCATAACTAAATGTGTGGATATAACCAAAACGGATGAATTGACAGAAGTGCTTAAGTCTCTGGCTGACGAACACGGCGGCATAGGGATTCTGGTTAACAATGCCGGCATTACTCGCGATAAACTGATGATGCAAATGAAAGAAGAGGATTTTGACAAAGTTATTGACGTCAACCTTCGTGCCGCTTTTATAGCAACTGCCTTTGCCCTCAGGTCAATGGTAAGAAACAAATTCGGCCGGATAATAAACTTAAGCTCCATTGCGGGAATAATGGGACAGGCCGGCTCAAGCAACTATGCGGCCAGCAAGGCCGGGCTTATCGGCATGACCAAGTCGGTCGCACGGGAAGTCGGCAAAAAAAATATTACTGCAAATTGCATCGCACCTGGTTTTATTATGACCGAAATGACAGAAGTGCTCCCGGATGCGGTTAAAGACGCTGCAAAGCAGATTATTCCGGTGCGACGGTTCGGTAAAGTCGAAGATGTTGCCAGAGCGGTCGCTTTTCTCGCCGGCGATGAGGCCGCTTACATTACCGGCCAGGTCCTCTGCGTGGACGGCGGTATGGCAATGTAAAAAAAAATAAAAAAAATGTTTGTAGATGGGTATTTTTGTATGTAATATACTCGCCAATAAATAATAAATACAATTGGCTGTTGGTAGCAGCTATTGTTAATGGAGTTCGATCGTAAGGTTACTGAATAAAGTCCTGTTTAATTAGAGAGGAAAACAAGTGGGTACTGATGAAGTAGATGTTCAGGCAATTGAGGATAAAGTTATCGATATAATAAGTGAACAGATGGGCGCGGACAAGGCTGAAATAACACGTGAGACCTCATTTATTAACGACTTGAATGCCGACTCATTGGATACGGTTGAGCTCGTTATGGAGTTTGAGGACGAGTTTGACATGAGCATTCCAGACGAGGAGGCCGAGAAGATACAGACAGTCGGCGCCGCAGTCCACTATATCGTCAATATTGTACAATCCAGGAGCCAAGAGTAGCGAACAAGTTTAGTATGAGTAAACGGCGAGTTGTTATTACGGGCTTAGGTTGTGTAACCGCCTTGGCCGAGTCCGCTGATGAACTTTTCACTGCGCTGTGCGAGGGTAAAAGCGGCATTTCTAATATAGAATCGTTCGATACCAGTGCATACCCAGTACGGTTCGGTGGCGAAGTAAAAAACTTCGATGTAACCAAATACGTCGACAAGCGCCAGAGCAAGCGAATGGACCGCTTCACTCAGTTTGCCATGGCCGCAGCAAGTCAGGCGTTGAATGACAGCGGCCTTGATTTCTCGAAAGAAGATGTCTTCCGTGCCGGTGCCATCGTAGGCACGGGCATAGGCGGCATTAAGGAGATCGAAGATCAACACCTGAAAATCCTGGAGAAAGGCCCGAGTAAGGCTTCTCCATTTGGCGTTGTGCGGCTTATGGCCAACGCTGCCAGTGGCAACATCGCAATTCGTTACGGTCTAAGGGGTCCCACTTTTTGTGTTGTAAGCGCCTGTGCATCGGGGACTCACGCTATTGGAGAAGCTTTTCTTAACGTCGCCGGCGGACGAAGTGACATTATGATAACCGGCGGTGCCGAAGCCGCTCTTACGCCGATAGGATTGGCGTCATTTTGTGCTGCCAGGTCGCTGAGTACACGAAACGACAACCCGCAGGTTGCTTCGAGACCGTTTGACAGAGACAGAGACGGATTTGTCCTTTCTGAGGGAGCCGGGATATTGGTTCTGGAAGAAGAAGGCCGCGCAAAAAAACGCGGCGCGCATATCTATGCCGAGCTTCTCGGTTATGGTGCAACCGACGATGGCTATCACATTACTGCCCCCCTACCTGATGGCGACGGCGCTGCAGCAACGATGAAGCTGGCACTGGCCGATGCCAACCTACCACCGGAAAAGATAGACTATATCAACGCACACGGGACCGGTACCAAGTTGAACGATGTAGCTGAAAGCGCAGCTATCAAGAAAATTTTCGGCGAGCACGCATATAAAACACCCGTCACCTCGACAAAGAGTTGTCTCGGACACCTGCTCGGCGCCAGCGGTGCCGTTGAGCTAATCGTATGTGTAAAAGTGATTAACGAATCGGTCATCCCCCCCACCACCAATCTGGAGAATCAGGATGAACAGTGTGATCTCAAGATGGATTACGTACCCCTGACAGCTCGACAGGCGAAGGTCAATATCGCTTTGAGCAACTCCTTCGGCTTTGGAGGCCATAATGCCTGCCTGGTCGTGGGAAAAGTTTAGCCCCGCAATTTTATGCCCCTGTGCCTTAGGTAATAGGTATTATTGCGGGGTCATTGTTTAGCCGTCGTCGGTAAGCTTGCCCTGAGCTTGTGCCCAAGGTGCGAAGCCGAAGGGACGATGCCCTTTAATTCTACCCCTTTGGTTCTACCCGGATTGCCACTGACCCTTTAATCCTTAACTTCGAAGTTCGACATTCAGATTCGATACCTATCCTGAGCGCAGTCAAAGGGAGATAAGCTTCTGAGTTTACCCTGAGCTTGTGCCCAAGGTGCGTAGGGAGTTTACCCTGAGTGTAATCGAAGGGAAGGGATATTCTTTTTTTATAACTTTAGTTCACTTTAGGCACTTTATCCGCCGCGGCGGATTTAGTTCACTTTAACTCTCTAATTCTCTAATCCACTAAAATTCATTTGCCTTTTCCCTTCTTTTCTGTTATTTTGTGCCATGAAAGTTAAAAGCACCCGCCAGCTCAAAGCTTCCTCGAAATAACTTAAAATAAATTGACCTTCACGAGATACGCTTCACGAGATACGAGATACGAAAGTATTTGCCCTCGTTTCAGGCTGGGTGTAGACTAAAGAGATTAAGGATGGGAGTTTTACTATGAAACAACAAAGTACAACAAACCGAAAAATAGTCCGTTTTGTTGATGTATTTTTTATGTTTCTGTTGTGGGTAACTGCTTCAGCGGAAGGTGGTGAGTTGCCTCATAAAACAATTCAACAAATGTGCTTTACCTCTGACCTAATCATCGATGGGGCGCATATCGGCTACGGAAAAGTTCATGTTAATCATATTTTTTATAAGTCTATGCCAACAATTGTGATACCCAAAACGATTTACGTCTCTTTGATTACCAGGCATAGCCGGATCATTGATGAGATCTTCATGAGAGGAAAGAATGTTCCACCGATTACTACAAATCGGCTCGTATTATTTCTTATAAAGTCTAAGGAAGGAATGTTTCAGCCCATAGATGTGATCGGCAATGGTAGCCAGGGTTTGTTCTGGTATGATGACAAGGCGTGTTACGGTTATGTGCAAGTTTCCAACCCAGGCCCATATTGCCTGATGGCTTCAAAGCCTGGCGGTTCTGGACGCATCCCCAAAGATAAGAATGCTATGTGGAAAGAGATTAAAATTGGCCTTGAACAACGTAGCCGATGGGAAGCTGTTGAGATGATTAAAGATCCAAACGAACGTGCACGTCAGATGGCAACATATCTGTTGCCTGATACGGCACCTGAGGGATATGCACAGTCAGTAAACTTGCGACGAGCGATTCGCAAGATTGGGCCAGCAGCCGTACCTGCCCTCGTAGAAGTTCTAAAGAAAGCCAAACCGGAAGATGGACTCAATTCAACAGTTTTGACGTTATACGACATTGGTCTCACTCACCCTGATGCGTTACGTCCGGCAGTACCGGCACTCTGCAAGTTATTATCTAAGCCAGGATCGAACAGTTTATATTATATCCTTAGCCCCCTAACGGCTGCGCGTGATCCACGGGCGATCCTATATGTTCGTCCAATGCTTAAACACAAAGACAAACAAGTACGTGGACAAGCTGCGCGTGCCTTAGCAGCAATGAAGGACCAGAAGTCCTTTGATGAGATCGCAATATTGGTTGAAGAATCCAAAAATCCTGATGATCTACTCGACTATACCCTTGAGTTGGCAAGATCCCTATTTGAGTTGGACCCAAAACGCGCCCGGCCAATCATTAAACAGGTTGAATGCGTACCGGGGAATGCTGGATTGCATTATTTCATAGCAGGTTTCAACTAAGTGGTTATGGCAACGAAACAAATAACTGCGGGAAATGTTGATATCATATTCTCCGAGCATTTCCTTAGTACCGGACATATTTACTATGTAAGGGTCAATTCTGATACAAGCAATCCTCGAATCGAGAAGGTCTTTCGTGAGATCAAGACTAAGAGCCTATCCGAATAACCGTCTCGTTATGAGGCCGAGCGAAAAATTCGAGGCCAAGGCGTGACAAACTAGGGACAAACTAGTACTCCGTCCGCGGAATAAAGTCTGTTAGGTCTTTTTGCCGATAGGATTAACATAACAGTTAATTCCTTAATTCTGCAAGGAGGCCAACATGAAAAAATATATTGTTGAATTGACAAGTGAAGAACGCTCTGGGCTCAAGGACATCATCAAAGCTGAACGTATGGCGGCACACAAACGGCGACATGCCCGTATTTTGCTTAAGGCCGACCAAGGGCCACAAGGTCCAGCCTGGAAAGACGCAGACATTGCCAATGCCTTTGATTGTACGATCAAGAGTGTTGAGCGTCTTCGTAAGCGACTGGTTGAACACGGTTTGGAAGCGGCAATGGATCATGGCAATCGTGGTTCATATCGTGCAAAAAAACTGGATGGCGTTGCTGAGGCGCATTTGATTGCAACAGCGTGTTCTCCTGCTCCTCATGGTCGGAATCGCTGGACGGTTAGACTGCTGGCCGAGGAGATGGTGTCGTTAGGTATTGTTGATTCGTGTAGTAAGTCCACGGTACACAATACGCTAAAAAAAACGAACTTAAGCCTCACTTAAACAAGTATTGGTGCATACCGCCAAAGGCAAATGCAACGTTTGTCGCAGCGATGGAAGATGTCTTAGAAGTGTATCTAAGACCTCGTAACAGCAAAATGCCATTAGTATGTCTTGACGAAGCATCGAAACAGCTTGTTGCTGAAACTCGTAAGTCGATTGCTGTTGAGCCGGGCAAACCGAAGCGTGTTGATGCTGAATATCGGCGTTGTGGAACCGCCAGCGTTTTTATGATGAATGCTCCACTGGAAGGCGAGCGGTATGTTCGAGTTCGTCAACGTCGAACACGGCAGGATTTTGCTGAAGTTATCCGCCATTTGTGTGATGAACTTTATCCTGAAGCAGAAAAAATCGTGTTGGTCATGGACAACCTTAACACGCATAATACAGCGTCGCTATATGAGGCATTCGAGCCTGCGGAAGCTTGGCGGTTGGCAGAAAAACTGGAAATTCATTATACGCCGAAACATGGCAGTTGGCTGAATATGGCTGAAATAGAATTGAGCATTCTTAGCCGTCAGTGCATGAAAGATTACTTTGAAAGCATTGAACAATTGACAATAGCTATTGCAGCTTGGGAACGTTTGAGAAATAGAAACAAGATAGGCATAGACTGGCAATTCACTACAGCCGATGCCCGAATAAAACTGAGAAAACTGTACCCGACAATCTAGCGTGGATGGAGTACTAGTTTCTTTAAGATAGAATTCAGATTAAGTGGCTCATTGACCAAATGAGTAAGAACATTGATTGAGTGAGGGATTTGGTAAGAGCCCTATGGTGGGCTTCGGATAAGCATGAATTTATTTTAAGG
>JADFJC010000090.1 GCA_022566315.1 Planctomycetota bacterium
CATTTACTGCGAGAAGGGCAAAGAGTACATCGATTTCACCAGCAAGCCCGACATCATTCGGCTCGGGCAGGCCGTGGGCGAAGCGGACGACGACGAGTACAAGCGGCTCCAGATTCGCAAGACGATCGAGGAGCATCTTGACAAAGAGCTCAATCTGCGGCCGCAAGGCCTGAAGGTGCTGAGCTTGTTCTTCATCGACCGCGTCGCGAACTACCGCCATTACGAAGACGGCATCCCGCAGCCGGGCAAGTACGCCAGGATGTTCGAGGAGGAATACGCCAGCATCATTCGTAAGCCGAAGTACCACACCCTCTTTGAGGGCGTCGATCTCGAAACCGCTGCTGAGGGTGTCCACGACGGCTACTTTGCGGTGGACAAGAAGAAGACGAAATCCGGCGAGTCCGTTGAGGAGTTCAAGGACTCGCGCGGCGAAGGAACGACGCAAGCCGACGAGAGCGTGTATCAGCTCATCATGCGCGACAAGGAGCGGCTGCTCAGCTTCGACTCAAAGCTGAAGTTCATCTTCTCGCACTCGGCGCTCAGGGAGGGCTGGGACAATCCGAACGTGTTCCAGATTTGCACGCTCAACGAGACCGGCTCGGTGATGAAGAAACGGCAGGAGATTGGCCGTGGGTTGCGTATCGCAGTCAACCAGGACGGAGAGCGCGTCCACGGCTTCGACGTGAACCGGCTCACCGTGATGGCCAACGAATCGTACGAGGAATTCGCCCGTCAGCTCCAGAAGGAGATCGAGGAGGAGACCGGCATCAAGTTCGGCGTCGTCGAGGCGCACCTTTTCGCCAACATCCCGGTTCCAACGGATGATCACCGTACTGAATACCTAGGTGTCGATAAGTCGCAGCAGATCTGGGACCACCTCAAGGAGAAGGGCTACATCGACGCGAAGGGCAAGGTGCAGGACTCGCTCCGTTCCGACCTCAAGACCGGCCAGGTCGATCTGCCCGACGAAGTTGCCGACCAAGCCAATCAGATTCAGGCCGTGCTCCGAAAGATTGCCGGAAAACTGAACATCAAGAACGCCGACGAGCGGAAGCAAGTCAAGCTGAACAAGGCAGTGTTCCTGGGAGAAGAATTCAAACAGCTTTGGGACCGCATCAAGTACCGCACGACATTCCGCGTGATGTTCGATTCGGAGGCCCTCATCGAGAAGTGCGTCAAAGAGATTGCCAAAGGGCTCGTCGTAGGCAAGGCTCGCTTCGTTTTTCGCAAGAGCAAAGCCGAGATCACGCGTGGCGGCGTGATGATGGGTGGCGGTATGAGCAGCCGCATGGGTGGAATGGCTGGCGGGGGCATAGGAGGCGATATCGGTGGCGGCATCGGCTTTGGCGGCGGCGCCTATGGTGGTGGCGGCTTCGGCGGCGGCAGCTACGGTGGCGGCGGCTTCGGTGGCGGCATGGAATACGGCGAAATAGGCCCTCCCTTAGCCACGGTTCTTACTATACGCGCGAAAAAATCAGATGTGGACGCATTCGCCAAAGGTGAACTGGACTTTGAACAATTCCAGCAAAAGGTGGAGATTTTCACGTATTAATTATCTCGGGAAAGGGAACTTACAATGACAAAACATAAAATTATTCTCGGTTCGCTAATATGCTCCTCGATAGGTGTGTTTTGGTCCGGCTGATCCAGGTAGATGGCCTTTGGAAGCTTTCGGAGTTGAAGTGAAACCTTTCTGTTGGGAGGCAAAGATTATGAAGGATATGACGATACGTAAGCGAGTAAGCGTAGGGGCGATAGTACTGGTCACGTGGGGACTGGCCACAGGATTGCGGGCTGATGCGGCCTTTTCGCCGGACAGTGGCGCTGCTGCGGCCCCGACCAGAGTCCTGCACTTTCCGCAGGATCAGTACATGGGAAGTCTATCAGTCGAGGACCCGTACCTTGGGAGTTCATACCTCGAATTAGGCCGTGATCTGTCCTTGCCCCTGGGATTAGACCCGAAACGTGTGGCTCTGGGCGGTGACTGGGATTTCACGGGCCTGGCATGGGGCAACGCGGTCGTGCCTGCAGGACGGAACATCCAGCTCATCGTCATGCTGCGACTCAGGCAGGTGGATTCCGCGAAGGTAGCGGCGTTGCCACCACGTCAGTACAAGATGTTCGGCACCGACCGATGTCACGTTGACCCCGACGATCTTTCGGGATTGTCGCAATTGGGGCCACGGGATCTGTACATGCTCAAAGTCTCTTCACTGGTCAGAACTGCCGATGCAGACCGACGTGTCCTCGAACCGATCTCTCATCTGACGGGTTTGCAGATTCTCTGCCTGTACAAGACAGGCGTAACCGGCAAAGGTATGGAGTTTCTCAAGGAACTTCGTTCACTCCGGGCTTTGGAACTCTATGGAGAAAGGATCGGCGTCAGTGGCCTTGCTGTCCTAAAGGATCTGCCGGCATTAGAGTACCTGGACCTCACTACGGGAGTGACCGATGCCGGCCTCAAGCAGGTGGCACAAGTGTCCAATCTACGCTGGCTGAGGATACGGACTGGAAATATATGGGGCCCTGGTCTGGCAGAACTGGTGAATCTGCCCCGGCTGGAGCGCCTATGCCTCTGGGGTACCAGCCCAATTTCCGACCGACACATCAAATACATAGAGGGCCTGACACAGCTCAAGAGCCTGACCCTCTGGGGAACCTGCGATCGTCTCACTGACGCCAGCCTTGAATCTATCAGCAAGCTCAAGAACATTGAGGAACTGCACTTTATCCGTACCCGCCCAAAGTTCACGAGCGCGGGACTGGCCCACCTCAGACAACTTAAGCACCTGCGCAAGCTTGACTTAGGACTTACGATCAATGACGCCCGATATCTCATGGCGCTATCCCAACTGGAATTCGTTAAGCCCGTCGATTTGACCGTAGAAAACATGAAGGCCCTCAGCGGCCTTCGTAATCTCAAGTCTCTGGGAGTCTTTTTGCCGTCACTGCCTAATGGCTCGACCGATGACCCTTTGGCTGCATCGTACCTGGGTGCTCTGAGCTCTTTAGAGGAACTCAGCTTTTGCGGATCTGCTGTGGGAAGATACGTCTCTGATGAGGAGGTTGCCTGTCTCGAATCACTGGGTCGTCTGAAAAAACTGCATGTCGGGAGCAAACATTTGACCGACCGAAGCCTGGCATCTATCAGCAAGCTGGATCAGTTGGAGTCATTGGACTTTAGCGTTTGGGGCGGTGCAGGTGTAAGCAAGAGCGGACTGAACCAATTGAGTGGTTTGACGAATCTCCATACTCTGGATGTCAAAGTGTACCCGGCTGTGATAGACCAGGCCGATGGAGTAACGCTGGACTTCTCGGCGCTGACGAAACTAAATACCCTGACTCTGTCCGGGCTTTCGTTGCAGGATGCCGACCTGGCGTCTTTGGCGGGCCTTCATCATCTCGAATGGTTAGTGCTTGACGGCGCCTTCACAGAAGAGGGGCTGTTGCGCCTGAGGAACCTGCCCGAACTGAAGCGTTTGTCTATCAGCGGTATATCCTGCACCACCGGTGACCACCTGGGTGATCTTGGAGGATTGACGAAACTCGGAGATCTGGTACTTCGAGGGCGGATCACGGATGCCGCCCTGGGCCGTATGAGTGGTCTTCCTTCCATTTGGTCGCTCAAGGTAGAGACCGATGAACCGATTCGGCCCGAAACCGTCGCCCGGCTCAAACAGGTCCTGCCCATGATCACATATATTCACATCGAAAAACCGCCGCGGACAATGCCAACGGCAACCCGACAATCCCGAGAACAACGGGAACGCACCAGAGTCAGTCCATCTCGTACTAATCGGCGAGCCCCGTCGAACCGCCGTCGTGAAAGGAGGTGAAGATGGTCCCCAATAACATAATATGTAAGCGGATTGACGCGGCAGCGATCATGCTCGTCCTCTTTGGACTGGTCGCGGGCTTGCGAGCTGATGAGATTAACTTGTTGATGCCCAGCCAGCCGCCGGCAGCAACCAGGGTTCTGTCCTTTCCATCCGGGCAGTGCATGGGCAATCTTTACCTTGAGCCCGAATCCGGTCCGGGTTGGGACCCTAAGGGCGTGTGTCTGCACGGCGAATGGGAGTACCTTAACGCCGCACAGGGCGATGTACGTGTGCCCGAAGATCGAAACGTCAAACTGTGGGTTCGACTGGCACTTAGCCCGCGGGAGTCGGCAAAAATGCGTGCACAGAATCCTCAGGCTCACCAACTGACGATTGCCGACCGGACCCGTAAAGACCCGGATGATCTGTCCGGGCTGTCGGAACTTGGACCGAATGACTTGTTTTGGCTCTCAGTCGGCACCGAGATGTACCTAAGGACTGGTGCAGACCCACGGATATTTGAGCCGATCAGCCATTTGACGGGTCTCCGGATGCTGAGCCTGTTCACCTCTGGAATAACCGATGAAGGTCTTGAGCACCTCAGGTCGCTGCGTTCACTCAGGGGCCTGGAGCTCTGGCAGGCATCTATCTCAAATCGGGGTCTGGCTGTCCTAAAGGACCTGCCTGCTCTGGAATACCTGAGCCTCAATACGGGTCTGACCGACGCAGACCTCAAGCAGGTGGCCCAACTGTCCAATCTACGCTGGCTGAGGATAGTGGATGGAAATATATGGGGCCCGGGCCTGGCCGAACTGGCGAAGCTGCCCCGGCTGGAGCGCCTATGTTCGCAGTCCACTTTTCGATCGGCACATCAAATACCTGGAGGGCCTGACGCAGCTAAAGGGCCTGACCCTCTGGTCCAGTGGGTGCGATACCCTCACCGACGCCAGCCTTGCATCTATCAGCAAGCTCACGAATCTGGAGGAGCTTCACTTTATCCGTACCAGCCCGAGATTCACCCCTGCAGGTATGGCCCACTTGAAGAGGCTGAAGAACCTCAAAAAGGTGGATTTTGCGCAAATAAGGTGGAGCGGCTATGCAGGTAAATATAATGGCGATGAAGTCGTGCGGCAGTTGGCGGCGAACTTGCCGAACCTGGAGTCCATTAAGGGGATTTCTTATCTAACCGCCGAAGGCATGAAAACGCTGACGGCCTTCCGGAATCTCAAATGCCTGCAGGTCGGGCTGAAAAACCATATTCTGGGCTACGATGGACCCACAGGCGTGTCCCACCTGGCCAGTCTGGGTTCCCTGGAAGAACTCCATATTTACAACCATGATTCATTGTCCGAAGCAGATATTGCCTGTCTGGAACCATTGGGCCATCTGAAAAAGCTGAATGTCGGGAGCAGGCATTTGACCGACCGAAATCTGGCGTCTTTCAGCAAGTTGAAACAGTTGGAGTCATTGAGCTTTTCGGCTTTGGGCGGCCCAGGTACAAGCAAGATAAGCAAGAGCGGACTGAACCAATTGAACGGTTTGTCGAATCTCCACCACCTGGAAGTGAGCGCACGAGGGAATGCTGCTAAAACAGACCCGGCCGACGAGCTGATGCTGGACCTGTCCGGACTAAAAAAGATGAAGGACATGAATCTGTCCGGGCTACCACTGCAGGACAGCGACCTTGCTTTTCTGGAACACCTGCCCTTGCTTGAAAGTTTGATGATTCAACCGATTCAGCCGATTCAACCGGGTTCCCCCCTGACTGGAGCGTTCTTACGTCACCTCAGGGAACTGCCTGAACTGAACCGTCTGTGGGTCAGCGAACTTTCGGGCTGTACGGCCGAGGACCTGGCGCATCTAAACGGCTTGCCGAAACTCAGGACTTTGACACTCAGCGGGCGGATCACGAATATCGCCCTTGCGTCTCTGACAGGCCCTTTGTCTCTGGAGTCGCTCAATGTTGATACCGACGAACCCATCCGGAAGCAGACGGTGGCCGATCTGGCAAAAAGTCACCCTGTGATTGAGTATATTCACATAAATAGAATGCCGAAAGTGCAGACTCGACCTGTCAGTACCCCAAAACGCACCAGAGTAAGTCCATCCCGTGTCAATCAGCGTATGCAACAGAATCGCCGGCGCCGCAGGTAACGCTGCGGCAGACGTCGGCCTGGGTCGTGTGTAACCTATGTGTGTTTAATAACGGTGCATATACCGAATTAATTGTTTTGAAGAAAGGAGCTTACTATGTCAACGCGAAGAATTATTATTGGATTGATTGTATGTTTCTCGATAGTGGTGTTTGCAGGCCAAACGCAGTCCCAAGTATCGAAATCTAACCAAATATTAAAACCACCTGATGCTGAGCGTTTGCGGAATATGACTCGGGAAGAGAGGAAAAAGGCATTTGAAGAGTGGGCTGCCCAACGCATGCGGCTCCAGGAAGAGCGTGTGGCTAAACGAAGGATGGAATTCGAACAGAGGGCAAAAGACAGGCTAAATGGAAAGAATGAACGTAGGAACCAATTCATAAAGCAGGCACTCGAAGCAACCGAGAAGCAATGGAAGGGCATCGAGCCTAAAATCAACAAGATATATTTCCTCAGGAACCAATCAAGCATCAGCATGGGATTTGGCGGGTCTGGCGGGTCAGGTAGTGGCTACAGGGGGACGGGCGGAGGCAGCAGTAGTGGTAGTGGATATAAAGCAGGTGGTAGTAGCAGCGGTGGTGGATACAGGGCACGCAGCGGTAGCGGAGGCGGCAGCAGCGGCGGTGGATACAGGACAGGCGGTAGTGGCGGAGGCAGCAGCGGTGGATATGTCATGCAAGGTGGTAGCGGCGGCGGAAGTGGGGGCAGTGCACAATTCGGGGGTGGGCCGACTTGGCGGCTTGCCGACCGCGAGCTGACTGAAGGTGAAAAAGCCTGTGAAGAGCTTTTTGAGCTTCTGCAAGACAAAAATTCAAGACCAGAGAAAATCAAGCAAAAGATGGATGCTCTGCGCCAAGCCAGAGAAAAAGCTAAGAATCAATTAGCCAAAGTCCGGCAGGAACTTCGCGAGATACTGAATTCCCGTCAGAAAGCGAAGTTAGTACTTTTGGAAGTCCTTGATTGAACCTCAAATGTAAATCAGTAAATCCTGTACGTACCGTTTCGATGGCGGATACGGCAAGATACATTGCTGGCCGTCCATAGTTCTGGCAAGACACTCAAGGTAATAAGGCAAAGAAAGGCCGGGCCTGCTGGCTCGGCTTTTTTGTTTACGTTCATCATATTTGCTGCAATAATCCACTATATGATGAACCTGGAAACTAACGACAACGTCGAAGAGGAACAAAAATCAGGCCTGCCTCTGCGCCTCTCGGCGCCTGCCCCCGCGTCTTCCGACGCAAGGCGGGGCGGCGGGCAAGACGAGGCAGCAGGCCCGTGGGGCTTTTGGCCAACCATAGGATTTTCAGCAATTATCGGCGTCGTTTTTTTCCTTATCCAGGTAGTCATCATCGCAGCGATTACTATTGCCGCTTTATTTCGCGACCCGAAACTTGATATTAATCAGTTCGCTGACAGCTTATTGACGAACGGCTTACTCCAGATAATAGTAACTTGTGCAGTTGCGCCATTTACTATTGGCTTAACAGTCCTCTTTGCGAAAATCCGCAAAGGAATCACGATTAAGCAATATCTTGGCTTCCACAATCCCGGGTGGAAAGAGGTCTTAAAATGGTGCCTGGTTGTTGTTCTGTTTGTGGGCTGTTTCGATATCCTGACTTTCTTTACAAACAGGCCCGTCGTCCCAGAGTTTATGGTCAGTATGTACACAACCGCGTACTTTACGCCATTGCTGTGGTTTGCTTTCGTTATCCTGGCTCCGCTGACCGAAGAGATATTTTTTCGTGGTTTCTTGTTCGAAGGTATTAGAAACTCGAAGCTGGGACCTGCCGGGGCAATAGTTATAACTTCTCTGGTCTGGTCAGCTATGCATACCCAATATGATGCTTACGGCATGGGTGCTGTTTTCCTGGGTGGGCTGCTTCTGGGCTTTGCGCGAACAAAGAGCAATTCCATCTATCCGCCTATCGTTATGCACGCATTCCAGAATGTGATAGCAACCATCGAGGTCGTTATCTATCTAAAAATCGTCCAGAATGGGGGCTGACCGCCTAAAACGATACAGGAAAAAGTCGCTAAGGGGGTTGACGTCAGAAGGCTCGGCAGTTACAATCTTTTGGTTTTTTTGATATAGATTAAGAAGAGTTCGATATGACAATGAGCAAAGGACAGGTCGAGGCTGACATTAGTGAAGCCCTGATCAAGTTTGAGAAAGAATATATGGGGCGAGGCCCCGAGGAGACTAAGACTTATATTATTGATGATATGATATTAATTCGGCTTAAGCGTGTTCTAACTCCTGCAGAGCAGCAGCTTGCCGGAACGAGTGATGAGACCACAGGGCGGACCCTAATCAAGCGGGTTAGGACTGAGCTGCTCGAAAAGGCCCGTCCACTTTTGGAGCAGATAATAAAAGACATCACTGGAAAACGGGTAAAAAGTCTTCACACAGACATTAGCACCATTACCGGAGAGCGCGTTATTATCTTAACTCTGGAGAGCCCGGTCGTATTTGCTGACTGATAATAAAAGTTAAATCACACGAAAATTTCTTTTGACAACCTTAAACTTTTATAAGAGAATTTTTTTCAAAATACGAAAAGGCAGATTGACAGGGGGCAGCTTTGGCTGCCTGCTGGAGAATAGGCTGGCAAACAGCAATTATCTGCGAGACTGTTGCCGGTTTTCTTTTTGCCTGAAAAACTGTTGAAGTACGTTGTTCGCGGTCCTTCTATGGATGGCGGAACAAGATACAGGCCAGCTAACCCAGTTTCGGGCGTGCTGGCTTTTTTGTTGGCCAAGTATAGTGGTACTGTTACTGGAACACAGGAATTTAAGCTATGGATCGAATTATCAGAGATTTCATGCGAAGAGGTGTGGTTACGTGCGGAGTCGGTGCAACCGCCGTCGAAGTCGCAAGAATAATGCTCGATAACGATGTTTCAGCGCTGGTGGTTGTAGATGAACGCCTCAATGCTTGCGGAGTCATCTCAAAGACGGATTTGATTGGGTATTACGGCAGGGACCTGTCACTGATTACTGCCGAAGACATCATGACCTCTGAGATACTGACTGTTTCACCGGACACCCTGGTCCACGAAGCCGTTCAACTGATGTTGGAGCATCGGGTTCACCAGTTGGTAATTGTTACGAAGGGAGGCGCTCATCGCCGGCCTGTGGCCATATTCACAACTGGAGATGCAGTTGCCTTGATGGCGGGGAAGTTAGGCCCACAATCTGAGGCCCAGATACGTTGTAGCGAGTGTCTTCGCAGGCTTCTGTCCATTGACCCGGGCGACGATACTTAGGACTTGTAAATAAATTAGGTTTCGTTACCAGTCCTAAGAGTTGGTTACAGGACGGACAGCAATCCCAAAAATCAGGTAATGGAAAGGAGGCCAAGATATGCTCGGAAAAGTGCTTTAACTCATCATTGATCATGTGCCCTCGTCGAGTTAAGACTCTCGGACGAGGTGATTTAAGATTGGAAACAAGTTGACGTGGCTCAGCCCCAGGGTTACAATCCCCTGGTTTTCTGAGCTCAATTAAAGTATTTAGGAGGTAATAGTTATAAATGAATAATGTGAACGAATTACTGAAAGAAAAGCTAACAACCGAAAACTACAACAGACTCACGGCTTTGGACAATCCGAAGATGCACGATTTTGTCGCCGATGCGATTGAGCTTGCCGGACCGGCCTCGGTCTTTGTCTGCACTGATTCCGAGGAAGACAGGGCTTATATTCGCGAATTGGCAATAAAAAATGGTGAGGAGATACCGCTGAACACTCCCGGCCATACCTGCCACTTCGATGGATACCGCGACCAGGCCCGCGATAAGGCACAAACAAAATATTTATTGCCGTCCGGCTCCGACCTCGGTGCGAGTCTCAATTCCATCGAAAAGAAAGTCGGCGTTGAAGAAGTTCGCTCCTTTCTGAAAGACTCAATGGTTGGCCGAGAGATGTTGGTCTGCTTTTTCTGCCTTGGCCCAATCGATTCAGATTTCTCTATCCCCTGCATTCAGATAACAGACTCGCCCTATGCTGCCCACAGCGAAACTATTCTCTATCGGCCCGGCTACGAGCAGTTCAGAAAAACCGGCTCATCGGGCGATTTCTTTAGATTCATCCATTCCGAAGGTGTAATGGAAAACAAAGTGAGTAAAGATATAGACAAACGCAGAATCTACATCGACCTCGAAGAAAACCTGGTCTATAGCGTCAATACCCAGTACGGCGGCAACACCATAGGCCTGAAGAAACTGGCCCTGCGATTGGCCATCCAAAAAGCCTCTGCAGAAGGCTGGCTTGCAGAGCATATGTTTATCCTCGGCGCCCACGGCCCGGGCGGGCGGGTAACTTACTTTGCCGGCGCATTCCCGTCGGCCTGTGGAAAAACCTCAACCTCAATGCTGCCCGGACAAACCATCGTAGGTGATGACATCGCCTATTTCCGCAAAAAGGACGGCCAAATACGCTGCGTGAACGTTGAAAAAGGCATTTTCGGCATCATTCGCGATGTCAACTCAAAAGACGACCCCATTATTTACGATGCCCTGACAGGTCCCTGCGAAGTCATCTTTTCCAACGTCCTGATTGATGGTGCAAAAAAACCTCACTGGCTCGGTATGGGCGCCGAACTGCCGACGGAAGGAACCAACCACTCAGGTAAATGGCATAAAGGCAAAACCGATTCCAACGGCAATGAAATTACCCCCTCGCACAAAAACGCCCGCTATTGCTTAAACATCCCGGACCTGAGCAACCGCGACCCGCTGCTCGATGACCCGAATGGCGTGCCGGTCGGAGGTGTTATTTACGGCGGACGCGACAGCGACACCCTGGTCCCTGTTGAGCAGGCCTTCAACTGGGCGGAGGGTATTATCATCAAAGGTGCCTGCCTCGAATCCGAAACCACCGCTGCAACGTTAGGCAAAGAAGGCGTAAGGACGTTTAACCTGATGTCGAATCTCGACTTCCTTTCAATACCGCTCGGCCGATACATCCAGAACAATCTGGATTTCGCTAATGGTATTGAGAATCCGCCTTTGATTTTCCTGGTCAATTATTTTCTCAAGGACAAAGACGGCAAATACTTGAACGGTATGGCTGATAAGCTGGTCTGGATTCTGTGGGCTGAGCTTCGGGTAAACGGCGACGTTGAGGCAATTGAAACGCCGACCGGCCTGATACCAAAATATGAGGACCTGGAAAAGCTGTTCAAAGAGCACCTCGATGCACAATATACCCAGGCCGACTACGTGGAGCAGTTTGCGATTCGCATACCGAAAAACCTTGCAAAGCTCGACCGCGTCGAGAAAATATACAAAGAAAAGGTTTCCGATACGCCGCAGATTGTTTTCGATACATTTGCCGAGGTTCGCAAACGCATGAAAGCAGCCGGCGGCAAACACGGCGATTACATCTCGCCATTTGATTTGGAAACGATTTAGAGGAAAAGATGATGAAGCGAAAGCGGATTTTATTTATCACATTACTGTTGTTAATCTCTCTGGTGACAACTCAGAATACCGCTTTTGCCAAAGCAGTGAAAGCGGATAAGAGGCCACGTATCATCGCAACCACCGATGGCGAGATTGACGACCGCTGTTCGATGGTCCGTTTCCTGTTATACGCCAACGAGTGGGACATCGAGGGCATCATTATCAGCAGCTCGAAGTTTCACTGGGACGGCCACAAGTGGGCCGGCATCAAATGGATAGACGGACAAATCGACCAGTATGCGAAGGTGTATGAGACGTTGAAACAGCACGCGACGGGCTTTCCGAGTCCCAAGGAGCTGAAGAGCAAGGTCTGGGTCGGGAACATCAGTAACGTCGGCGCGATGGACAAAGACACGCCCGGCTCTGATAGGATTGTCGAGGTGCTGCTCGACAACAAGCCGGGGCCGGTCTATCTGCAGGCCTGGGGTGGAACAAACACTATCGCGCGGGCACTGTGGAAGATTCAGCACAAACATCCGGACCAGATGAAAAAGGTCAGTAACAAGGCTGTCATCTACATCATCCTCGACCAGGATACCACTTTCCGCAAGTACATTCAGCCAAACTGGCCCGACCTCCAGGTGCTGGGCAGCTTCCGTCAGTTCGCGTGCATAGCTTACCGTTGGAACCAAAAGATACCTTCGCCGCAAAAAACTTTCTTCGAAAAGCGGTGGATGGAAGCGAACATTCTCAAAGGCCACGGCCCACTGTGCAGTTTGTACGAAGCGAAGAACGGTGCGTTTCGCTCTGAGGGCGATTCGCCGGCGTTTATGCACCAGATTCGTGTGGGACTTCGCAGTATGGAAGAACCTGGTTACGGCGGCTGGGGGGGACGGTTCGTCCGTGAAAAGCCCAACAGCAATACGTGGCGTGGTGCAAAAGACGATGGTGACATCAACAAGCCGATATGGCGATGGGCAGAAGCGTTTCAAAATGACTGGGCGGCCCGGGCTGACTGGTGCGTTAAAAGTTACAAAGAGGCCAACCACCCGCCGTTCGCAGCTCTCTTCCCCGGATGGAACTTAAATGCTGTACCACGCGGGGGAGTTCAGCTAAACGCAAAGGACTGGAAAGACCCCGATGGAGATAAGCTTACATATAAATGGTGGCACTACAAAGAACCGAGTCTCTACAAAGGAAAAATAAATATCCAGAATGCCAATACAGACCACGCCTACTTCAACGTCCCCAAGGACGTCAAGAAAGGCCAAACGATTCATACCATCTGCGAGGTTACCGACAACGGCAATCCGCCACTCACCAGGTATCTCCGGGTAATAGTGAACATTGAATGAGATGAGCTATTGCGAGGAAAGAACGAAAGGAAATCTTAGATGAAAAAGAAAACCATTCGTACCGGCATTATCGGCGCCGGTTTCGCCGCGACGTTTCATTTTGAATGCCTGAAAAAAGTCCACGACACTAACGTTGAGGTCGAAGGCGTATTTGCAACTGACACCAAGCAGACAAAATCGTATGCGGACAAGCGAGGTATTCGTGCTTATGACAGCCTGGAAGAGCTCATCGATAAAGTCGATGTCATCCATGTCTGCACACCGCCGGTGGCCCATGAGCCGATTGCGGTAGCAGCCCTTGAGCGGGACAAGTTCGCCATCGTGGAAAAACCGCTCACCGGCTACTTCGGTGATGGCTCGGAGGATTTCAACGGCGATACCTTCCCTAAGCAGGATGCACTCGACCACGCCCTTGCCAGCATTGAGCGGATGCTCGATGCAGAAAAGAAAAGCAAGGGACGGATACTCTACGCCGAGAACTGGATCTATGCGCCTTCGATTCAAAAGGAGCGGGAGATTATCGAGAAAACCGGTGCCCAGATTCTCTGGATTCATGGCGAAGAGGCACACTCCGGCTCGCACGCCGTAACGTATGCCTATTGGAAGTTCTCCGGCGGCGGCGTTATGATAGGCAAGGGATGTCACCCATTGACGGCGGCGCTTTATCTAAAACGCGTGGAAGGAAATGCTCGAAACGGCAGGCCGATTCTACCGAAATCGGTATCGGCACGGACCCACGCGATTACACGGCTGGAGAATTTCGAGGACAAAGGGCATATCCGGTGCGACTACCACGATATCGATGACTTTTCTTTGATGCACATCGTCTTTGAAGACGGCACTATCGCCGACATCTTCGCCTCTGATATTGTTTTAGGCGGCATCCATAACTGGCTCGAAGTCGCAGCGAACAACCACCGGACTATCTGCAATATCAACCCGAACACGGCGATGAAAACTTACAACCCGGTGGATGCATATTTCGAGGATATATACGTAGTAGAAAAGACCGGCACAAAACAAGGCTGGTCGAACCCATCGCCCGATGAGGACTGGTTCACCGGGTACCCGCAGGAAATGGAGGCCTTCTACAGAAACATCGCTTATGGCGATACGTTGGAAAGCACCAGTAACCTGGCCGCAGATGCTATCTCGACTATTTACAGTGCATACGTCTCGGCTGAAAAAAAAGGGACCGAAGTTCCCATCAAAACGTTTTGAATTTGATACTGGATATCCGACGCTCATCGAGTATCAAGTATCGAGCATCGAGGATCGAGCATAAGGAGTGGCTATGGAGTTTCTTGGGTTACACTACGCGATTTGGATTGCGCTTGTATTATACTTTGTTGGAATGCTCCTGATGGGCTGGTGGAGCAAGCGGGGCATTCACGACCAGGAAGGCTACCTGTTAGGCAATCGGCGGTTTGGTGTAACGATGATGGTAATGCACGCCTTCGGCGCCGGCACGCATCCCGGCAACGTGGCGGGCGTAATGAGCCAGGGTGTTGTAAGCGGGGCTTCCAGCATCTGGGTCTCGTGGATGTGGCTGTTCGGGACGCCGTTCTACTGGATTATCGCGCCGATAATTCGGCGGATGCGGTGCCTGACGATGGCCGACTTCTTCCGGGAGCGTTTCGGCAAGTCGGCCAGTGTGCTGTATATCATTGTCGCGACGGTGGGGATGATTGTTTTTCTGGCCGGCGTGATGCTCGCTACAACCCGCACCGTACAGGGCGTGATGGGCAAGGCGCTAACAGAGGAAAGCGAGATTTGGTTCTTCGGCATCCTGCTTGTTACCACGGTGGTGTTCATAGTCTATAGCTACTGGGGCGGGATAATCGCGGCAATCCGCACCGATATGATTCAGGGTTTAATGATAATAGCCCTGTCGTTCATTGCCATTCCTGCGGCACTTCGTCTCGTGGGCGGCCTGGCCGGGATGCGAGCGACATTAGGGGCACAAGGCGGCAATTACCTGAGCTTGTTCGACCCGAAGGGATTTAGTTTGCTGACGGTGCTTTTACTGTCTATCAACGCTCCGCTGACGGCGCTGGCGTTTCCGCACCTGATGAGCGTTTGTGCGGCAGGGCGGACCGAATGGGAAGGGCGGGTCGGCTTCACCTACGGCAACATCCTCAAGCGGATATGCACGATAGGCTGGTGCGTGCTTGGCTTGTGCTGGTTAGCGTACCTGCTCAACGAAGGTTTGGCAATCCATAAGGACGCCGCCTTTGGCGATGCAATCCGCGGGTTACTGAGGCCCGAGCTTCAGGGCGTGATGCTTGCATGCGTGATGGCGGCGGCAATGTCCTCCGGCGACGCTGTCCAGGTTACGGTCGCAGGGCTGTTCTCTCAAAATATCTATCGCGTTTACTTTAATCCCAAGGCCAGCGAAAAGCAGTTGGTGCGCGCAACCCGTATCGTAGGTGTTGTCATCGCCTTTTTGGCGCTTGGGGCCGCGATTCTGATGCGCAGCAATCTCGTCAAAGCAATCCTCGATTATTTCAATATCCTCAGTCTCGTGGGTATTTCCACGGCGATGGGAATCCTCTGGCGGCGAATGAACACAACGGGGATGTTTTCCAGCACGATTTTAGCTTCGGGCACGTTCCTGGTCAGCCGTTATGTTCTCGACTGCAGCCGGGACGTTACAATTGGCGTGCCGATCGTGGTTGGCATACTCGCCGGTGTAATAGGCAGCCTTGTAACAAAGCCGCCGAGGCGTGAGACGATAGAGAAGTTCTTCGTGAAGATTTATGTCCCAATCGGCCAGGAGGAGAAACTCGAATTACCGCTGGATGAGGTCGTGCCGCCATCGAGGCGATGGCTCACCGCCGGCGGACTGTTCATCGTCAAGCCGTCGCGCCAGTCCTGGGTGGGCTTTGTGATTACATTAGGAATCTGCTTAGCCTGTATCCTGGTGATGTTAGCGATACTTAAATAGAGAGAAAGAGCAGAAGTATGACAGCTAAGATTGGACTTGTGGGCCTTGGCCTTGTCGGTACGGCGATGGCAGAGCGTCTGCTTGCTGAGCAGTTCGAAGTCGTCGGCTTCGATATCGATTCAACAAAGTGTGAGCACCTTGAACAGTTGGGCGGAAAAGCTCTGGGCAGTCCGGCGAAGGTTGCCGAGCAGGTCGAGCGCGTTGTCCTTTCGCTGCCGGATACGGATGTTGTCCTGCAGGTTGTCGAAGGCTCGGGCGGGATTCTGGAGGCGAAGACACTTCCGAGATATATCATTGATACGACGACCGGCGAGCCTGACGAAACGGCGGCGCTGGCACAACGCCTCGCCAGGCGAGGTATCCATTTCCTGGATGCTCCTTTTTCCGGCTCCAGCCGGCAGGTCAGGGACAAAGAGGTAATCTTTATGGTGGGGGGCGACAACAAGGCGTTTGAGGAGTGCAAAGATATTTTCGACGCGCTGGGCGAGAAGGTATTTTACGTCGGTGAATCGGGTAACGGCTCTAAGGCCAAGCTCGCGAGCAATCTTATTCTTGGACTGAACCGCCTAACTTTGGCTGAGGGGCTTGTCTTTGCGAGCAAATTAGGCCTCGACGCGCAGGGCTTTCTTGAACTGCTCAAAGTTACACCCGCCTATTCAGCGGCTATGGACGTCAAGGGCAAAAAGATGTTAGACGGTGATTTCACCGCCCAGGCAAGACTTCGGCAGCACCACAAGGACGTTTCGATTATCCTCAAATACGCAGAAAAGGCCGGCCAGGAACTACCGCTGTCGAGGGTGCACTTAGATGTCCTGAAAAAGGCGATCGATGCAGGCGACGGGGATTTGGACAACTCCGCAGTTATTCGGGAGATTGAACGCAGAATAAAACCGTAAATCAATTAGGACTGGTAAAGAAATTAGGTTTCGTTTTTGGCTGAGCGAGGACAAGGCTGGCAAGGAAGCAAAACGCAGGACTACTGGTTGGTAGTCCGAGTTTTGCTGAGGCCGCCAGCCGAAGCCGCAGCCAGCCAAAAATGGAAGATAATTT
>JADFJC010000091.1 GCA_022566315.1 Planctomycetota bacterium
CCTGGAGCCGATGCAATAATGGCCTTGATTGCTTTGGAGCAGTCAAATACGTGGAAAAGCTACTGGGATGTACGAAAACGGGCTGCATAGCCCTGCCAGAATATCTGGTCGCACCCACCCGGATTGGCGCGTTGGGAGTAGAAAATCTTGCCATTCGGCCTCTGGTGGTGTATTTTATGGCGCCAATGCAAACAAAGGTTGTAAAACTCGATGCTGCAAATGTTGATTCGGCGAAAATCAAGGAAGCCGCATCTCTGGTCGATGATGGTGGACTGGTGGCATTCCCGACCGAAACCGTCTATGGGATTGCCTGTCAAGCCAAAACCGATTCATTGGCAAGGCTCAACGATATTAAAGGCAGAGACCGCACCAAATACTACACATTACATATCGGGCAAAAAAACCATGTCAAGAAATATGTACCGACCATCGGATTAAGGGCTGAAAAATTAATCAGGAACGCCTGGCCCGGACCTTTGACCATAGTCTTTGAATTAGACCATACGGATATTGACAAACAGAAAAAGAATCTCGAAAAAAAGTTTTTCAAAAGTCTATATACAAATAATTCCATAGGCATTCGCTGTCCGGACAACCCGATAGCCACAATGTTGCTGCAAGCAACGAACAATCCTGTCATTGCACCAAGCGCAAACATAGCGGGTCAACCACCGGCGGTCAATGCCAAGCAGGTTCTTGCTCAGTTATCAGGCCAAATCGAGCTGCTGCTGGATGCCGGGCCTTGTAAACACAAAAAGAGCAGCACTGTTGTTAAAATAGGCAAAATAGATTTAGAGATTTTAAGGCCCGGTGTATATTCCCAAGCCCAGTTAGATGCAATGTCAGCGGTTAAGTTTTTGTTCGTTTGTACCGGCAACACCTGCCGAAGTCCAATGGCCGAGGGAATATTTCGAAAATATTTGGCAGAAAAATTGCAATGCAAGGTTGACCAACTGGAGCAAGCAGGTTATAAAATAAGTTCCGGCGGGGTTATGGATACGAGTGGTTTTCCAGCAAGCGCCGAAGCGATAGCAGCTTGTGCAGCCAAGGGAATAGATTTAACAGCTCACAGGAACAAAGGATTGTCCAAAGAGCTTATCGAAGAGAGTGACTTTATTTTCGCAATGGAGCGAATACACCAGGAGAAAATTATTGCTCTTAGTCACGAGGCTGCGAATAAGTGTTTTCTATTAGCAGGAGATAAAGGTATTGTTGACCCGATAGGTCAGCCTCAGGAGTTTTTCAATAGTTGTGCTGATATGATAGAAACAGCCGTGAAGGAAAAGATTAGTGAGCTTGTGATATGAAAATAGCAGTTGGAAGCGACCATCGTGGTTTCGAAACGAAACAGCAAATCAAGGCCATAATTGCTGAGCTGGGCCACGAGTGTACTGATTTTGGCACCAACGACAGCAATCCTGTTGATTACCCTGACCCTGCTTATTTAGCAGCAATGGCGGTGTCAAAAAAACAGGTTGACAGAGCCATTTTAGTCTGCGCAACCGGTATCGGAATGAGCATAGCGGCAAACAAAGTAGATGGGATTAGAGCTGCACTGTGCTATGATGAACTAAGCACCCAGATTTCACGTGACCACAATGATGCAAATATCCTGTGTTTGTCAGGGGACCAGGTCGGAGAAGTATTATTGCGAAAAATGGTGGAAGTGTGGCTCAACACCGAATTCAGCGGTGGAAGACACGAAAGAAGAGTAAGAAAAATAAAAGCCATCGAAGAAGGCAAAGACCCAAGAGAAGTTCAAAAGCGAATAGCTTATAGCGAGTAGATTTTTGTATTACGGCATACGTGAGGCAAGTTCTGGAAGACACATTTAGCAGGTACGCAGGATAGTTAGCGAAGATATTTAACCGGAAACTTCACATCCGTTTGAAGGTCTGTTAATTAGGGTGGGCAAGGAGGCCTGCCCTATATTTTTATGAAATCAAACCATTTCCGGCGTTCTCAGCATTCACAGAAATTAAGTGCGCTCGATATGCATCCGCTTTGAATCCGGAGGGGCAATTACCCCTCTCTTACGGTCGGGGCTCTTTTTAATGAAGCGCATGTACTTTTTTGATACGTATTAATTACAACTTCAAGGGGGGTATTTTGACCTTGAGATGATTCTGCAATTTCCAGAAGCTTGTAAATGTTGAAGCCAATTTGAGGGCCAAAATTGTGAAGATATTTTACATCCAATTCTGAAACGCCAGCTTTAGCAGGTGTAAATTCGTCCCCGCGGAAGCGGGGATCAGACCTTGGCGGGGACTCGTTTTCGTTTGGTCGGGATGGCTTCCAGTGCTTCCTTCACTCTTTCTTTGCCTGCCAGCGTTTTGCGGCGCAACTTCTCTGCGGGACTGACGCCTATCAATCGCAATTTTTTGTATCTGTTGTCAAGTAGATTATCGAGCTTTGTGCGTTTGAGGTCCCGCAGTGTTTTTACAATATATTTCTCGACATTATAAACGGTATCGTGAAGATTACGATGTGCGCCGCCGAGCGGTTCAGAAATCACTGCGTCAACCAGTCCGAGCTTATACAAATCCTTACTCGTTAGTTTAAGTGCCTCGGCAGCTTTTGGTGCCTGTGAGCCGTCGCGCCACAGGATTGCGGCACAACCCTCAGGCGATATAACCGAATAATATGCGAATTCAAGTATTGCCAGTCTGTCGCCCACGCCTATTCCAAGAGCACCGCCGGAACCACCTTCTCCGATGACAATACAAATTATCGGCACCCTTAAGCGCGGCATCTGATTAAGATTGACGGCTATTGCCTGGGCCTGGCCACGTTCTTCAGCACCAATGCCCGGATAGGCTCCAGGTGTGTCGATAAGTGTAACAATAGGAATACCAAACTTTTCAGCAAATTTCATCTTGGCCAGGGCCTTGCGATATCCCTCAGGATTCGGACATCCGAAATTACAGGCAATCTTTTGTTTTGTGCTTTTACCTTTATCTTGGCCGACAATCAATACCCTTTCTCTTCCGATATGGCCAAGGCCCGTTATGATTGCGCGGTCGTCGCCGAAGCATCTGTCGCCGTGCAATTCGCGAAAATCCTTTACCATCAGGTCAAGATAGTCAGAAAGAAGAGGTCTGTTCGGATGACGTGCCACCTGAACGGTTTGCCAGGCGGTCAGATTCGAATAGATTCGCTTCAGTTCGGTAACCTGCTGCCGCTGGAGCCTGCGAATCTCAGCAGAATAGTCAATGCCTTTGATCGAACTGAGCCTGCGCAGCTCATTCATCTGGCTATCAAGGTCAGCCACCTTCCCCTCAAATTCGAGATGGCCGCCGTTGCTGAGACTATTTTTATTATTCGGCATTTTATCTATTATGGTATCCCGCTCTGCCATAAGCACACAACGAGAATGTTTACAAAAAATTTGCCCACAAACAACGGGCGTTCAGTTAAAATTGGAATCTTAGCATTTTAATATCATAAATCAAAGAAAAAAATTGACATTCGAGGGACTTTACAGTATTTTTTAGCGGAACCCGTTCTGAGGTATATTTTCATAAGGTCTTGGTTATGAAAGACTTAAAGCAAACAACTGTTATAGGATTAGGCCTTTTAGGCGGTTCGATTTCATTAGCTGTTTTACGTTCTTTTACCCGAGTAAAAGTGATAGGTTACACGCATCGGCCTTCCACTCGCACTAAAGCCAGAGGATTGGCGGTGGCAACCGAAATCGTCGATTGTCTAAAGTCGAGTGTATCCGAGGCTGACCTCGTCATCCTGGCTACGCCCATAGTTACATTTGAGAAAATATTCAGCGAAATTGCCGATGCACTACCGAACGGCTGTATTGTTACCGATGTTGGTTCGACCAAGGTACTACCCCACCGTTGGGCGGCTAAGAAGCTGCCGAAGAGTGTCCACTACGTCGGTTCACATCCAATTGCCGGCTCAGAACAAAGGGGCATTGAATTCGCCAGAGATGATTTGTTCGACGGGGCAATGTGCATTTTGACAACGACAAAAAAGACTAACCGGCAGGCGGTGCAAACCCTGAAAAAATTCTGGTCGAAACTCGGGTGCTCTGTGAAGTCAATGACGCCGGCTGAGCATGACAGAATCTTTGCAAACGTAAGCCATTTGCCGCATATAACGGCAGCGGCATTAATAAATGCCAATAATAATGAGGAGTTGAAATTTGCCGGCAAAGGATTTATAGATACATCGAGAATAGCATCGGGACCAGTTAATATCTGGGCCGACGTGTTACTGACAAACGCGAACAATACCACCAAAGGTATCGATAAAATCATCGCTGAATTAGTAAAACTTAAAAAGGCAATAAAAAAAGAAAATAAAAGAGAAATCGAAAAGCTGCTGGAAAAAGCAAGAACGAAACGGGCGGCACTAATAAAATATAAAATTAAAAAGAAGGAAATAATATCGTGAGGCAGTGGCGATTCGAGGTTTTTAATCGGTCGGACTTTTCCGACGTGCACGGCAAGAGCGTGCTGGAAGACATTAAAGAGCTGGGCATCAGTTCAGTGCAGGCGGTCCAGTCGGCTAAGGTCTTTCTTATAGAGGCGGATTTCGATAAGAATTTTGCCGAGCGTGTTGCACAAGAGCTTCTGGCCGACCCGGTTTGTGAAGAGTACTACATAGGCAGAAGCGGTGCGCCGGCTGGCCTGGCAAAGGCAACACTAATCGAAGTGCATCTTAAAAGCGGCGTTACCGACCCTGTGGCTGACTCAGTAATGGCTGCGGTTGCCGATATGGGCGTTAAAGCAGACAATGTTCGAACCGCTCGAAAATACGTTCTGTTGGGTGAGATTACGCAAAGCCAGACAGATACAATCGCAAAGAAACTCTTATCAAACGATTGTATTGAAGATTGTGTTATAGGCAATGAAGCAGAACCGCCAAGCCCACATCTTAAACCATACGAACTGCAGCTAATACACTGGCCCATACGCGAGCTTGAAGACGATGAGCTGACAGCTCTGAGCAAAGAAAAGGACCTGTTTTTAAATCTGGTCGAGATGCAGACTATCCAGAAATACTTTCAAGAACTCGGCAGAGAGCCCACCGACGTTGAACTTGAAGCAATTGCACAAACCTGGAGCGAACATTGCGTGCATAAAACTCTCAAAAGCTCGGTCGATATGTCAATCGACGGTAAGCAGGTGCATTTTGACAACCTGCTAAAAGATACCATTTTCAAAGCGACCAAACAGCTCGACAAGGACTGGTGCATATCGGTTTTTGTCGATAACGCAGGGGTGGTGGAATTCGACGCTGATTCCGCCGTTTGTTTCAAAGTCGAAACGCATAATCACCCCTCGGCACTTGACCCTTACGGCGGGTCGGCTACGGGCATCGGCGGTGTAATTCGTGACCCAATGGCGACCGGCATGGGCGCCAGACCCATCGCCAATACAGATATATTTTGCTTCGGTGAACCCGACAAAAAACTCGAAGATATTCCGAAAGGAGTTCTACATCCGAGAAGGGTTATGAAAGGCGTTGTGGCAGGTGTTCGCGACTACGGCAACAGAATGGGAATACCAACGGTCAACGGTGCAATTTTCTTCGACGACAGATACTTAGCTAATCCGTTGGTTTATTGCGGCAATATCGGCTTGATAGACAAAAATAAATGCTTCGATAATCCGCAAGCAGGAAATCTGGTTGTGGTGGTCGGCGGCAGAACGGGACGGGACGGAATACACGGAGCAACTTTTTCGAGCGGCGAAATGACCCACGAGCACGAGACTATCTTTTCCCACGCCGTACAAATCGGCAACCCAATAACAGAAAAGAAAACGTTAGACGTACTGCTTCAGGCAAACAAAGCCGGTTTATACGAGGCAATCGCTGACTGTGGGGCCGGCGGACTAAGCGGTGCCGTGGGCGAAATGGGCAAAGAACTCGGTGTAGAAGTCAATCTGGAAAAAGTCCCATTAAAATATGCCGGTCTCAGCTGCCCGGAAATCTGGATTAGTGAAGCACAGGAGAGAATGGTCCTGGCCGTTAAGCCGGAAAATTTAGAAGCGATAACAAAAATCTTCGACGATGAAAACGTCGAGTCAACTGTAATAGGCAAATTCACCAACGATAAGAAGCTGAGGTTGCTATACAAGGATCAACAGGTAGGAGAACTCGATATGGAATTTTGGCACGAGGGCGTGCCTAAATACTCTCGCAAAGCCGTGTGGAAGAGTCCTCAGCTTACCGAGCCGAGCATACCTGAAAAAGATAACTACAACGATGAGCTTGTGCGAATACTTTCGTCTTACAACGTCGCCAGCAAGGAATGGGTAATCCGTCAATACGACCATGAGGTCCAGGGCGGCTCGGTCGTCAAACCTCTGACGGGCGTAAACAATGATGGGCCCAGTGATGCAGCGGTGATACAGCCAAAGTTTAATTCGGACAAAGGCCTTGCCATTAGCTGCGGGATGAATCCGCTTTACGGTGACATCGACCCGTACTGGATGGCGCTGGCGGGAATCGACGAGGCAATCAGGAACCTGATATGTGTAGGCGGCCGGGCTGACAGGATTGCGCTGC
Source organism: Planctomycetota bacterium (assembly GCA_022566315.1). Taxonomy (GTDB): domain Bacteria; phylum Planctomycetota; class Phycisphaerae; order Sedimentisphaerales; family Anaerobacaceae; genus NIOZ-UU13. Next base: position 6,532 of record JADFJC010000091.1, read on the forward strand.
TGGACAATTTCTGCTGGGGTAACTGCACGAAGCCGGAAACGTTCGGCCCATTAGTACGGGCGGCACAGGCCTGCTACGATGGAGCAATGGCGTTCGAGGCACCATTTATCTCCGGCAAGGATTCCTTGAATAATGAATTCGCGTGCGAAGATGGGACACGAATATCCATACCATCGACACTTTTGATAAGTGCAATATCAATAGTTGATGACATCAACAAGTGCGTAACGATGGACGCCAAGAGGGCCTCTAATCTGCTGTTTATAGTCGGTGAAACGAAAAACGAATTAGGCGGCTCGCACTATTACAAGATTAACGATCAGGTCGGGGCAAACGTTCCGAAGTTAGACCTCGAAACAGCTCCTAAAATAGCCAAAAAGATTTCTGCTGCAATAGCGGAAGGTCTTGTGGTTAGCTGTCATGATTGCTCTGAGGGTGGTTTAGCGGTTGCACTTGCGGAGATGGCCTTTGCCGGCGGACTCGGGATAGAAGCAGACTTGCGGGGTCTGCCGAAAAGTAAAGACTGTTCGCGTGTGGATATGCAACTATTCAGCGAATCAAACTCACGTTATATTGTGGAAGTTGAGCCGGAAAAATACGATGCCTTTGCAAAGCTGATGCTCAATTTACCATTCGGTCAGATTGGTAAAGTGACGGAAGAAAAAATACTCTTAATAAAAACAGAAGATGGTAAAGCCGTTATCAAAGCAGATATATATTCATTAAAGCAAGCGTGGCAGAAGACGTTTGATTGGTAGGTAAGAGATGGTAGAAGTTAAGGCAATAGTTCTGCGTGCAGCAGGGATAAATTGTGATATGGAAACTGAGTATGCGCTCGAATTAGCAGGTGCAAAGACACAGCGTATGCACATAAACAGGATAATCGAGGATAAAACTCTGCTGGAAGAATTCCAGATAATCGTTTTTCCCGGGGGCTTTAGCTACGGCGATGACGTGGCTGCGGGTAAAATCCTGGCAAACCAAATCATACACCATCTTTCCGAGCCGATACAGAAATTCATTGATGACGGCAAATTAGTGCTGGGAATCTGCAACGGCTTCCAGGTACTCGTCAAGACAGGCATTCTGCCCGGTAATAATTCAACCAAACATCAGGAAGAAACTACTATAACCTACAACGACAGCGGCAAATTCGAGGATAGATGGGTGTACTTAGCTCCCCAAACGAATAAGTGCATTTTCATTGAGCCGGGCAGACAAATCTATCTGCCAATCGCACACGGAGAAGGCAAAGTTGTTACTAAAGACTCTGCTACATTGGATAAATTAAAATCCGAGGGTCTCGTTGCGTTTAAGTACGTTGACAAGAACGGCCAGGAAGGCGACTATCCAATTAATCCAAACGGGTCAACGGATTCGATAGCCGGCCTGACGGATACCACCGGCAGGATATTAGGACTTATGCCACATCCGGAAAGGTTCGTAAGGCCGACTCAGCATCCGCACTGGTCCCGCCTAAAAGAAAAGCCGGCCAGTGACGGAATGACAATCTTCAACAACGCTGTCAAATACATACAGGAAAATTTCTGAACCCACACCGGCTAACCACCAGTCTTCAACCTCTGCAACTTTTTTTAATTGGAGAATATCGGGAAAAAGCGATTCGGTAAGCAACCAACAGCAGGAGGAATGATGACCGGCTTGTCGGCTAATCGGCGTGCTGAACAGTTACCAAGGCCGTAGGTTGGTCATCAACAAATTCGAAAACCTCATCAAGCCCGGCAACCACAAAAATGCATTTGGTCACGGTGGCGACATTGCAGAAAATAAGCCGATGTCCAGAGTTCTGCAGCAAATTGTACAATATTAACAGATTGCTGATGTTCGCGGAATTTATTATCTCGACTCTGGAAAAGTCGATTACGACGTCGCGGTTACCTTTCTTCTTACTGACAGCTTCATTAACGGCTTTAAGCTCGTGGGCTATTTTGGGACTCTTAGAAGGCAGTTTAACGAGAAGAACATCTTTTGATAGATTTTTAATTCCCATTTCTTGCTCTTTCTTTTGACTGATCTCATATATTTTTCCGTATATCTGGAGATTGTATCGGAATAAATTTTGGTCAAGTTAAACAAAAAATAAAAGATTGAGCATCTCTGAGTGAACTAAAGTTTGGAGTGCCTAAAGTCATTTGTTTTCTTAACTTTAGCTCACTTTAGGCATTTTCCTTGTATCTGGAATCTATTATCGGGCCAGCCCAATTTTTCAGCGACGGCCCGTGGGAATCGCCATCCGGAGTCGTCCTCCTGATAGAGTCGTATTTGACTTCGCTCAGCCGCCATCGCTACGGCCTGCGGTACGTCCAGATAGCGCAGCACGTTGAGAAAGGCCGGGCCGTCACGGTGCGAGTCGGGCAGATGCCACAAATCGACCTTGCTGATGTCAGGCTCGAACAGCGAAGCGTACAGCACGATGCCGGCCATCGGCCCCTTACCTTCAAGGGCCATCGGTACCTCCCTGGCCAAATCGAGGGTACGCAGCGTCTGAATCGCCCGCCTTACGTCCCAGACTCGCATGCCATCAATTGTCTGGCCAAGCAGCATAAACCGCCGGCGGATTTGTGTTCGCTTGCGTTCGCCGGTGTTCCAGGCAGTCGGCCCAATCCCACGCGGCGCCAGGTACGCCAGCGTGTCCTTGTTATTCTTGAACATTTCCTGATAGCGTTGAAAAGCGTTTTTATCCGGCTCAGGTAGTCCGCCTGTGGCGGAGTCGCTAAGTTCGTCGGCAAAGCCCACGCGCATAGCAGCCAGCCACTCGGTCCATCCCTGTTCATCCAGCACGTTCAGTGTAACCATCCTGGGCTTATCGAGTCCGGCGCGGTGCGCCAGGTATAAGCGCAGGCGAACATGGGACTGGCTGGTGAAATCGAACGCACTGAAGTGAATACCGCCGCGCTTGACAGAGAATAAGCGCTCGATATCGAGTGGACCGGCCTGTGCCCGTCTCGGCCAGCCGCGGAACGACTTTTCCCGAAGCGCCTTCATCCAGGCTTTACGCTGCTTTGCCCATTTGTCGGCTGATTGCGGCACCGACGGTTGCGGAGCTTTGGGCACGAATGACTCGTGTATCCGTGTGTTTATCTGGTCGGCAGGCAGTTCGTCGAAAACCTTTAATTGCTCCGGCTCGAAGAAAGGCACGGCTGGCTTGTCAATCAGTGGGTTCTCGCCTTTGAGGAACCGATTAAACCACACAAAAGCGTGTATGCGCAGCTCCTGCGTGTCCTTGTGAGGGCCTTCGGTAATGTGCAGGCCGAGGTTTTTCTCGGCGTCGTACAACCTGTAGATTTTCCGCACCTTTTCGTGCAGGCGAATGACACCATCCAGCGGGAAGATTGTATCTTTGTCGCTGTTAGAGATTAGAAGGGGACGAGGCGCCATCAGTGCCGCCACAATCGGATAGTCCCAGCGATAGGTATTAAGCAAATACATACAGTCGCAATGGCCTTCGACGCAGCCGTCCACAACATGGTTCTGAAGGTCGGTAACGCCTGCAACCGGCACAGCGGTCTTGATACGGTCATCGAGTGCGGCTATCCACCAGCTGTATGCGCCGCCGCCGGAGCGCCCGGTTACGCCCACGCGGCTTATGTCCACCTCCTTGCGAGTTTGGAGATAATCCAGGGCACGCATGCAGTTCCAGGCCTCAACACCTGCGGGCGTATAGCCGCGACTATTCCACCACCACATTTTGTACCGGTACGTGCCGTGATGAATTCCTTCGATCTCACCCAGTTGGAGGGTATCGATAGTAAAGCAGACATAGCCGTGCCGTGCGAACCAGGCTGCATGATGTTGATAGCGGACTTTATTTCCGTAGCTGATATTATTTTTCTTAACGGCCCCGTGACCACAAACATAGAGAATCGTCGGCGCAGGTTTTTCGAGACCTTTAGGGATATACAGGTTGCCCGTTACGTAAAGGCCGGGCATGGACTGATAGTGAATATTCTCGACGGTAAACTCCTCATGCTCGACCTTGCCGGTGATAACAGGTTTGAGGTCGGTCTTTTTGGGAAGCGGCTCAAGCCCAAGCATCTCAAATAGCTGCTTTCGATAAACCTGTCGCTTTGTCTCCCAGTCCTCGAGGGTTTTGACCTCGGCCAGGCATTGTTCGCTGAGCTTTGCCGTCTGGGTACGAAAGTATTCGGCGAGCATTTCGTCCCCACGACTTGTGCCGATTACCGACCGGTCCGCAGCTAAGCATTGAAGAGACATAAACAACAACACTAATGTAACACGAACAACTTGTCCAGTCACAGTTGGACCGCATAGCTTGGAATTTTCAATTTCCGCTTCACAATTTTTGTTAGCTTGCTGAGTCATGATACCCTCACGAAAAATTTAAGAAAAAGCATAAATGGTTCTCTCCAAAAACAAAAATAGTGTAATCGACTAACCCATAAATTGCCAGCAAATATTTTCGGTCAGTTAGACATATTCAGGGTAACAACCATTTATGAAGATTGTCTCTGACAAAATCGTCATCAGTAAGATGCGGATAATTGCTCCTTATCTTATCAATCTTGTCGGCTTGTCCAGGTGATAGCTGTTCGTCAGGATTAAGTGTGCCCAACTCTTTCAAAAGGCCCTGTTGTTTCAAGACGTAAGATATACCCGGAATGCACCCGGCGAAATGGTTGTCGGCATCGAAAATTGCCTTATTGGCCAATGTCAATTGATTAGCTAACGTCAACATCTCCTGCGGAACCGGTGTATTGGACTCACGAATGGTCTTAATACGAGTGAGGTACTCAACCGCCCTTCTGGTCCAGCAAGCCCATTGACCTAACAATCCGCCGACAATGTGAAGTGAAACCAGACGACCGTTAACGTTAAACTCATACCGCGTTAGTAAATCAGAAATTATATTGTCATCGTTGCCGGTATATAATGCAATCTCGTCAGACCTGCCGGAATGGGCAACTGCTTCGAGCACATCAAGCGTTTGGTATCTGTTGAACGGTGCAATTTTTATAGCAAGGACGTTTGGTATCTCAACGAACTTTCGCCAAAACTCGATAGGCAGCACCATTTGGCTCATGACCTCCTGCAGATAGAATCCCATAATCGGTATTATTTGAGCTACTCCTCTGGCGTGGTCCACAAGCTCGTCAATTGATTTGCCTCTAAGAGCTGCCAGAGATAGCAGTCCAAGATGATAGCCGAGGTCCCGGGCTAACCGGGCTTCTTTAAGAGCTTGATTGATGTCACCTACTATACCTGCAATCATTATCGGTTCACTACAATCTAGGGGGGCAGCAAATTGCTGCGCTGTCTCGATGGCCAATTGCAGCACCGGCTGGTATAAACCTATTTTCCGGTCGTGGATAGCAAATTGGGTGGTGTGGACACCTACCGCCAGGCCGCCGGCACCGGAAGCTAAATAATAGCGGGTCAACGCCTTTTGACGATGCTCGTCGAGTTTTCTATCCGGCTTCAGAGCCAGTGGATGGGCGGGAATCACACAACCCGAACGCAGTGTATCGATTATGTTCAAATCCAGCATAAAAGGACATCCTTAGAATTTGCCATTACGAATATCATACTTGGTCGGCTTGTTTAGAACCGTTTTGCCCGATGCCACCCATTTGGCAATCAGAGATACCATCTCCTCAAGCGTCGTCTGCGGATAGCCAAACATGCTGAAACAGAAAGACGCGTTTGAAAGCAGAGCTGTTTGCGCTTCCCGGGATGTGAACTTTGGTTTGGTATTCAGCTCCTGGCCGATTTGCTCAGCAAGTTGACGAACCAAAACGGTATCCGGCCCTGTAACATTAAGAATAGCAGGCGGTGATTTCGCGAGACTGATAGAGCGGATGATAAATTGTAGAGCATCTCTCTGCCAGATCAGATTGACCGCTCCCGTAGTCAGGTCGATAGGTTCACTATTTAGAATCCTGCGGGTAACATCAACAATAATGCCATATCGAGGTTCGTTGGCATAATTGAGTCTGACTATGGTCTCTGGTGTATTGTGAAGCTGCGAGAAATATTCAAATATTCGTTCTCTGCCGAGGCACGACTGGGCATACTCGCCTACCGGGTCGGGAGCAGTTTCTTCGGATGCTCCGCCACTATTGACGTCAACCAAAGGATAAACGTTGCCGGTGGAGAAAATCACAATGCGCGAGTTCTTGTAATGCTGCGCTACAAGACCGGCTACAAAGCTGTTCAGCGCCCACGTCAACGGCTGATTGCCGGTGGAACCGAACTTCATACCAACCAAATAGAATACATTTTCCACATCGGGCAACTGCGAATAAAGTGACTCATCTAATAAATCAAGTTGGATGGTTTTGATTCCCGCCCGCTCGATTTTAGTTCGGACGGCCTTGTCGCTGTCCTTGGGACTCCTTACGGAGAATCGGGAGACGGCGTAAATATTTTTGCCGCTTGATGCCTTCCTCAGCATCATTGCCAGCGTCGGGCCCATTTTGCCGCCTGCGCCCAAAACAACGATATCACCGTTCAGGCCGGCAACTATCTCTTTGGTCGCATCGGTAGGCTCGCTGAGAATGTCCTCCAGGGCACGCTCGTCTAATTCGGATATATCTATCATAAGTAACTCGTTTCTCGATTCTCGAACGAGCATCCAGCATCTCGGAGCTCTGCGGAGACCCCTTAGTGGGAGTATCCAACTTTAGCTCACTTTAGGCACTTTAGTTCACTTTAGCTCACTCCTCACTATCCAGCATCAACAATCAGGTCAATTTCGACACCACAAGAAGCAAGACCCGGATGGCGATAAACACGACTACCAGCAGGCCCAGTCCGCCGAGGATGTTCAGGACCAGCGTATTACGCCTCTCGCCCATAATGTCTTTTCGATTCGCCAGCCAGAGGAGTGTAGCAGCCATCAACGGATTGCCAATGACTGTAAGGGCCTGGCCAAAGATAATTGCGTCAACCTTCTTAATGGGAGTGTGCAAAACAATCATCGCCACAGCCATTCCAACCAGCAGAACCACGACCGTGAAACGCCGGGACCAACGGTCGCTTAATCCGGCTGGTTTGCCAACTCCATCGGCTAAGATACTGCCGCCAATCATTGCGTTGATGACAAAGGGATTCATAGCCACCGCCAACAGTCCCACACAAAAGAGTACGTGGGTGGTCGCACCAAGCAGTGGCCGTAGTTGTGTAGCTAATACGCTGATATCATTAGCCGGCTGACCCCTGAGAACCGCAGCGCTGGTCATCATAATAATTGCGCTGACACCGGTCAGGACGGCGACCCCGGCGATGGCATCACCAACCCCACGGTCGTAGTCCCTGATTGTCCATCCTTTTTCCCGCACAAGGTTGCCTTGATATAATGCAGCAGCTACCGAAAAGGTCGTGCCGAACAGCGAAGCAACAAGAACCATAGGGTAACTACTATAAATATTGCCTGTTTTATCCCCCGTTAAAAGACCTTCGGGCAGTCGTGGGATTAAGCCCTTCAATATCGCAAGCACATCAGGTCGAACGATAAAAAGATTGACCAAAAAGCATATCAATATCACAGCGACCATAACTTTCATAATCCGTTCCAAGGTGCGATATACATGTTTCAATGTGAAGACCAGAACAATTATTGCCGCATTGAATACCAGCAGGACGCCGCTGTTGATAAGACTCCTGGCGTGCCGGGTCATTTCGTCCGGGTTTCCGAAGAGGCGGGCCACGCCGAGGGCATCAGCAACGGCAGCCACAGCCAGATTATTGGAAAATTGAAAGGCCGTGCAAATAAGACAGAGATTGATTCCGATTACGGCGGCGACAGGCCGACCCAAACGACTGGCGACCAGCGTGCACGGTGTGGCACCGCCAACAACACCGATTCGCGCACCCATCGTTACATACGTGCCCATCAGGATGCCGATCAAGATAAGGAGTCCGAGTAGTTCGTATCCGAATACGGCACCGACGTTGGAACTGATTAACAAACTGCCCGGTCCGAACACCACGCATGCGGTGATGAGGGCCGGTCCAATCGACCGCCACCACGAAGGACGGCGTTCAGGTTCTGAATCTGCAAGTGGCTCGGACACAAAGTGCCTCCTTGTAAACCGAATTTCAATCAATACGGAACTAAATCGATTACGACAAAAGAGGTTAAATCAATCGCCGAGACAGGACTTGAACCTGCGACCTCTGCGTCCCGAATTCAACCCCAATTATTATTTCCATTTGCGTTTTTTCTTTGAAAAAGCAGACACTACTGTAACTCCTTGTCGCTAAAGCACATATGATGCAATCGAACAAATAACCAATCCAACTCAGACCATAACAGTTGGTGAACTCATGGTCAAGTACTTTGTCTACACAAAGAAAACTATAAAGTACCATGTTATGCTTCAGTCGGAAATGGACATGGCAAACAAGCGCAAAAAGTACTCGGCAGAAGAAAAAGTCAGGTATCATAATGAAAAAAAACTTGACAATAATAAAAAGACTGATAAGAATACCATCAGTTGGCGAAACGGAAGTAGGCACTGCAGAGGTGCAACCCATTCGGCTGTGCCTCAGGGCAGGCCCTGCCGGGGATAGCCAACTGGGATATCAACGAAATGTCGCAGCGGCAATCTCGCAGACGCGGGACTACTGCATCTCTCAAAACATTTCGGAGATTTCCCCAATGCCTAAGAAAATCTCCTTGCCGATGGCAGGGTCTCTTAACCGTAAAGAGGATTTGTCCAATTTACGCTGAACCAATACACACACAACGGATATATACTTAACGGATATATACTTATTGATGCTATAATACAAGCGTTTCTTTAATCAGCATCTGTCTCTGTAGAAATACCCACGGAACATTTTGATGGCCGATACGACAACTGGAATACTGAAATGTCTCAGCGCCGCAAGGCGTCCCTTTCGGGACAAACTGCGGTTTGCAATCAGAACCGCGGACCGGTCTTATCGGCCGGGACCGGCCGAAGTGATGGTCCAGGCAGATCTGACTCGTCGCCTTGCCCTGGTCGAAGGAGCAGCCGTCACCGGTCAGGTCGAGCGAAAGAAAGGCGAATCCAGGTTGGTGTCCATCGAGTCCCTTGGGGGCATGCAACCAGAGGCCTTCTGCAAACGCCCGCGCTTTGCCGATCTGGTGGCGATCGATCCGCATGAACGATTTGACCTTGGCGGTTGCGGGCAAGAGAGCATGCGCATAATAGACCTCATCGCACCGATAGGCAAGGGCACGCGCCAGCTGATTGTCTCGCCGCCCAGGGCGGGAAAGACCATTCTCATGGAACAGATTATCCATGCGATTCGCCAATGTTCCCCCCAAAGCCGTATCATCGTGTTGTTGGTGGATGAGCGGCCAGAGGAAGTTACCCACTTTCGCAGGGCTGTGGAGGGCGCCGAAGTGGTGGCCAGTACGAGCGACCACGGTGCCGACGAGCACGTCGAACTCGCCGAGCTGATACTCGCCCATATACAAACAGAACTGGAATGCGGGCGTGAGGTGGTCCTGTTGATCGACAGTCTCACGCGGCTGGGAAGAGCGTTTAACAACAGGCCCCGGCGGCGAGGCGCACCGCGCCGACACACTATGAGCGGTGGACTGGAAGCGGGCATACTGGAAGTACCACGTCGTCTTTTCGGACTGGCACGTAACATTGAAAACGGAGGCTCCGTTACCATCATCGCAACGTGCCTGATCAATACCGGCTCTCGAATGGACCAGTTGATATTCGAAGAGTTCAAGGGAACGGGCAATAGCGAGATCGTCCTCAACCGGTCCTTGGCCGAGGCTAGAATTTTTCCTGCGATCGACATCCCGGCCAGCGGTACACGAAAAGAAGCTAAGCTCTATAGTCAGGACCATAGCCGCGGCCTGGTCACGCTTCGGCGTGTGTTGTCGAACTATGGGACCCGGGAGGCCATGTACTCCCTGTTCAAGCTGCTCAAGGAGTACCCTACCAATGAGGAGTTTCTGGAGAGTATGTGTTCTGGGAGCCGATAGATATCTTTGCGAAAAAAAGGCCGTTTGAAATTGGGTTTGTTTGGGTTTGTTTTGTTCGAGCCTTAAGGCGGTTTTATTTTCACAATCCTCTATAACATATAAGTTTACGTTCATTTTGGGCTTTTCGGAAATTGGGTTTGAATTGGGTTTGTTTTTTCGGACTGCGAAATCATCTTTTTTTCTGTAATCCTTTGTTATAAGTGAGTTTACATTCATTTTGGCT
>JADFJC010000008.1 GCA_022566315.1 Planctomycetota bacterium
ACAAACCCAATCTTGTCCGCCGTAGGCGGATTGCAAACTCAGTATGTACAAGGAATTATGAAATTTTTATCCCGCTGGCGGGGCAAAAAAACAAACCCAATTCAAACCCAAACAAACCCAATCTCCGTAGAGCAAAAATGAATATAAACTCAATTATAACAAAGGATTACAGAAAAAAAGATGATTTCGCAGTCCGAAAAAACAAACCCAATTCAAACCCAATCTTCTTAAGGACAAAAACGAATGCAACCCTCTTTACCGCAAAGGATTATGAAAATGAAACCGCCTTCAGGCCCCAAAAAAACAAACCCAATTCAAACCCTGTCCTGAGCTTGTGCCTAAGGTGCTTGTGCCCAAGGTGCGCAGTCGAATGGGCCAATATCGAAACAGCTCGTAGGGGCCAGGCCAAGGCGGGCCGAATCTGCCAAAATGGCACAAAAATTGACGTCCCCGAATCCACAAAACGACACCCAGAAAAATATAACTTCTTATGAGCAAACATGTTAAACAGTTTAATCCAATATAATCCACCAACTGGCACGTCTTTTGCATATCTGGAGTATATGAGATGAAATTATAGCGAAAGGAGTATGACTATGGCTAAAATCATTGGAATAGACTTGGGAACGACAAATTCTGTGGTTGCTGTGATGGAAGGCTCAGCGCCGAAGGTCCTGATTAACTCTTCCGGCTCCCGGCTGACCTCTTCGGTGGTCGGCTTTACGGATAAGGGCGAGCGGCTTGTCGGCCAGATTGCGCGCCATCAGCAGGTAACTAACCCTGAAAACACCGTATTTTCCATTAAGCGTTTTATGGGCCGACGCCACAATGAAGTCTCATCCGAAGAAAAGATTGTCCCTTATAAAATTACCGGCGCCTCAGATGAGCTGGTCAAGGTCGATGTCCGGGGCAAGGAATACACGCCGCCGGAGGTCTCGGCAATGATTCTGCAGGACCTGAAAAAAACCGCAGAGGATTATCTGGGCGAGACGGTTACCAGTGCCGTCATTACCGTCCCGGCATACTTCAACGATTCGCAGCGTCAGGCTACAAAAGACGCCGGCAAAATCGCCGGACTCGAGGTAAAGCGAATCATCAACGAACCCACCGCCGCCGCGCTGGCATACGGTGTTGAGAAGAAGAAGGACGAAAAAATCGCAGTTTTTGACTTTGGTGGCGGAACGTTTGATGTCTCCATCCTTGATATCGGTGGCTTCGACGAGAAAACAGGTATCATTGACGTCATTGCAACCAACGGCGATACGCATCTCGGTGGCGATGATTTGGACGCGGTCCTGATAAACTACCTCGCTGATGAATTCAAAAAGACAGAGGGAATCGACCTGCGAGACGACCCGATGGCTCACCAGCGACTCAAGGAAGCAGCCGAAAAGGCAAAATGCGAATTGAGCTCCCAGCTCGAAAGCACGATCAATTTACCCTTTATCACCGCTGATGCCTCAGGGCCGAAGCATTTGCAAATCACCCTTACCAGAAGCAAGTTTGAATCGCTCGTGGAACCCATTCTCGAACGGCTTAAAGACCCATGCCGTAAGGCGCTGGCAGATGCAAAACTGAACCCCGGCGATATCCCGGAGATATTGCTTGTCGGAGGCTCGACAAGAATTCCGAAAGTTCAGGAAATCGTAAAGGACATCTTTGCTAAAGAGCCGAACAAGAGCATCAATCCGGATGAGGTCGTCGCACTGGGCGCCGCTATTCAGGGTGCGGTGCTGGCTGGTGATGCAGGCGTAAAGGATATTCTGCTGTTGGATGTAACGCCGCTTTCATTAGGTGTTGAAACTTTGGGCGGAGTTATGACAAGATTGATTGAACGCAACACCACAATTCCGACCAGCAAGAAAGAGATTTTCTCAACCGCCGCTGACACCCAGACCACCGTTGACATACACGTTCTCCAGGGCGAGAGGGAATTTGCAAGGGACAACAGAACGCTCGGCAGATTTCAGCTTGCCGATATTCCACCGGCACCTCGTGGCATGCCACAGATTGAAGTTGCCTTTGATATTGATGCCAACGGCATTCTGAACGTCTCTGCAAAGGACCTCGGCACCGGTAAGCAGCAGTCCGTCGAGATTAAGTCCAGTTCAGGTCTTAGCGACCAGGAAGTTGAGAAGATGACCAAGGATGCCGAGACCCACGCTGAGGAAGATAAAAAGAAAAGAGAGGTCGTTGACCTGAAGAACCAGGCTGACCAGTTGGTTTATTCGACGGAAAAAACGCTCAAAGAACACGGCGACAAGGTCTCCGCCGAGGTCCGCGGAAAAATCGAAAGTGCGGTCAATAACCTCAAAGAAGCTGTAAAAGGCGAAGATGCCGATGCGATAAAGAAGGCCATTGAAAACCTCGGCATCACCAGCCAGGAGTTGGGCAAGGTGCTTTATGAAGATGCAGCCAAGAAGCAGCAGACCGCTTCGGCCCCAACCGGCCAAGCTGAGCAAGCACCCCCTCCGTCCGAAGATGAGGTTAAAAGAAAAAAGCCGGATGACGTAATCGACGCTGAATTCGAAGCAAAAGATAAATAATCGATACTGGATACTCGATGCTGGATACTCGCAACGAGAATCGAGATGCTATTTAGTTCCTGTTGCGGAAACAGTATTTGTCATTCCCTCGGAAGCGGGAATCCAGTTTTTTTCACCTTGGACCCCTGCTCCCCGCTTTCGCGGGGACAAGTTTACCCCTGCGAAAGCAGGGGCAGGGGTGACACCGTCGGTTTTTGCTTTCCGCAACAGATACTATTTACCTATACAGAAACGACTGAATATATTCTCCAATATCTGCTCATCGACGTGTCCGCCTGCGGCGGATTCGATGCCGGAAATGGCCTGGTAAGCGGCCCGCAGCATCATTGCGGCAACCTCATCATTGCCGGCTCTTAATTCACTGATGGATTCACTGACGTTCTCAATTGCCTCAGTAACAGCCTGTTTGTGCCGAGCGGTAAGGGCAACAGAGCTTTGGGTGCTCTCGAAAAGTGGCGTAGCGTCTGATTTGGCCGTCTCAAAACCAGGTTCCAGCTCAATTATTTTTCTATCGATTGTCTCTCGCAACAGCTCTAAGCCGTCGCCGGTTTCTGTGGAAGTTACTAAAAGCTCGATGCCGAACAATTCATTCAGCTCAGCAAGGCGATTTGATAACACCCGTTCGGATACCAAATCACATTTTGTCGCAACCGGTATCAATTTCGTATCGCATATTGCGTATTGCGTATTTTCTTTCACGCAATACGCATCATGCTCAACGCACGACGAATATATGAGTTCACGTATTGAGATATCCTCAGACCAGTCGGCTTTTGATATGTCAACGCAGAATACAACCACAGCGCTGTTTCGCAGCGCCTCAATGGCCGCCTGTTGTGCCAATTCGTCAAGGACATCTCGTGGCCCGTCGCCCGTGGCCCGTGACCTGTGCGACGAGCAACGAGCGACGAGCGACGGAGTTAGGCCTGCACAATCGAACAGGACGCATCTGCAATGCGTCAATGTGCACAGAGCGGTCAGCACATCTCTGGTGGTTTTGCGCTTGTGCGAGACAATGCTTCTTTCTTTACCGAGCAGTTTATTGAGCAGGCTGCTCTTTCCGGCATTGGGAGCACCGGTGATCCCCACCGCCGGTAAATCAATTAGAGACTCGTACCTGATGCTTCCGGTGAGCAGTTGCTCAAGCTGTTTCTTTACGCCGAGAAGTCTTTCAATTACCTCGGCGCCGGTTTCCAGTTCGATATCTTCGGCGCTAAAATCCAGTCCCGCCTCGGTTAAACTAAGACAATCCATCATCGCCGAGCGTACCTTTGCCGTGGTCTCGGATAACCGCCCGCTAAGAAGTTTCTCAGCGGCGGCTAATTGAAATGCGTTGGAGCTTACGATGATTTCGTTCACCGCCTCGGCCTGGGCCAAATCGATTTTGCCGTTCAGATACGCCCGCGCCGTGAATTCGCCAGGCCCAGCCATCCTAAGTCCTTTGCCTAATAAATTACCTATTAAGACCTCAGTAACAGCAGGATTTGTATGGATGTGAATCTCGGCTAAGTCGTCGCCGGTATAGGAATGCGGTGACAAAAATAAATACAGTTGCGCATCAATTTTAAGTTCGGCGTCAACTCCACAGATTCCACCGATTATTAAAGATTTCACAGATTTATCTGTGTTAATCCACCGAAATTTGTGTAATCTGTGGTTGGTAATTGGTGAGTTGAAAATCTGTTTACAAGTCTCGATTGTCTCCGGGCCGGTTATGCGAACAATTACCCTCTTATCTGAGGTCGGAGAGCTGACAGCTACGATAGTGTCATTTAAGTCATACATTAAGCATTAGAAGTGCCTAAAGTTTAGAGTGCCTAAAGTGCCTAAAATTATTTGTTTTTTTAACTTTAGCTCACTTTAGTTCACTTTAGGCACTTTAAGTTTTGTAAAATGGTTTGGGCTTTTTCTTTTTGACTTTGCCGCCGGTCTTGCTCGTTACGGCAACCAGACCCTGCGATTCAGCTTGTTCCTTTTCCCGGATGTGTTTGCGAATGACGTGCTGCTCAAAAACACCGGCAAAGGTACTTGCCATAATATACAAGTTCACTCCCGACGGGGCCGTGTATAACATCAGCGGGAACAGTAACGGCATCATAATCATCATCATTTTTTGTTGCTGAGCAACCTGTGGGTTAGCAGATGCCGCCGCCTGGGACGGCATTAGTTTCTGCTGAAGATAAAACGCCACGCCCATCAAAAGCGGCAGCAAGTTCAGTGATTCTATCTTCCAGCCTAACAAAGGCACAACTATTGCTGTCGGAAATCTCCATAAGGCATCTGGTAACGAAAGGTCAGTAATCCAAAACGGCAAAAACGACGCGCCGCGCAAATCAATACTGGCATATACTGCGCTCCATAAAGCAATCCAAATCGGCATTTGCACCATCATCGGCAGAAAGCCCATAATCGGCGAGGCACCCTGCTCTCTGTAAAGGGCCATCATCTGTTTGTTCATTTCAGCTTTGTTGTTGGCGTATTTTTTCTTTATCTCCTCGGCCTTCGGGGCCAGCTTGCTCATCTTGCTCATTGATATCTGGCTTTTCTTGGTGATAGGATGCATAGCAAGCCGCATCATGAAAACCAATATGATAATGACCACCCCGTAGTTGGGGATAAAAGCGTGCATCCATTTCATTATCGCCAATATCCCAAAGGCCAGAGGCTTTATAATCCAGCCAGGGCAGCAGCACCCCATAAAATCTATCGTCCAAACAAAGCCCAGTTCTCGATACCGCTCGTTTTTATCGAAAAGACTTTTATCCTTGGGCCCAATATACAACTGGAAGTTATATATCTTTGAGCTATTGACCCGGCCCGCAGCAGCTAACGTATTTGGTGCAATTTTCAAATCCAATCCTATTGTTTCGTCGCCGCTGTCGGCTCTGCTGTCTCCATCGGGATTGTGATATCGGCCTGTTTTATCCGCTACCCAATCGCAATACTCTTTGCCCTCTTCCGGCAGAGGCACCAGTATGGCGGCGAAGTATTTATTGACCGCGGCGGCCCACAGAAAATTAGCGCCTCTGTATCGAACAGGGAGATTGTTTCCTATCCGTAAATTTTTCTTGGCCTTTTCGATTTGTGTCTGGTTTCCTGCCCGCAGGGCCTGCTGGTACTGCGCCATAGTGTCTTTGAGACCCGGCTTTCTTCCAAACATCCCAGAGGAAACTCCCTGTCGTGAAGATACTACCTCTGCCTCGGATGTTAGGAATCCTCCAACGACCTTTCTCATATCGCCTCTGATACCCTCTCTGCCAAGTCCGCCCGGCCCGGCTAAATTGAAATGCACTTTCTGTTCGGTATCGCTAAGATTTTCGATAGTCAGCTTGCATTCCAGTAGATAGCTGTATGGGATGATTTTATAGGTTTTAATCAATTTCAAGACCAGCTCGTCAGTACCTACGATTTTAATTATCGCTTCAAAGCGGGCCGTTTGCGAGCCATCCGCTGCGGTTATGACATAGAAGCTTTTCCAGCTTAATTTGTCCAGAGCAAACTGCCAACCATGCTTAACAAGCACAAACTTCCTGTTTGCCATCGACAGAATCTCACTGCCATCGGCCTGACGTGCGGGGGAAAGGATTACTAACGGCTGAGGGTCTTTATAATCACGGTCATCGAATTCGCTGAAGGTTGCATTTCTGATGGCGGCGCCTATTGAGCTTAGCTCCAACTGGAACTTAAAGCCGCTTTTAGGGTCCACTGAACCAAGCGTAACGCTTTTAGCAGGTGCGCCGACAGCTCTGAGCAGAACAGTGTCGTCCGCTCTAATCTGAGGAACCACTCTTGCAGGTGCATTTGCGGTTCTGTTGCTTTGGTTACCTGTAGTGTTTTGCAGCAGGATGAAGGTTTCTGAGTTTAGTGCCGAGCGCTCAAAAAATCCGGATTCAACGACAAGCCACCCGCAAAAAACAACAAAGCCAACAACAATCAAAATTAAAAGATTTCTCATAATCACTAATTCACTAATTTTATCTTCCGTTCTGCAGCCGCTCCGCGTGGAAGTTGTCTAATCGTTCGATCGCCATTATCTTTTTCATAGTAGTTTCAAAATCGTATTCGAGCCGTACAAAATGCACCTCGTTTTCATTCACATACACATAGCTGCTGCGGTTGTCCTTGTCCCTGGGCTGCCCGACCGAGCCGATATTGATAATCGCCTTTTCATCATCGATAATCGGATAGACATCGCCAAGCTCGGCTGGCAGATAGAAGTCCGGCTCACCAAGAAAAACGCCGGGCATATGCGTATGGCCAACAAAGCAAATGTGTTTGACCCGCTCGAGCAGCAGCCGAACCTTCAGCGGATTAGTATAGACATCATCGGGGAAGATGTATTCATTAATCGGCCTTCTGGGCGAAGCGTGAACAAAATCTATTGTTACCGGCTTTGTTCCTAATTTGCTTTTGAGCGCCTGCCGCATCGGCAGTTCACCCAAAAAGCTCCAGCGTGTATCGCGGCACTGTTTTTCTTCTTCCAATTCCAGCACTTCCCGGCTCCAGAAGCTCGCCTGCTCTGCCCCGTAGTTGAAATTTGTCGGCTCATAGAAGACCGCATAATCATGATTGCCAAGGATGCACCACTTAGTCTCCTCTATAATCAGGTCGAGACATTCCTTGGGATTTGGCCCGTAGCCAACCACATCACCCAGACAATAAATCGTTTTTATACCCCGTTTCTCAATGTCGGCCAGAACCGTTGTCAAGGCTTCGAGGTTCGAATGTATATCGCTTATGACCGCAAACATATACGCCCTTAAGGGGCCCCCGCTTTGCGGGAACCAAATAAAATCAACTTTTCTTATACAGGAAACTGCTTAAATAACAAAAATACCGCAAAAATGCCAGAATATTTATGGGCTTTTGAAGAAAACACGATTTTGGGACCCCGCAGAGCGAGTCCCCCTTTGCGCAAGCTCGACAGATTCAAAAAAGACGGTTTTCTTTAGTCATTGGTACTGTTATAATACCGCGAACAAAATACGATATCCGCTCGTGACGGATTTTGTTTGGTGGATACACAATACGAGATACGATAATGGTAAGTATGACCCTTCTTGAAACTTGTGAGCTGGTAAAGAAATATTCCGGCCGAACCGTTGTTAACGAAGTATCAATTACTATCGAACAGCGCAGTATTGTTGGGCTTCTGGGCCGAAACGGAGCCGGCAAAACCACATCCTTTAGAATGATTATAGGTATGGTTGCCCCAAACAGCGGCTCGGTCATTTTCGAAGGCCGGAACATCACGAAGATGCAAATGTACAAACGCGCCCGACTGGGGATTGGGTATCTTTCGCAGGAACCCAGCATCTTTCAGCGTCTCAGTGTCCGCGACAATCTCTATGCGATTCTGGAAACGATGTCCATCACCAAGGCCCAGCGCAATCGCAAGGCTGATATGCTCATTGAGCGTTTCGCACTGACTGAGGTCGCTAACAGTCATGGAAGGTTCCTCTCCGGCGGTGAGCGAAGAAAGCTTGAAATCGCCCGTGCTATGGTAACCGACCCTTCATTGATTCTTTTGGACGAGCCATTCAGCGGTGTTGACCCCATTGCCGTACAGGATTTGCAGCATGAGATTCGCCGGCTCGTCGCTTCCGGCGTCAGTATTCTCATTACAGACCATAATGTCGAGAGAACGCTCGAAGTGGCCGATAAGGCCTATATTATCGACCACGGCAGGGTGATAGGAGCCGGCTCGCCCGCCGAGATCATCCGCGACGAAGTCGTCATAAAATCTTATCTCGGTAATACATTCATCGGCGACGAATTCGACGATTGATAGCAAATTGCAAAGTTACGGAATTAATCCACTACCACCTGTAAATCATTTTGTTATACTAATGGTGTGGAAATGAGCAAATTGCTCGTTTAAGAAGGAAATCAAATCATGGCGATTAAAAGAATAAAAGTATCTAACTTTAAAAGTTTTAAAGAACTAGATCTCGAACTTGGGAACTTCAACGTAATCATTGGTGCAAATGCTTCCGGCAAGTCAAACTTCACACAAATTTTCAAGTTTCTGACACAGATAGAAGAAAATAGCTTGAATGATGTTATCTCTATGCACGGAGGTTTAGAATCATTGCGAAATCTTAAAATTGGATCCGCCTCTGATTTCGAAATGCAAATCCAATCAGATTCAAAATTCGGTTGGGGAGCAGGTCATCGGGCATTGAAAATACACGAAATTACCTACCAGTTCTCCCTAAGATTTGATAGGTCTGGAAATGGCTACAAAATAGCGTCTGATAAATTAACACAAAAATTTGAAATTGCGAGGTTGAAAACAGAAGAAAATGTGTTGTTCGAAGATGAGGACCTTGGCCGAGGGGAATTTACCGTTTGTAATGTGGACGGCAAACCGGAACTTTCCTTCAATCCTCCTGGAATAAAGGATTTACTTGAGGAAGAAGAAGTATTCCCCCCGCTGTCTTTCTTCCCCAAATTATTCGGCGAAGAAATCCCATCTGAGACTTTACTTATTAGAACACCGTACTCTATTATTCCCCCTTGGGAAAGCCTGTTTGGCGATATAGCTATTTATGATATCGACCCACATATAGCCAGGAATCCCGTTCAAATTACGGGCAAAGCGGAGTTGGCAGAGAACGGGGAGAATTTGGCCCTTGTTCTGGATAAATTAGTCGAGGATAAAGACAAAAAGAGAAAATTTTGTAATCTGATGAAAGACCTGTTACCTTTCTTCGATGACATTAACACAGAAAAATTCGCGGAGAGATCTGTACTTATTAAACTACGAGAAAACTATTATAAAGATGATTATTTGCGTGCATACATGCTTTCCGACGGAACCATAAATATTACTGCATTGCTAATCGCCCTCTACTTTGAGGAAAAAGACATTATCATAGTAGAGGAACCTGAAAGGAATATGCACCCTCATCTCATCTCTAAATTAATGGACATGATGAAGGACGCGTCAAAGAACAAACAAATAATTGTTACCACTCACAGTTCTGAAGTAGTAAAACACGCTGGATTGGAGAACTTACTCCTTGTTTCTCGTGACAAAGGTGGTTTTTCCACCATTTCCAGGCCAGGCGAAAAAGAAGAAGTGAAAATATTTCTCGAAAATGAATTGGGTCTTGATGAACTATATGTTCAAAATCTACTGGCGGTATGACAAATGGTGTATAGGCGACTGTGGATTCTTATTGAAGGTAACGATGAGAAAAGATTTTTCGAAACAAGAAAGCATATATTTGAAGACAAGTACGATTTTATCCAAACATGGCAATATGCCGGGGAACCACCCAAAAGAATCAAGAACTTTCTCAAATCTATAACAGCGATGAATTCTGATTATTTTTTCCTGAGAGACATAAATGATTTTCCCTGCGTGACTGCGAGAATGGAAAGTATAAAAGACAAATACGGGACAAGAATTGATACAAACAATATCATAATCGTAGTGAAAGAAATAGAAAGCTGGTATCTCGCAGGTCTGGACGACAAAGCCCGCAAAGAACTTGGGATTCGCACTTTTAGCAATACAGACACCATTACCAAAGAAGAATTCAACAACCTAATACCAGAGAGGTTCGACTCGCAAATTGATTTTATGGTGGAGATTCTAAAGAGATTTTCTGTGGAGACGGCTAAACAGAAAAATAGATCGTTCAATCACTTTATGTCGAGAGTATAAGCAGCATTTCTCGAAAGAGACCGAGAACTGTAAAATGATTGATATTGAAAAGTGTCAAATCACGCATTACCCGGCTGAGGTTTTAACTAAGCGAGCCGAGCCGGTCAAAGAAATTGACGATAATATCCGTCAACTCATAGAGAAAATGACCGACATTATGCTCAAAAACAAAGGCATCGGCCTGGCAGCACCACAAACGGGCGTGTCGCTGCGACTCTTTATCATATCGCTCGACGGAACCAGAGAAAATATTAAAGTCTATATAAACCCAACCGTTACGCCAACCGGAGAGCCTGGCTCAACAGAAGAAGGCTGCCTGTCGGTGCCGGGCGTTTTTACAAAAATTCGAAGATACAAGAAATGTAAAGTTACCGCCACCGACCTTGACGGAAACGAGTTTACCGAAGAAGCTGAAGGGCTTTACGCACGGGCTTTGCAGCATGAGTACGACCATATCGAAGGAATGACCATCGCCAATCGTATGAGCCAAACCGCCAAAATCGCACACAGGAGACAACTCAAAAAACTTACAGAAAAGAACAAGGATAAACAGTAAATGAGTGCCTGAGCAAACGTATAGATAGACAAATACATAAACTCATATATTCATTCACTCATATACGCATATACTCATAAATGTATTTGAGATAGTAAATGAAAATAGTATATCTGGGCAGCGGCCAATTCGGTATTGAATGCCTGAATGCTTTGGACCGGTCGGGCCATAATTTGCAATTCATCGTAACCCAACCTCCGCACCCGGCCGGCAGAGGCAGAAAACCAAGCCCGACACCGGCGGCCCGCTGGGCAAATACCCATTCGATACCATTTGTTGAAACAGATAATGTAAACACCCCCCAGATGATAGAAAAGATAGCCGATTATAAGCCGGATTTGATTGTGGTAATTGCGTTCGGCCAAAAAATCGGCAATGAGTTAATAAACCTGCCATCAAAAGGCGCTATAAATGTCCACGCCTCTTTGCTCCCCAAATACCGTGGAGCTGCACCAATAAACTGGGCAATAATCAACGGCGAAACCAAAACCGGTATCAGTATAATTACCCTGGCTGAAAAAATGGACGCCGGTAGTATTCTTGCGCAATCACAAACTGACATCGGGCCTGATGAAACCGCCGGCCAGCTCCACGACAAACTGGCGCAAATGGCGGCACCATTATTGCTCAAGACAATAGAGCAAATCGCGGATGGCTCGATTATTTATACCGGGCAGGACCATTCTGAGGCCACCTTCGCGCCGAAGCTGAAAAAATCCGACGGCTTTATCGACTTCAATGAGTCAGCCGGCGCTTTGGCAAGAAAGATACGTGGTTTTTGGCCCTGGCCCGGTGCCTCGGCAACTTATCTGTCTAAGAAAACCAACAAATCTATACGTGTAACCATCGCAATAGCAGAAGTAGTCGAAACTTCAAACCCCGCTGGCTTATCGGCTGGAACGCTCGACGAGAATCTGAATGTAGTCTGTGGTACAGACGCCTTAAAGATTAAAAAAATCAAGCCGGCTGGCTCGCCGCTTATGGACTTCAAAGATTTCGTCAACGGCCGACAAACCCAGCCCTGCGATTTGTTTATGAAAATAGAAAAGTAGTACGGATTTTATTTGATATGTTCATTATTTAAGATTGTATTGTAAGGCAAGGCAAATCTAACCAACGCCTATTTAGCCTCCGGTTTTACCGGGGGTTTTCTCCTACCCAAATAATTGGGTACGATGAACGAATTAATCGTAATGCGTATAAAATATGGCTGGCCAAAAACCCAAATCTGCACGCACTATCGCAATAGAAGTACTGAACCATTTTAACCCAAAACGCAATTACGCCGGCCCAATCCTGAACAAGCTGTTGGGCGAAACCGACCAGAAACAACGAGCCACCGACCTTGTCCTCGGAACGATAAGAAACAGCCGTGCTATCGATACAGTGATAGCCACATTCTCCGGTCGTCCCATCGAAAGGATACCAGGCAAACTGCTCAACATCATCCGAATCGGAACTTATGAGCTTATATATTCACCTGCGACCGGCCAGCATTCCATTGTCAACGAAGCGGTCGAGAATGCCAAAGCCCTCGTAGGAAAAAAGCAGGTTGGCTTTGTAAATGCGGTCCTGCGCCAAATCACAAGACATATAACAAATCGCCAAATCCAGTTATTGCCGCAGGCCGATTCCAGATGCACGCTTGCCCAAACGCCTGCAATCGGCTGCGAATTCGACAAGGACTTTTTACCGGACCCCGAAGCTTTGCCGGTTGATTATCTCAGTACTGTTTTTTCGCTGCCCAGATGGCTCGTAAGCGATTGGCTCGGCGAATTCGGTGAAGAATTGACCCGCCAGATATGCTTTGCATCCAATCGCAGACCGAGTATCTACATCAGACCGAACAGCTTGAAGACAACAACACAGGATTTAGCCCAAAAGCTTAAAAAGGATGGTGTCGAAGCAAATATAACACCCGATGAATCAATGATAAAACTCAAAAGTCCACAGGCTGTAACACAGCTTCCCGGCTTTGCAGAAGGTCTGTTTACCATTCAGGATATTACGGCTTCACAGGCGGTAAGGATTCTCAAGCCACAACCGGACTGGACAATACTCGACCTCTGCGCCGCACCGGGCGTAAAAACAACGCAGTTAGCTGAAGCTACCGGCGATTCGGCAACGATTATTGCGACCGATATTGACGCCGAACGCCTCAAAAAAGTTAAAGAAAATACCACCCGCCTCGGCATAAACAGCGTCAATATTGTTTCGTATGAGGAAATTCGAAATTCGAAATTCGATTGCGTTCTGCTGGATGTGCCGTGCTCAAATACAGGCGTATTGGCCAGGCGCATCGAGGTCCGCTATAGAATAAAGCCGAAGGCAATAAAAGAACTGACCAAAACACAAAGCAAACTGCTCGCCACCGCAGCACCAATGGTAAAACCTCACGGAAAAATCTGCTACAGCACCTGCAGCATTCAAAAGGACGAGAACAATGACCTTGTAAGAGACTTCCTGCAAAAAAACCGCAACTTTGAGCTTAAATCCGAAATGCTCACCCTCCCATCGGCGGCAATGTTTGACCACGACGGCGGTTACACGGCAATCCTCACCGCAACGAAATGACAAGCATCCAGCATCGAGTTTTTTTGATTTACAAACCCAATTCACAGCTTTTCCACAAAACAAACTTACGATGTGCAAAACCTGTTAAAAACATTTTTTTTTTGTGCGCAAACTCAATACTGACAGCAACCTCTATTAAGTGGAAAAGAAATTTTCCAAAACGCAGTTGATTTGTCTTTTCATTGCCCAATAATAAGTAACTTATTAGTATTATTCGTTCTTCGCAGTAGCTTTGCTACGAAGAATGAATTTGTTCGAAAAAGAATGGTTCTTAACCTGCACTTACAACGTGTGAGACTGTGTTCTATATGTGTGGGATAAAGGCCTGACAAATAAAAACCCTGGCACAAGGAGGATAACAATGCAGGGCACAATCACGGATGACGCTCGAAGCTCGATGCTCGAAGCCGAATGCTCGTCGAGTATCAAGAGGGACCCCGCCTTGCGGGAACCCAATCAAGTATCAAATATCGAGAAAGCTCTTTCTGAGAAGGTGGGACAGAAAAAGTTTCGGATATGGTTTAAAAATTCAACAAAGATGACACTTGCCGGCGGATATTTGAAGATTGGAGTGCCAAACCTTTTTATAGCAAGTTGGATTGAAAACCATTTTTTGGATGAAATTACCCAGGTGGTTCGGGCGGTTACCGGCGCAGAGTTAAAGATAACCTTCAGCATCGACCCGGAGCTTTCCGGCCACCAGAGGCAAACCCAGTTGGGTTCGCAGGCAAAACTCGTTACTCGCTCCCCGGCTCGACTGAGTTCGCCGAAGTCGATTCTCGATTCTCGACGAGCATCGAGAAGCCGGCATCGAGCATCCGGAAGACTCAGACTGAGCCTGGATACGTTCGTTGTAGGCTCCTCGAATGAGCTGGCCTATAACGCCGCCAAAGTGGTCGTAAATGAGCAACACAGTCCTTTCAATCCGCTGTTTATTCACGGAGGATACGGGGTCGGCAAAACACATCTGCTGCAAGGGATATGCAATGCAGTGTGCGAGAAGCGCCCCCAGACTAATTGGCTATATCTCTCAGCGGAGGATTTTGTCAATCAGTTTGTGCTGGCCTTGAAGACAAAAAAGCTGGAGGCTTTTCGACGACGAATGCGACAAACGGATTTGTTGGCAATCGACGACATTCACTTCTTGGCCAGCAAGCCTTCAACGCAGGAGGAATTCCTGCATACTTTCAATACAATCAATCTGGCTGGTAAACAGGTTGTATTGGCCTGCGATGCACATCCGAAGATGATAGGACAATTGTCCGAAAAGCTGGTTAACCGCTTCGTCTCAGGAATGGTTGTCAAAATTCAGACTCCTGATTTCCGCACTCGCTGCCAAATATGCAGGCAGTACCTGAAAATTCAAAACTTAAAACTAAAAACCCAAAACTCGCTGGTCCCTGAAAGCGTAATAACATACATCGCCGAAAATCTGCGCACAAACGTGCGGGAGCTGGAGGGGGCCCTGTTGAAATTAATTGCATACTCGGCACTGAAAAACAACAAAATCAGCCTGTCTATGGCTAAAGCCGTTCTGACCGAACACATGGAAAGGTGCGATCCGATTGTGCACGTATCGGATATCGTATCAGCCGTCGCGATTTATTTTGGCACAACGTCGGCCAATATACACTCATCAAAAAAAGACAGGACAGTGGCCTTGGCACGCCATTTTAGTATGTATCTGACCAGAAAGCGCACAAAGATGTCGTCCTCTGAGGTAGGCAGATTTATGGGCAATAAAAATCACGCCACTGTACTTGTAGCCTGCAAAAAAATCGAAGAGCAGCTCAAAAAAAATGCCGAGCTTCACTGGCAAGGCCCCGCCGGCAACAAAGTCTGCAAAGCCAGAACAATACTCGCCCAGCTTGAAGACAGCATCTAAAAACAGAAAGCCGAAGACATAAGTTTGGTGGCAGATGTAGTGTGGGGCTTGGACAACATTTTAAACTAAATCCGTGCAAAAAAATAATATTTTGATAGAATAGGGCAGTGAGCATGGAGGAATGAGTTGAAATTGAGGATATATGGGAAATCTCAGTTTAGGAGATAAGGCTGATGAACAGGAAAAATCATATGATAAATCGCAGAGAATTTCTACAAGCTACCGGCCTTTTAACAATATCTGCTGTGACTCCAACATTGCAGGCAGCAAAAGCAAAACGCCCCAACATCCTGCTTATCATGACAGACCAGCAATTTGCGGATGCTCTTAGCTGCACGATGGGCCATGATTATATCGAAACGCCAAATATTGACAGCCTTGCGGATAGAGGGATGCTGTTCACAAAGGCCTATTGTGCAAATCCATTGTGCGTGCCGAATAGAACATCGATATTTACCGGCAGATATCCACACGAGCACGGCAAGCAGGTCAATTCAACAAGAGCAATCGACGCAAAAGAATTCCCGAATATTGGGATGGTGCTTCGCAAAGCAGGTTATTCAACAGGTTATTTCGGCAAGTGGCATCTGCCTTATCCCTTTAAAAAAAGTACCGCAGAGAAAAGTGGTTATGATGAAACCTTTAACGCCCTGGACTACGAGATCGCGGCACCGACTATCGAGTTTATTAAGAAGAAGAAAAGCAAGCCGTTCTTTGTTGTTTTCTCTTTGATGAATCCCCACAATATCTGTCAATACGGCAGGAGCCAGCCTTTGCCTGATGGTGACATAGGCGAGGTGCCGCCCGCGTCGAAGTGCCCCCCTGCTCCGGCGAATCTTGAAAAAGCAAGGAACCAGTCGGATGCGCTTGAGGCCGTCTGGCAGGCGAGACTGAGAGCAACACGCAAAAAAGATAGGACCACAAGGATGTTTGCTCCGTTAGACAAGTGGGGCGCAGATGACTGGCGAAAGTATCGCTGGGCGTATTACCGTATGGTGGAACTTGCTGATAAAGAAGTGGGGAAAATCCTTTCAACTCTGCAAAAACTGAGGCTTGAAAGAAATACCGTGATAATCTTCACCTCTGACCATGGCGACGGTATCGGCTCGCATCGGTGGGCGCAGAAGAATATGTTCTATGATGAGACGGCCAGGATACCATTTATCATCAGTCAGAAAGGTACGACTAAAGTCGGTACGAGTGATTTTCTGGTCAATAACGGCCTGGATATTATGCCGACGATCTGTGATTACGCTGGAGCCAGGGTACCTTCTGAATGTCAGGGAATAAGCCTGCGGGATATCGCAGAAGGCAACAAGCCTGACAAAAAACGAAAATATGTCGCGTGTTCAACTCATTTTGTTCAGGACCTTCGGAAGGACGGCAAGCCGATAGATCTCAAGGGGAGAATGGTCCGGACGGAAAATTATAAATATTATATATTCAACCAGGGCAAACAGCCTGAGATGCTGCTCGATATGAAAAACGACCCGGGTGAGATGGAGAACCTGGTGGGTAATCCTGATTATAAAAAGATTCTTGATGAACATCGCGAAATTTTTGCTAAATATAAAAAAGAAAGTGGTGACAATTTCTCAAACACAAACAACTTACTTTCATCATGATTTCACTTTCTATTTTATTCATTCTTCTTTTCTCTTTTCAATTTTCGTTTTTCCTTTAGATTAAGCTTGGCCTTTTTCCGTTGCTCCTTTTTGCCTTTATCTCTTTTCCCTTTATCGCCCATATCTGTTTCTCCTTACTTGAAAATGATTATACAGTCTGTATAAAACGCCAAACACGGACTTCTTTCTTCTATATAAGAAGTTCCCGTTGCTCCTTCCATTAATGGGTAGAATATGCAAACTGCGGACCGATGTCAAGCACGAGTTTCCGGATTTCGGCTGAAACCCTTTCCTCGCCGGTAGGATGGGCTTTAGCCCATGCAGTATTCTATGAACAAACGCTCAAAAAAAGTGTCTTTCGTTACTGTCCTGCTATCGCATCGTCAATAGCTTTTTTAACTGCAGCCACGGCGGGGGACTGGGGCATCTTTGTGTAAGCCGCTTCGATAGCCTGCTTTGCCGGGCCGAGTCTGCCCGTCCGGTAATAAACATAACCCAAGAGAAATTCCAGCTTTGTAGAACCGCTCCGTCCCAACCATTCCTTAATATCAGCTATCCTGCCATCGAGTTTGTCCTGGCCACCCAACATAGCTGCAAGGTCGATTTTCGCCCGGACATATTCCGGGGCAATATCGAGCGCTCTGGAAAGAAACAGGGCGCTACTGATATATTCGCCGGCGGCAAATAACGCGTGCCCTCTGCCTGCAAAGCAAAGTGCCAGGCCACCGGCCTGTACCGTATCCGACCCGGCTTCGCCGGGGTCCAGCTTATAAATAGACGCTAAAGCAAAAGAATCCGCTGCCGCGTAGTACCTGCCGGCCTTTAGATGGCCTTGTGCCGCCTGGATGTGCTGATTGAACTTGGCCTCCGAGAAAGATTCAGGACTGGTGTGCGGCCCCCTAATACGCTTGGCCTTTGCGGATATGTCAGCTTGCGAAAGCTTATTTAGTTCATCCAACGGAGAACTTTTTGCTCGATAACTTCCACCGTTCACCCCATTAGAAATCTGTACCCAACTTCCACCAGTCCGCCAAAAGGGCTCACTTCTAATGGAGTCCGGTGTTTCTGGAAATCCGAAACCGGATTCTTCCTGGCCATCCGCTTCAGCTTGCATACGGGCATCGACGGACCTGGTCAAATCATCGAGTTGCTGTTTTATTCGCTTAAGAACGTCGGAACCAAGTCTGTTACGTTGGTCCTGCAGGTCTCTGCCGTGTTCATCAAGTTTGACCTCATCTGCCTGAGGTTCCCAGCCCGTAACTTTCTGCAAAGTGAACCCATCCTGAAACGCCAGACCCTTCACCACGGTGTCAGCTTGCGAAGGCGTTAGCGCAGGGGTAAGCACGTCTGCGCTGAAATCCGGTTTGGTGGACTGAACTATTTCAGCTACCTGGCTTTGCTTGTGTTCCGGACTCCATAACATAAACCTCTGCTCAAGGGACGTTCCTAAGTCTTGAGTCTTGAGTCCCGGGTCTTGAGTCTTGAGTTTTGAGTCTTGTGTCTGTTCCTGGTACCGTTCAACCATCAACTGTTGGTCTTGCGGGGGTATGCCGATTTTACTCCGGTTAAGCAGTTGTAGTTCCCGTATGCTCTGTACTATTAATCGAGGCTCAGCCGATGTACCATATTGCGTTTGCGGTCCCTGCAACCCTAAATCAGAGGCAAAAGTATCTTTGCCGGACAAAGCCTGTTTCTCCAAACCAGTCCCACGCATTCCTACCTGGTACTGGCCTTGCAGTGTACGGTCATTAATCCTTGTGCCTGGCCTGAAAACTCCGGAATAGCCGGGCCTTGTAGTAGTTACTGTCTGGCTCCGTAAATAATATGGCTGAACCCTGTATTTGCCGGCATAATGGCCGAAGTCTTCTGCCCCGGCCGAATCCCTCAAAAAAGAACTAAGTGAAAAAGAATTAAGCGACGACGAACCAAGAACACCCCTAAAACTCGTGGTTGAACCATACGGCACAGTATCGCGGAAGTGCCTGCCGCGGCGGACGTTGCCCGTAATTGCCAGATTTCCGCTCGTATCAATCGGGTTACGATTGATAATCAGACCGCTTTGGATACTGCTCGGCGGAACAGTGCTCAAACCAGCAGGATTCGTTATCGCAAGATTTTCTATCGAGAAGCTTATTGGCGAACTAAGTGTAAAAAACACCGCTACCACTGTGATAAAAAGCCAATTTTTCATAATACAAAGTACCTCTCTGTTTTTCCTGATACCCTGGTAACCTGATATCCTGATGCCCTGTCAGGTAGTGGGGTCTTGCTTATATTTCGGTTTCTCCGCCCAGCTAAGTTTCATTGCAAGAGTGTCCCATTGACTCCGAAGCGGGTTATTTACAATCAAAAAATTGCAGCTTTGTCTCTCGACTCGCACCACATCATCAATTGAAAGCCTCAACGACACCTGGCCGTCGATAGAGATGGTCGTGCCTTCATTGACTCGTATGCCCACAATCTCTATTATGCTGTCGGCCTTGATAACGATTGGCCGAAAGCTCAGTGAATGAGGGCAAATCGGCGTAATAACCATCGCCTCCATCTTGGGCGAGACTATCGGGCCTCCTGCAGATAAATTGTAGGCCGTTGAGCCTGTCGGTGTGGAAATTATCAACCCATCACTGACACAACCGGCTAACGGCTGACCATCCACCGATATTTTAAGCTCAACCGTTCTAAAAGGCGGCCCAGCCGTGATGAAAACATCGTTGATGGCTGCTGAGCAAAATTTCTGCGTTCGGTCCTCTTCCCGGCCATCGCTGACTTCGGAAAGCTCAGTCGAGCCGAAAACTCTACAGCTTAGCATCATCCGCTTGTCTATCCGGGCTGTGCCTTTTGTCAAACAGGGGAAAAAATCCTTCAACTCACTAACGCTGAATTCCGCTAAGAAACCAAGCTTGCCGACGTTAACGCCTATCACCGGCACATTTGCTTTACTCACATTCCTTGCCGTCGAGATAATGCTCCCATCGCCGCCGAAAACTATTGCAAAATCACATTCTTTTAGAATCTCAGCTCTACATTCCTCAACGCTGCAGCTTGCAACTATCTCTGCCTTGTCCTTCGCAAAGCTGGTAAATTCATCAATCGCCTCGTGGACTCCCTCCTTTTTAGGGTCACCGAAAATCACTAATTTTGGCAGAGATTTCATATCTGGTAATCTCGTTACCCATACATCGAATATCGAATTCGCCACAGGCGGATGCTCCTCCGTAAGTCCGCTTGTCCGCTTGGGGACGCCTTACGGCGGAGTCCTTAGGACTAACAGGCGTATCTAAATTCGAGATTCAAATATTCAAACTCCTGGGTTTTGACTTTTGGACTTTGGTCACTTGTACTTGCTTTATGCTTCGGATATCGATCTCCGGACTTCGCACAGTAAGCATTTCTTTTACCGTCTCTGCTATCTTATCGGCATTTATACCCGCCTCCATAAATTGCTGTGCTCTGGAATTGTGTCCTATAAACCTTCTTGGTGCGCCAAGTAAGCGTATGGCCTTTGGTGAATGGCTCGAAGCAGCAGCCAATTCGAGCACGGCTGAGCCGAATCCGCAGGCGCTGGCGTGGTCCTCTACCGTGATTATGCTCTTTCCCTGCTCCAGCAGAGAGACAATCTTCTCATCGACAGGAGCAGCGAACCGGCCGTTAATCACATCAACCGCGATGCCATCTTCAGCTAACAACTCAGCCGCTCTTAGGGCTTCTGTCAGGACGCTGCCGTAACTGACAATCGCAACGGCAGATTTTTTCGACCTTTTGACGACCACGCTTTTGCCCAATGTGAACGGCTTACTACAGGCAGCTCTGATAAACTCCTGCTCTGGAACAAAATCTTTCGGATACCTTATAACGACCGGCTTATCCTGGCCCAACGCAAATTCCAGAGCCAGTTTCGTTTCAATTTCATTGGCAGGCGCCGTCAGCACCATATTCGGCATTATCCGCAAAAAGCCAATATCCAACAGTCCGTGATGTGTTGGGCCGTCCGAGCCAACCATCCCGGCCCTGTCAATGCAGAAAACAACCGGTAAATTTTGTAAGGCCACCTCCTGGAATATCTGGTCGAAGCTGCGCTGTAAAAAGGTCGAATAGATACAGACGACCGGTTTTAAGCCGCTTCTGGCAAACCCTGCTGCAATATCCACAGCCGCACTTTCGGCGATACCCACATCGTAGAACCTATCGGCGAACTTTTTGCGAAATTCAACCAACCCCGTGCCGTCACACATCGCTGAGGTTATAGCAACAATTCTGTCGTCCTTTTGGGCCAACTCTGTCAGATGTTTACCGAGTACGCTGGTAAAACTGCGCCTGCTTGAGTCCGAAGCCGATTCAACGGCATCTCCGTTCATCTTGAACGGGCCGGTCGAATGAAATTTGCTGGGACCCTGGTCGGCCGGTTCAAAACCTTTGCCCTTCTTCGTATAAACGTGCAGAATTGCCGGGTGATTCAGCTCGGCCAACGCCTGGAACAATTTTATAAGCGAGCCAATGTCATGGCCGTTAACAGGACCAAAGTATGGAATATTCAAGCTCTCAAACATCTGGCTGGCCGGCAAAGCCATCCTGATACCTTTTTTAATCCTCTCAATCGCTTCCTCGACACTTTTGCCTATAAAGGGCATATGCTCCAAGATATTTCTGGTTGTCTCGCGCAAATCCTCGTAGGTCTGGCTAAGCCGAACTTTGGAAAAGTACTTTGCCATTGCTCCGACAGTTGCATCTATTGCCATCGAGTTGTCGTTCAGCAGGATTAGTAATTGCCTCTTGACCAGTCCGAGATTATTGAGTGCCTCAAAAGAGGTGCCGTTAACGATACTGGCATCGCCGACCATCGCCACAATTCTCGGAGCTTGTCGTTCGTCACTGGTCTCTCGGGGCACGAGCGACGGGGCACGGGCGATGAGCGACTCTCCTAAAGCCATTCCGATTGCTGTGGCTATCGAGGTCCCTGCATGGCCGACGGCGAACTGGTCATATACGCTTTCTGCCGGGTTGGGAAAGCCGCTTATCCCTTCAGGGCGACGAAGATGCTCGAACTTATCTTTCCTTCCGGTAATGATTTTATGCGTATAACATTGATGGCCGACGTCCCAGAGCAGCTTGTCTTCTTTGAAATCAAAGACGTAGTGCAGTGCAAGTGTCAATTCCACTACGCCGAGATTGCTCGCCAGATGTCCGCCGGTTTTGCTGACCGAGCTGAGAATAAATTGGCGTATTTCCTCTGCTAACGTCTTGAGCTCAGGCACCGACAGTTTCTTTATATCCGCCGGACTATTAACTTGCTCTAATAATTTACCCATCAAGTACTCTCTATTAAAACTCGATCTTTGATTCTTAATCCTCGATGCTCGTCGAGTATCCGGCATCGAGCATATTTTCAACCAAATACGCAGGTATCTGCAATGAAATCTTAGGACTTGTAAATAAATTATCTTCCATTCTTGACTGTCGTCAGACAAGTTTTGGCTGGCTGCGGCTTCGGCTGGCGGCCTCAGCAAAACTCGGACTACCAACCAGTAGGCCTGCGTTTTGCTTCCTTGCCAGCCTTGTCCTCGCTCAGCCAAAAACGAAACTCGCCTGCCGGCGGTCAAGGCCTAATTTCTTTACCAGTCCTTAGTATTTTATAAAAAATTTTAAGCCTTTTTACTATAGCAGGTTAAGCCGTAAAGCACCATTGAAAAATTAGATTTTTCGTATCTAACGATGTTTGCTGCTCGATGCTCGGTGTGTGGATGCGTTGATGAGTGAGTTGTAAATAGTGAAGTCTCTCGACTCAACTCAGGGTAAACTCCGAAGCGTATCTCGTATTGCGTATTGCGAAAGAAATAAAAAGTTGAAGTGTAAAATTAAGGAGACTTTCGGAGATTGAAATGACCTGTTGTGCGAGCGAGATAAGGCCCATAGTCCTTTTGATTAGTCAAAAGGACTACGTGCTTTATGAAAAACGAACCGATATAGTGTTTGCCAGGCATACCGTAACCAGTTTTGGTAATGGCGGTTTGTAGAGAAAATTATTATTGAATTAAAAGAGGTAATCGCTAAAATGGTGCGTTGACAGTGAGATGAGATTAAGCAAGAGATTCGATAGTAAAAATAGAAGGAGTTCAGGTTATGGTTTTTGCTAAAAGACAGTGGGAGTATCTGAGAAAATGTTGGCATCTAACGCCAAGAGAGATAGAGGTTGCTAAATTGGTATGCAAGGATTTTGATAATGACAGTATCGCCGACAAACTACATATTGAATACAATACAGTGCGTGCCCACCTTGGTAATGTTTTTCGTAAGATGGGAGTTAGAGGCAAGACAAGTGTTATTCTGGAATTTATCGATGTACTACGAAAAGCTAAGATTTAGAGTGTTTTTTTCACTTCTGTTAATTGAAAAAGACGCGATATCAATAAGTTTTTTTTGATATACACATAGTCCTTTTGACTAATCAAAAGGACTATGTGCCTTTATAAATCGTCTGAGGTTGGGTGTTATGTACTTATATATTATCATGTATATACTCAAATTTAGGGCGTAAGCAACGGCGAAAAAGGCAATTCTCATCAGAGATACGCTCGTGCTACGCAGCGCTTCGCAGAGTAGTAAGCGACAAACGGCCTGCTGCCTTGTCTTGCGACGAGAGTTGCAGAGGCAAACGAGCGACAAATATGATTTGGCTTATGTCAATATCGAGTTTGTAGGGTGGGATTGTATGTTCATACGAGGTATGCTTCACGAGATACTCGCCATGGATGGCTCTCGATTGCTGCCTTTATGACCAGGCTGACCACCCTGTTGAGGGGTACCGCTGGATTGTTTGGGTTTAGGTGGCTTGACAATATCCGAGGACGGCGGCTTGGAAGAATTGGAGGAATTCCTGGAAAGTTTAGCTATCTTGTCGGTAAGTCTTGTTACCTGTTCAGTAAGTCCAGTGTTGGCCTTGAAAAGTTAGGCAACTTGCTTTTCCAAGGCGGCGATTCGGTGGTCACGTTGCTTCAATTGAGCTTCAATCTCTGCAATGCGTTGCTTATAGAATTGTTCTCGTTTAGATGTCAATTCTTGCCCTCAAATTACTCAATATGGCTATTATTGGGCGAACGCGGTCCTCCGCTAAAAAAAAACAGATAGTATTCATCAACTTAGGGGTTTTTTGAAAAAGATTTTTGGGGGATGATTCACTCAAGGCGCACTCCTTGTGTATGACGATATAAGGGGTAGTTAACAATTTCCTGTAAACCCTTATTACACAAGGAGGTGCATTATGTTGAAGCGTAGAGCTCTAATGGAATCAATATCGTCAAACCTGCACAACTTTCTCAAAAAAATAGGCAATAATTTGTCAGTGCCGGACAAAAAGTTCCTGCGAGACAGCTTCATAGGGCTGCTTCGGTGCGGTAAACCTATCGTTTGTCAAATGGCACGGCACCTGCCAAATCAACGCACGAAGTTCCTCTCACGACTGGATCGTCTCGAAGCACACCTTGTAAAGGATAGCGACTTTGATGACAAGGTCGAGGCCGCATTGCCGCAAGTATGGCTGGGCTTTATCCAGGATGATACACCCATTATTCTTGACCTTTCGGACATTGCCAAGCCGTTAGCAAAGAAGATGGATTATCTGGCTAAAGTTCGCGATGGCAGTACTGGTGAATTGGTGAACGGTTACTGGTTGGTCGAATTGTATGCATCGCTGAGTCGTAAGAATCCGGTCCCTGTATTACTGGAGCCATTTAGTCATGAAGAACCTTACAGTCCGGGTCAAAACCCTGTTGTTCTGGCCGCTGTCCATAAAATCTTTAAGCTTACAGATAAACGCGGTGTGCTGGTAGTAGATCGTGGATTCGATGGATGGGTAATGTTTGAAGATTGGCTGGATAACAAATATCGTTTCGTTGCCAGACTTGTAGGAAACCGGCATTTGCTGTGTTCTTTGGGCGGTTCTGAACAAAGCGAGGCTGGACAGCGGGTACCGATTCAAGCACAGCAACTTGCCGAACAAACCCCAACTCCACATCGCTTCCACAAGCTCATCAAACGTCACGGCAGACCTGCCCTTCGTATTACACAGATAGGATGGGTGAAAGTTCGTTTGCCTGGCCGAGATGAGGATCTGACATTGGTTGTTTCTCGGCTTGCCGGAAACGATAAGCCAATGATGTTGTTAACGAATTTACCTGTGGAAAATCTGGCGGACGCAAAACGGGTTTTGCGTTTCTACATACGAAGGTGGGAATGCGAAGAGGGTATTCGTTTCCTCAAAAGCCAGGTAAACCTTGAAAAGATACGAACATTTCGTTGGTCTGCGATTCGTCGTCTGGTTTTGTTAGCTGTGTTGGTGATGCTTTATTTGGGCTGGCTTGTTGAGGCACATCCAACTATTTGTGATCGCCTGGTTTATCTGAGTCAACCATTACCTGATAAGCCTGACTTTCTTTTATACCGTTTGTTAGGAGGCCTGACTGAAGCAATAAATACCTGCTTTTGGCTTCACAAGGATTTGCTACGGAAAAGCTTACGAGAAAACCCCTAAGTTTGAGATAGTATTCGCTTGAATTAGAACTGCAATGTGTTATGATGTAGTCTGATATCAAAGATTGGGTATTTAATGTTGGGTGTGTTGTCCGATACCGTCAAAATACCCGTGAATGGTTACTGGAATTGAAGAGCATACGACTCTTCATAGAAGTATTGAATGTGAAAAGCCATCAAGAGAGGAGTAGTCCATGATGTTCAGGTCACTCGCCATAATCCGACAAAATATTTCTATCATGCTAATCAGTAGTATCCTAACAAGTGTTGCATGTGCTGCTAACCAAGAACCCTTCTGGCCCCAATTTCACGGGCCGAACCGAGACAACCTCTCCACTGAAAAAGGTCTTTTGAAGAAGTGGCCCGAGAAAGGGCCTGCCTTACTTTGGACAGCCAGGGGGCTGGGGCATGGGTATTCCACTGTATCGATTGCCTCTGGCATGATCTACACAGCCGGCAGCATCGAAAAGGATACAGTCATCACCGCCTTGAACCTGGATGGCAAGGTTTTGTGGCAAGTGAAAAACGGCAAAGCCTGGACTGGAGACCGTCCCGGTACTCGTGGGACCCCAACCATCGACGGGGGTCGGCTGTTTCACCAAAGCCCTCTTGGAAATCTCCTCTGCCTGGAAGCCAAAACCGGAGACAGGATTTGGGAGTTCAACATCCTCGAGAAATTCCAAAGCAAGACTACCACCTGGGCCATGGCTGAATCCTTGTTGGTTGATGGAGAACATTTGATTTGTTGCCCTGGAGGACCACAAACTTGCATGGTTGCCTTGAACAAAAAAACTGGGTCGGTTGTTTGGAAAGCGCCCAGTACAAAAGAGCTGGCCGGCTATGCCTCTCCTGCTCTGGCTGAATATCAGGGCATGAGAATCATCATCACGCTGACTTCCAAAGGCATGATCGGTGTGAATGCCGATACTGGCGAACTACTATGGCACGTCAAACACAAATCCTATGCGGACGAAAACGTGATGATGCCCATTTTTCACGATGGCCATGTCTTTATCAGCACCTTAAAGGCAGGCTCCGTCAAGTGGAAGATTAATGTTAAAGACGGCAAGGCCTCGCTTGAAGAGGTATGGCGTACACAGGAACTCGATAATCATCATGGTGGTGTTTTGTTGATCAATGGAAATCTCTACGGCACGAGCACCTTCCGCAACAGGAACCTATGGATTTGCCTGGACTGGGAAACCGGCCGGAACAAGTATATGGATAAGGGTGTAGGTAAGGGATCACTCACGTACGCCGATGGAATGCTGTACACCCTCAGCATAGATGGCGTAATGGGACTTGTCCGACCAACTCCAATGGGCCATGAGCTGGTCAGTTCATTCAAGATTCCCGAAGGCGGAAAAGATAACAGTTGGGCTCATCCCGTGGTCTGTGGCGGCAGGCTGTACATTCGCCACAGCGAGTTCCTTTATGCATATAGTGTGAGGTAAAAAAACAGTCAGCGTCAGGGTCCACCACTATTCGGTATCCTGTAGGCATTGCTGTCCTTTGCGTCTTATATAATAGGCCGGAGTTGTCAGGCGAAATTTGATTACCAGTAAACGAAAATTTGTGGGATTTGTCAGATGCCCTGAATGCTTATCGGTAAATGTTCGATTGGTGGAGATTGGTGATCAAAAGCAATCTTCGGCTTTGTACGAGCGCCCAGAACCAGTACAATAAAAGGGCCAAAAAAGGCTGCTCAGTATCAACATATCAAAGACAATTAGCGAGAACGTACAAAAAAAAGGCCGTAAGCGAGAAGCTTATGGCCCGTTGGTTCGTAATATTAGGAATACATCGTAGTAGAAAAAACTTTGAACGCACAAGCCATCATAGGCGGCGGTCGGATTTGAATCGGTGAATGGTATTTTTTTGGAAAACAATCCTGCTGTATCGACTGATGCCCGAATATGTTTGTTTGTCCCCCAGCAAACCAATAAATCAATACAGCAAGGATTAACCACGTTGCTATAAAAGGTATAATCCCTATTGTCATAGCGTATCCCCAAAAAGACCAACTAATGGTATCGGCTTAAGTTCAATTTTTTCCTTAATCAAACTGACCAATTTTCGGTGTCATTTTCTTTGTTTCATTCCCGAGAAAGGAGGGCGGAAGTCCATAGAATCACCAGGGTGGGCTATGCCCTTTTTCGATGCAGTTTGAAAGTCAAGGTTTTCAATACTGATATGCGGCTTTTGTTGAGGAAGTGCTTTGGATGCGTTGATTAAGGCATATTGCTCAATGTGAAAGAAATTAGAAGTGAAATCGAATGCAGAGTCGGATTTTTTTAATTATTTTGTTCTTTCCAGCATGGCCATTGCTAATTGCCGCAGGGTATCGGCTTTTTTCCCAAGCGGCCTTAATACCGCCACCGCCTCATCGGCCAGTTTCTTCTCTAATTCTCTTGCCTTGTCAATTCCTACTACCGCCGGGTAAGTACACTTAGCTGCCTTTGCGTCTTTACCGGCCGTCTTACCTAATTGCTCACTGGATGCACTTACATCGAGAATATCGTCAGCTATCTGGAAACCCAGACCAATCTTTAGGCCGTATTCACTTAGTTGGTCTATCTGTTGTTTGGATGCCCCGCCGCAGATAGCTCCCATTGCAGCGGCGCAGCGGAACATCTTGGCTGTCTTGTTGGTGTGGATGTATTCGATTCTGGATACTCGATTCTGGATACTCGACGAGCAACCAGTATCAAGCATCGAGGTTTTGATATCTGCCATTTGTCCGGCAATCATACCTGACGGTCCGGCATCCTGAGCCAATTGAGCAATTAGTTTTACCGCAATAGTTGGCTCATCAATCTCTTTTGCCAAAATCTCAAATGCAAGCGTTAAAAGGGCATCGCCGGTCAGAATAGCCGTTGCTTCATCAAAGGCCTTGTGACATGTAGGAAGCCCCCGCCGAAGGTCGTCATCATCCATCGCCGGCAAATCATCGTGAACAAGCGAATACGTATGCACCATTTCAATCGCCGCGGCTGCAATCTCAGCGTTGCGATTGACCTGGCCGCCGGCCAGTTCGCAGCACCACAGCACCAGCGCCGAGCGCACCCGCTTGCCCGGCGTCCCAAGTGTGTACTTGAGCGATTCTTTCAATTTGCTGTCTATCTGCTGTGAAGCTAAAAGTTGGGCCAGGGTATGATTAATAAGTTCAGCCTTCTCGTGTAATAAGGTATTGAAGTCCATATTGTTCACTATTGACAAATAGGTATTCATTATCGATTATTGAAAACAGATAAATAGTAAATAGTTGATAGTTGATAGTAAATGGAAAAATGATTCTTATTCTTGGCGTTACTTCATCGGGTAAAGGCCGATTGGCTTTTGATTTGGCACAAAGTCTGGGTGCTGAAATAATCAGTATCGACTCGATGAAGGTCTATCGGCGAATGGACATCGGCACGGCCAAGCCGTCGCGAGAGGTACGTCAGCGCATCAAATATCATCTTATCGACATAGTCGAACCGAGCGATTCTTTCAGTGTCGGGGCATTTCGCGAGACGGCTCTGGAAGCGATGAAGCAGATAAAGAGCCGTAATATGCCCATTATCGCGGTCGGCGGAACCGCTCTGTATATAAAGGCCCTGCTTTACGGCCTTTTTGAAGGTCCCGGAACCAATGAGCAAATACGGGCCGAACTGAATTCGCGTGCAGAAGCACAAGGCTTGGCAGAACTCTATCGCGAGTTAACGAAGATTGACCCCATAGCCGCCGAGCGGATAAATCCCAACGATTTCAAGCGTATCATCCGTGCTTTGGAGGTTTACCAGCTTACAGGCAAACCCATCTCAAGCCTCCAGAAGCAATGGGATAGGGAAGAGGCGAAACACGACTGGACGATAATAGGTCTGCGGAGAGAAAAAGCCGAAGAGAGCAAACGGATTAACAGCAGGGTAAAAAAGATGGTTGCCGCCGGCTTTGTTGATGAAATCAAAGCCCTGTTGGCTGAAGAGAAACCTTTGAGCAAACAGGCCCGATGTGCTATCGGCTATGCTGAGATAATCGAATATATAAACGGCAAAATTGAGCTGGAAGAGGCAACGGAACTAATAAAGAAGAACACCAGACGTTTAGCCAAGAATCAGCGCACATGGTTCAAGACCTTTAAAAATGTTCATTGGCTCGACATCGAGGCGGACGAATCCCCGGAAAAAATTCTCTCCCGCACGAAGATCTTTGTGGAAAGTGGAAAATGATTTATTCCTGAGAGTTTATCGAGGTGCGAAGTATCGCACCCGACGTGGCTGAGCACGGCCAAACAAGTTTGACCGTGGCACCCTTAGCAGTTGCACGCCCTACGAAATGAATGAATTTGTTATTTTTCAGTTATTAAAAAATGACTTCAATGCACCGAGCAGAGCAGCATAAATCGGATTACAAAAATCGGCAACCGCCTGTTCAGAGCCTGATTCATAACTCGAAGTCCACTCGATGAATGTTGCATTCGAATCAGTAACCGGATAGAGACGAACAGTGCCTAAATAATTTGATACCGAGTCTTTAGATAGTGGTTCCGGGCCGTCGTCGATGCTATAGGTAAATGTATATTCGTCTTCATTAACTGATACAAGCGTTTCAAGAAATGCATCGTTTAACAGTCTTGTAGCACCTATTTCTGTACCGCCTTTTTCGCCGATGACATCGACCTTCGTTATCACAGGCTCGGCCCAGGAAAGATTATGAAAATCTTTAATCGTTTCCCAAACTTTTTCTCGTGGTGCATCGACAACTGTTGAATTATAACAATTTCCCATTTCTATTCTCCCGGTCATTCCATTCAAAACGTCAAAAAACAATCGCCATTCTTTAATTTTAAGAAGTTTGAGTTACATCTTCTATTAATGAGCAGAATATGCAAACTGCGTACAGATGTCAAGGGCGAATAGTTATTCGAAGAGGTTATCAGGCGGTTTGTAATTGTTGTTGTGCGCGGAGTACTGTGGCGGTATCGCCCAGAACAAGCTGCTTTATCAAACTGCTTGGGACCAGGTTAATTCCCATATTGAAGATTTTCTCTTCAACCATCGAAGCAATCACCCGTGCCGTTGTCTGGCAGAGGTCATACTTTGTTACCAGGTCCTCGACTATTCTGGACTTGTCCCATCGGCATCTGCTGTTGGTTCCCTCTGTCCCGGCAAGCAGCTCAGCATCTGTCAGCTCCTGAATGTCAATCGAGACAACTTCAGTTCGTGAACGCTTAAGCCTCCGCTCGAAATGATATTCACTTAGCCCGATAGCAGCATCTTCATAGCTGATGGCTGTCAGAACCGCCTTGATTATGGAAAATATCTCGCTGCTGGTTGCGCTGCGACGGTTTTGTCGGTGATAAAGAAAGTATGTTACCACCTCGGCGAGCTGTTCTGCAATGTAAACATCCGCCTGTCCAATCTTATCAAGGGCGTTATTGATAGTCCCCATCACTTTGGTGTGCGCATATTCCTCGACGCTGCCATCGGCTTTTATAACTTTAAGCTGCGTTTGTATCACCTTCTTTTTGCCTCCTTGCAAAACTTACCAATCAAAGAGCCTCTGCCGACTGCTCGGCTCCGTTTCGGTAATTACCTGACTGACTTCCTTAATCAATTCGCCTGCATCCCTGAAGTCACGATAGACACTTGCAAAACGAATATACGCCACCTTGTCAACCCTGCGAAGCTGCTTCATTACTCTTTCGCCAATAATAGCTGATGAGACCTCCTTGTCGAAATTCCGGAATATATTTTCCTCAGCCTTGTCGGCTATTTGTCTAATTTGTTCTGTCGAGACAGGTCTCTTATAACAGGCCTTTTGTATACCGCTGATGATTTTCTCTCTGTCGTAAGGAACCCGAGAGTTGTCTTTTTTCACTACGTAGAGCTTAAAGCTTTCGCCTATCTTCTCATAGGTGGTAAAACGCCTTTTACACATCAGGCATTGCCGCCGGCGTCTGATTACTCTTCCACCATCGCTTGAACGCGAATCGACAACTTTATCCCGGTCTTCCTTGCAAAAGGGACATCTCATTTCGTATCTCGCATCTCGTACTGCATATTGTGTTTGAGATACACTTCTAACCTCGTGAT
Organism: Planctomycetota bacterium; assembly: GCA_022566315.1. Taxonomy (GTDB): domain Bacteria; phylum Planctomycetota; class Phycisphaerae; order Sedimentisphaerales; family Anaerobacaceae; genus NIOZ-UU13. Next base: position 31,462 of record JADFJC010000008.1, read on the forward strand.
TAGCAGTCCACGAGACGGCTATCCACTTCGTGCAAACTCCCGACGGGCGGACACACTCTTTGAAGCTCATCGAGACAACACTACATCTGGTTAGCTTGTCTATTTTACACACAACATATAGTATGTCAAAGAAAATCTCACAGCTTTTTTTATAAAAAAAAGGCCTCTGCGCAGAGAACGCAGAGGCCAACTCGGAAAGAAACTTATACACCCCCCCTTAGGTCTGGTACAAATCCTTCACATAATGTGAAAGCCGTTATTGCTCTTTCCTGTTGTGCTACAATTAAAGTTTAATGTAAAAACCTTAAAGAGGCAAATCAAGACAGCTGTTTTTTTGCCTTTTTTTTAACAGCCCGATAAAACCGAGTACGCACAAAAATAAGAGCGGAAAAAATCCGCTCGATGGCAAAAAAAAATCTGAGACCGAAAATCGTATCTGCCGTGTGGGCCTATAACTTGTGCTCTTATTCGCTGTTTTTCGTCTTGTTACTGTCCGCTTGGGTGTCTTCGATTTTGGCCTTGCTTTTCAGCCCGTCTATAAACTCATCGATAGCTTCTCCTCTCATCTGCTTTTCAAGCGCGTCCACTATCTCGCCCTTTACTTCTTCAAGCTCGGACACAACAGCCGGCTTTCTGTCATACACCTTGGCTATATGAAAGCCAAAACGAGTGCGAAAGACGTCACTAACCTCTCCGGCACCCAAGTTAAAAACTACATCCTCGAACTCTTCTACCATTTGCCCTTTCATAACACAGCCTAAATCGCCACCGTTGTCGGCACAATCGGTATGTTTTTCAACCACCGCTTCAAAAGCTGCACCGTTTTTCAATTCATCCTGTGCTTCTTTTATCGCGTTATGAGCAGTCTCTTCGTCCGTCTGCCAGTTCACATATTTTACTATGTGAGCGACTCTGGCCTGCTCACCGGATTTGAACTGCTCCTTATTTTTCTCATAGTATTCCTGGATAGCAGCTTGCGAGGGCTTTGGCAAATCCTTGCAGACTTCGTTCAGCCTCTGCTCAACTCTCATCTGCATCTGGAGGGACTCTTTGATATCTTCATCATTTTTGACACCAAGGTCGTTATAAAGCTGCTCCTTGTCCTCATATTGTTCTTTTAGCTTAGCCAAAGCAGAATCGACCTGGGCTTCCGGGATTTTCCCGCCGTTCTCTTTTGCCTCCTGATTGATTAAAACCCTTTCAATCACATTCTCTCTGGACCAGTCAGTTAGTTGAGCTTCTCGCTCTTTGGGGTCCTGGTCTGAAAACACTCTTTCGTAATCCGGCCTTAAGCGTTCAACTTCCTGCTGTATCGCCGAATCTTCAATCTTTTCACCATTAACAATTAGAGCCATTTTTCGCCTTCCGTATTGCGTATTGCGTTCAAGAAAAGTTTCCGTGATTCAAAATTCAGTATTCAAAACTCTATCTAACCACTTTTTGGTTTTGCGTAGTAGTCCGGGTCCTGTGCTAATTTTTCTCTTGTCTCTAAAGTCATCATCTCAAAAGCCGGGTGAGTGCTCTCCCACGCCCGCTCGCGAAATGAGCTTTGTCGCATCTTTTCTATCTCCGGGGCAACTTCATCAAAATAACTGCCGTAAATATGCAGCGAATCGCTTATATCAACATACCTGCCCACCTTCACCGGCACACCTGTTTTTTCGGCTATTGCTTCTGCGATTATTCTTTGAAGGTCGGTGAGTGCATAGACATTCATAAACCATGCCTTGTAGAGGTCTCTGCTGCGCCAGTGTGTATTCATATTGAGCGAAAGCCGGCCCGCCTGGTTTGCTACTAACCGGCACCATATCCTCTGAAGGCAGGGCGGGTCATCTGTTACCGGGTCTGCCGTCGGCATCCAGGTTATCGCCTGGGCCCTGCGGCTGTGCCCGGCCTGCGAGAGGTAATCGATAATATACTGAATCTGGTCCACCTTCCTGAACGGCTTAGGCGAATCGGCGTTTCGTATATCTTCCACCGGACAATACGAGAACAAACGTTCGTGATACGTATAGGTCCACTTACCCGCAGCAGGGTCAACCCAATGGTCGTGGATGCCGTTGACTACTTCCTGCCGATATGATTCAAGCTCCTCAGGCCCACCAGGGAAGTTCTTGTGAATCCTCGGCTCACAGAATGGGTCGGTAATGGTAACCATAACGGTTGCGTCTTTGCTCGGCGGGTCTTCGGTCTTATCGTACTGGGTTTTGACCTCAAAGCCCTTGTCCCAAACTGCCAAGACAGCTTTCTCCCAAGCTTCCGGCAGACAATCAGCGGTTATCGAAATCACAGGCATATTGGCAACCGATGTGGTGCTGCTCATCTATGTATTCCTCCACAAATCTTTTTTAATTTATCCTTATTTTAAATTCCCAAGGTCAATTTCTTCTTTGGTTATATTGTACATTTTGTGGTAGCGCTCCGGCAAATCGGCAAGTGCTCTTTTGGCGTAGAAGGCGTATTCGCTCTCCGGCCACCTTTGGATAATGTCGCGGCAGGTTTTGACCATCTGCCCATAACCCATAATCGGCAGCCTTCCCATTTTCCGCTGGTTCTTAACCCACTCCCACAGTTGTTGCGCCTGAATCTCCTCTATCTCGTTGAGCTTCTTAAATTCGGGCTTCGGCGGCGCAACCGGCGTGGTCTGCTGCACCGATGGGGTTGTGGCCGGCGGCTCTTTATACTGCGGCTCGGCACTTAATTTCTTCTCGTCCTCTTCCCACTGGTCATATACAGTCTTTTCCCTCGGTTCCGGTTCTCGTTCACGAGCTTGCTCAGGTTCAGAGGACGTAAAAACAGCTATCCCGACGATCACACCCACAACAAGAACGGCACCCCCTGCTATTTTCAGCCAGAAGGTATTCATAATTGTCCCACCCCTTTCCAATATTGACTATTGACTATTGATTATTGACTATTGATTATTGGTTATTTGTTACTTATAATCAATTTTAGTCTATAGTCTTATTTTTTCAATAGAAAATAATCAAATATCCGCTTGTGGCGGAGTAAATGGTTAATCACAAATGTTCACAGGGCTTATAGAGGCAGTTTGCACAGTAAAGTCGGTTCGCCAAAGCGAAAACACAATGCTGCTGAGCATAGATTTAGGCGAACTGGCCGACGACGGCAGAATCGGTGATAGTATAGCCATAAACGGGGTCTGTCTGACTATTGCCAAGCTCGAAGGCGGCATTGCGAGCTTCGAGCTCAGCGGCGAAACATTGGCAAAATCAACTTTAGGCAAATTAAAGCCCTCATCGCAGGTCAACATCGAACGTGCTATCAAAGCCAGCGACCGGTTCGGCGGACATTTCGTCCAGGGCCATATCGACGGTAAAGCAGCTATAAAAGCAATCGACAAACGCGGCCAATTTGCCGATATGAAGTTTGCCGCCCAGGCCGAATTGCTCGACCAGATGGTCGTCAAAGGTTCGGTCGCTGTTGATGGAATTTCTTTGACGATAGCGAGTATGGATCAAAACAGCTTCAACGTAGCCCTGATACCTGAGACGCTGAACAAAACTACCCTAAGTAGAGTAAAAATTGGTGATGAGGTTAATATCGAAACTGATATAATTGTAAAGACGATAAAAACCCAGCTTGAGAAGATTTTACCACAGAAGCAGCCGCTAACAGCCGAAAAACTAAAAGAATTAGGCTTTTAAGCAGCACAAGCTCTGCATTGTACACTGAACGTTATTATGAAAACTAACGGCAACAATTCGATAGCTGAACAGATGGTCATCGGCATAACGATGGGCGATGCCGCCGGTATCGGGCCGGAGATTATCGTTAAAGCCTTAGCTGATGCGAATATTCGTCGGGCTGCGAAATTCATTGTCTTCGGTATGAACGAACAACTTTGTTACGCCGCCGACGCCGCTGAGATTGAGCCGTTCTGGGGCCGACATCAGCACGAAAAAATTAGTCGCGAGTACCCGTATAAAGTTGTTGTCGCTGATTACGATGAGTATTCTGTTGAGTCCTGGGTTAAAGGACCCAGCAATGCAGCCGGTGAGGCATCCATAAGGTTTTGCCTTGATGCTATCGACGCCGCGCGAGAAGGTATTATAGATGCCGTAGTAACCGCGCCCATCAGCAAGACAAGCTGGAAGCTGGCCGGCGCCGAATGGCCCGGCCACACAGAAATGTTAGCCGCTCGCTGCAAATCCAAACGAAAGGTGATGATGTTTATCGCCGGTCCGTTAAAACTGGCGCTGGCAACAATTCACGAAGCACTGTTTGAAGTCAGGAACAAGTTCACTATCGGCTGTGTCTTCGAGCCGATAGATTTATTGAATGATGCTTTGAAAGAATACTTCGGCATTGACGAGCCCAAGATCGGCGTTGCCGCGCTGAATCCTCACGCCAGCGAGGGCGGCCAATTCGGCGATGAAGAGCAGCGCATAATATCGCCTGCTATTTCATTAGCACAACACCAGAGCATAAACTGTCTCGGTCCGTTTCCGGCCGACACCCTCTTTTTGCGGGCCGTCCACGGTGAATTCGACGGCGTCGTCGCAATGTATCACGACCAGGGCATGATTCCTGTAAAGCTGCTCGATTTCGAGCATGCGGTCAATGTAACCATCGGAATACCGATTATAAGAACATCACCTGCTCACGGAACAGCTTTCGACATCGCAGGTAAAAACATTGCCAACCCAGCCGGTTTGAAATCGGCCATAAGCACAGCAATACAAATGGCCAAAACAAAGAAGGCCCATGAACTTGCTCACGCCAACACAACGAGCACCTAAAGCCAATGCAGACAAAAAGGCAAATCCAGCAGTTGCTTGTCTTGGCAGGCGTCCGTCCGAACAAACGGCTTGGCCAGCACTTTCTCATCGACCTGAATCTGATGCGACTGCTGGTCGATTCGGCGAATATCAACAATAACGATATTGTGCTGGAGGTCGGTTGCGGTACAGGCTCTTTAACTGAGGCCCTAATCGAAAAAGCCGGTATGGTCATTGCCGTTGAGCTTGACCGGACCCTGGCCGAAATTGCAAAAAGCCGGCTCGCAAACGCAGAAAACATCGAGTTTATCAACACTGATATTCTTGAGAACAAAAACACCCTCAGCCATACTGTTACAAACGCCCTGGAGTCGGCTCGTAAGAAATATCATGGCCGAATCCTGTTAGTGGCAAATATGCCTTACAACGTCGCCTCGCCGACAATGATGAATCTGGTTACAGGTCCGACAGTAGCAGACGCTATGTACGTTACCGTCCAAAAGGAAGTTGCCGACCGAATGACAGCCGTCCCGGCTTGCAGTGATTACGGCACGCTGAGTATCTTCCTGAGTGCCACCGGCGATGTAAAAACAATAAGGGTTTTGAAGCCGACGGTCTTTTGGCCTCAACCGCAGGTTGATTCGGCAATGGTCAGCTTTGTCCACGACCAGGCAAAGTTAAAGCGTATTGAGAATATGGAGTTCTTCAGTGAGACCGTACATCTTTTTATGGGTCATCGCCGTAAGACTCTTATGGCCTGCAGCAAATTGGCCCGCGGCAAACTCGCAAAAATTGACAACTGGCCCGGAATCTTCGAGCTATGTTCTATCAAACCAACACAACGTCCCGAACAACTCGCCGCCGAGGACTACATCGCCATCGCAAATTTGTGCCGCGGCACCCTTGCAGATACCTGATTCGAAAATGGATTACTTCATATTTTATATATTCAATCAAACTTTATTCTTGTAGGAAATTCAGATTTGAGGTATAATAAAATATCCGGTAATATCGGGCTAAAATAGTACAAAAAGGCTGAATTAATGGAACAAAAGGCTGTTCTTGCGCATATTGTAGGACAGTAATAGAATGTTTATATAGAGATAGTTGAGGAGTGTTATTATGAGCAAAGGAAAAGGTTTTACCCTAATCGAACTGTTGGTAGTAATTGCTATCATAGCATTATTGATGTCAATATTGATGCCGGCACTCCGGCGCGTCAAAGAACAAGCCAAAATGTTAAAGTGCATGGGAACTCTCAAGCAATGGAACATCATTGCGGCGGTGTACACCGGCGATAATGACGGCAAATTCTGGGATTCCGCTCCGGGGACCCCTGGCTACTGGTGGGTAAGGTACTTAGATGAACGGCATAAGAGCTGGAAGACGAACCAGCTTTGGTTCTGTCCTTCGGCTACAAAACCTATTATTGACGAAAATGGCATTCAGGCACCCACATTCAATATCTTTAATGCCTGGGGTATCTTTACAGGTTCCGACCTTAGTCCGGACGGTGTAGCGGGCAGCTACAGTATCAACGGCTACTGTCTTATACCGCGAAGCGCCACTACGTATGAGGGCGGTGTATCCGTTGAGAACGGCTGGAAGACCAGCGGTGCACGCGGTGCAAACAATGTACCCTGGTTTGTTGAGGCCCTGCGTTTTGACCTTTGGCCATTACCAACTCATGCACCTGCCGACAACGAGTTTGCGGCCTGGTCGGGCAACAACATGGGCCGTTGTGCCATCAACCGCCATCAGGGATTTCTCAACGCTGCCTTTATGGATTGGTCAGTAAGAAAGGTCGGTCTCAAAGAGTTGTGGACGCTGAAGTGGCATAAACAATTCGACACAGCGGGTCCTTATACCCAGGCCGGCGGTATCCAGGCCGACGACTGGCCGCAATGGATGAGACGTTTTAAAGACTACTGAAAATGACTATCGTGCAGAAGAGGCCGATCCTGTGGGCTGGGCTTTCTCGCTGACTGATGTTTAAAAAAACCTGTTTTTGGGGTATGGTGCAAGAAGGGTGTTGTTATGCGCAGGAAAACAGGATTCACACTAATAGAACTTTTAGTGGTAATCGCTATTATTGCGGTATTGATGGCCATCTTGATGCCGGCACTAAACAGGGTCAGAGAACAAGGCAAGCGTTCGACTTGCCTGAGCAATCTCAAGCAGTTGACCCTTGTGTGGATTATGTATGCCGATGATAACGATGACAAGCTCGTCAACGGTGATACGGGGGAGTACAGCATACATCAGAATGAGACCCCCTGGGTACTCGCTGATTGGCGCTCCGGTATGAGTGTAGAACAGAAAAGAGATGCTATCCTGAATGGGGCATTGTGGCCTTACATCAAGACCTTGAAACTCTACAAATGCCCGACCGTCAAAAAGATCGTTCGCTCAGGTGTGCAGGAAGAAATCCTGCGGACGTACTCTGTGTCTGATTCTATGAACTGTAAGAACTGGGCCAGCATGGGTGCGGAGATGATTAAAAAAAGAATGGACATTCCCAACCCGGCCTACAGGATTGTCTTTCTTGATGATGGCGGTACAATAACTTCTGCTTTGGGTGGTTGGACGGTTTATGTTAAGGAGGAGAGGTGGTGGGACCCGCCGCCGGTTCGGCACGGTGACGGAACGACCTTTTCTTTTGCGGACGGGCACAGTGAATATCACAAATGGAAAGACCCGCGTACAATAGAGTTTGGCAAGCGGGTGCCGCCGACGGCATTTTCTTCGAACCAGCCGGGCAATGAGGACCTTCACTGGGCCGCGGTGGCTATGTGGGGTAAGGCGGCGAAACATTAGGATTTACACACAGCAGTTACGGCCACAGGCGTGTTTCTTGTGCTAATTTCTTTACCAGTCCTAATTGATTCTTTGGAGGACAAGGACGAAAATTCAGTTATGCACAAAAAAAAAGGATTCACACTAATAGAACTTCTGGTGGTAATTGCTATCATTGCGCTATTGATGGCGATATTGATGCCGGCACTGCAGCGGGTAAAGAAACAGGCAAGGGGTGTTGTGTGTCAGGCCAACATCAAACAATGGGGCATTATCTTTGCGATGTACACGGACGACAACAACGGCTATTTCCCGGAGCGCAGAAGCGGCAGTAACGCTTACGGACGCTGGATGGACTCAATGCGGAATTACTACATCACCACCGAAGATATACGCTACTGCCCATCGGCTACAAAACTGGCAAATCCAACCGGTGAAGTCGGCGCAAATATCTGGGGCGGACCCTTTGTAGCCTGGGGAAAACTCTATGCTACATCCGGGCGAACACCAGGTTATTATGGCAGCTATGGCATGAACGGCTACCTTTATGTACCCGTCGGTTCAGTTTATGGAAAACCGCCCGAAAGATTCTGGAGAACTCCTAATGTCAGCGGCGTCGCTAATATACCGCTGTTCCTGGATTGCTGGGCCTGGTGCGGCTGGATAGATGATACTGATATGCCTCCCGAATATGATGGCCACAGAAGGAGCGGCGATACGGATTCAATAAACCGTTTCTGCCTCAACCGTCACGAGGGATTCATAAACGGGGTTTTTCTGGATTATTCTGTCAGAAAAGTAGGACTCAAAGAGTTGTGGACATTTAAATGGAGTCGTGTGTTCAACACGGTTAATCCCTGGACTACGGCCGGGGGTGTTACGCCAGACGACTGGAAAAATTACGGCACAGGCTGGCTGGCAAAATTTAAAGACTATTGAAATCGGTAATTGGTTATTCGGCCATTTGCTATTTACCAATTACCCTTCTACAAAACTGAGGTTAGGCATACTTTGAAAAGAAAAAATAGTTTTCTGATTGTTTTTTTTCAAACAATAAGTTATTATTTAGTAAGCAGTTGGGTGATTATTTAAGAAAATCAAAAAAACAGATTTTCTTAAATAATATATGCCTAACCTCAGTTTTGCAGAAGCCTTATTTACCAAATATGAAAGGAATACTATTATGAACAAACGAAGAGGATTTACCTTAATAGAGTTGCTGGTCGTGATTGCCATCATCGCGGTCTTGATGGCGATATTGATGCCGGCGCTCTCGAGAGTCCGGGAGCAAGGCAAGCGGGTCGTATGTGAGCACAATCTCAAGAGCCTGACACTGGCCTGGATCATGTATGCGGACGAGAATGATGACAAAATCGTCAACGGCGCCGGCGGGTTCCATTACACACAGAGCGGGATGACGAATAATGGGTCGGCCTCCGGCATTATAGAGAGGGCCTGGGTAGGCAGGGGTTGGGGCAATAATTGGAACAACCGCAATGTAACCGATAGCGGGCTCACTGACGAACAGAAGAAGCAGGCCATCCGAGAAGGCGCCTTGTGGCCGGTGTGCAGCGACTACGATGTTTACAAATGTCCTACAGGAAGGCCGGGTGAGTTCGTTACGTATGCGATTGTAGATGCTATGAACGGCCTGCACCGCAGCGGTACTACCAGCAGGGGCGGACATCATCCGTTTGCCGTGGGCAAGAGGATAGGTAAAACGATGCTATGGATCAAACGAAGAACTGAGATAAGCAGTCCGGCCCCTGCCAAGCGCATGGTTTATATAGACGAAGGCGCGATGACACCGGACAGCTTCGCCGTGAACTACCAACCAGGTGGCTGGTGGGATGACCCGCCTATACGTCATGGCGACGGCACGACCGTATCGTGGGCGGACGGCCATGTCAGCCATCTTAAGTGGAGAGCTGCAGATACCATTAAGATCGGCAAAAGAAACCAGGATTGGTATGGCGGCGGCAACAAAAATCCAAGCAGTGAAGAGGGCCTGAGGGAACTTAGGGAGTTCCAGAAATCCGTATGGGGCAAGAACGGATAGTGACCGTAGTGATTCACAGCATTGCTTTTATCGTTGTGGCTGTTTTGCTGAACTCATAAATACAGGGTTGTGAAAAGCAAAGTAATTAGAAGGTACGAAAAGAGTACCATTATGAGCAAGCGAAGGGGATTTACCTTGATAGAACTGTTGGTCGTCATCGCCATCATCGCGGTATTGATGGCGATATTGATGCCGGCACTACAGCGGGTCAAGGAACAGGCAAGAGAAATGGTCTGTCGGGGTAACCTTCGTCAATACGGCATAGCACAGGTCATATATTTGGACGACAATGAGGACCGTTATCCTTATTCTTGGACCTCGCTCGTCGCGAACGAGCGTCCTGTGAGCGGATACCAGCGTTACTGTCGATGGCACGACCCGAGATATCCGGCTGACGGCCCGTTTTGGTCCTATCTGCCGGAACAAAAGGTACATCTCTGCCCATCGTTCAAAGTCCTTGCCAAGTCCGAGGGTCAAAGGCATCCCAGCCATGTTGCTTCCAACCCTGTTGTTCCTTACTACAGTTACAGCATGAACTCCTGGTTAGGGTCGAAGCAAGGGGACCCCGGCGGCTCTTCCGCAACAGACTCCAAAGGACGCGGCGGAGTTCGTAAACGTGCCGAGATAACAAGAAGTAAATCGGAGGTATTTTTTTTCGCTGAGGAGAATATGTGGAGAAGGCCGGGCAATTCCAATGTGCTCAACGACAATGCCTTGTGTCCCGACGGTCGCGATTGGTTTGGCACCTTCCACAGTGCACCAAGTGCAGACCTCAATGCCGGCACAATCAATGTGGTTTTTGTAGATGCGCACGTCCAGAAAGTGCGGTCGGCCCTAAAAGCAGACACCGGTGACAGGTCGGAAATGGAGTTCGGGAGATTTGAGAAATACGGCTGGCCAAACAAACAGCCTTTTCAATAATGTGGATCGATTTTCGATACTCGATACTGGATACTCGTCGAGTATCGAGTTAGATTATCGCTGTTTTGTGCCTGTGGCTGTGGCATTCGATGTTCACCGCCACCGGAAGCGATGCGATATGACACGCAGCCGTCTCGATAAGAACAGCCAAAGCGGTTGTATCGCCGCCAAGTCCCTGCGGGCCTAAGCCGAGCGCATTGATTCTCGAAAGCAGCTCCACTTCAAGCTCAGCGTAAAATTCATCACTGTTTTTCCTGTCCAGATTCCGGCACAGTGCCTTCTTGCTCAGCAGACAGCTTAGTTCAAAATCGCCCCCAATCCCTATCCCAACGACAAACGGTGGACAGGCATCGGCACCGGCAGAGCCGACGACATCAACAATCCAATCAATTATTTCTTTTTTCTCTGCCGTGGGCCTGAACATCCTGAATTGGCTCTTATTCTCACACCCGCCGCCTTTGGTCATAACGGTCAGTTTTAACTTCTCGCCCGGCACAATTTGTTGATGAATTATAGCAGGAGTATTTGAGCCGGTATTCCTGCGTTTATTTAAAGGGTCGGCTACAACGCTTTTTCGCAGATAACCTTTCTGGAAGCCTGCTGCGACACCTGCGTTGATTGCATCGAACAAAGTCGCCTGGGTATCATCGGTAGGGGAGTTGACCGCCACTTCGGAACCCTGCTCCACAAAGACCACCGCAAGTCCCGTATCCTGGCATAAAGGTATCTTTTCGTCTGCTGCTATGCGGGCATTATCGATGAGCTGTTCCAGTATTTTTACAGCCCCCGGATTGGATTCTTTCCGTGCCGCTTCTTCAAGAGCAGCTAAAACATCCTCAGGCAGCTCATAGCCGGCCGATATACAAAGTGATTCGACCGTCTCAGCGATTTCTTCAAATTCGATATATCGCATTGGAAGTTTGAAGTGCCTAAAGTTAGGAGTGTCTAAAGTGAGCTAAAGTTGGAAAATAATCCACAACTTTAGGCACTTTAGTTCACTTATATGTTGACTTCAAAAGTTTTATACGTTGTATTGCCGACGGCATCGCTGACTTTAATTGTCAGTACGTGGTCGCCTTTGGGCAAATCTTCTTCTACATCTATTTTGATGGTGAAATTCTCATCCGTAGTATCGTAAACCAAATCGTCCGGCACAGTACTTAGCCAGTCGGCGTTGCTGTCGATTGTATATTCCAGTTTCCCAATCGCACTGAGCTCGTCCTGAACCTCAATCTCGAAAACCCTGTACTGTCCATTGTTTTTGAGGGTCGATGTCGTTATGTTCTTAACAACCGGCCCGGTGTTATCAACTACCACCGGGTCGCTTATCCTGCTGCCGGTCAATTTCGTTGAAGTGGTGTTGCTTCTCTCGTCGCTTGCGGTTATTCTGACCTCATATCGACCGTCTTCAACGGTCTTTGCGTCCCACTCAAAGCTGGCGGCATCAAGCTCATCTTTCAGCTCAATCCAGTTTGTTCTATCGAGTTTCCGGAAATCTATTTTGTAAATCAGCTTATCACTGTTGTCGTCTTTGGTCTTGTAGCTGATTTTTAAAAATCCCTTCTTGCTGGACGTTGAAACTCGAGCAACAGTTACTGATTTGACCTTCGGCGCCAGATTCGGCACAGTGCTGGCAACGGCAATCTCCCTTATAAGCGGGCTTTTATCACCGTCTTCGCTTTGCAGCACAAGTTTATACTGACAGAACCGCCCTAAAGGACAGTTAAGCTGTATCGGCTCGGCGACTTCCACCAGCTCAGTCCATTCTGAAAAAGTCGGGTCGTTTATATCCTTGACGTTTCCGCTGCGGCAAGCCACCAGAACTGTGCATCCTCGCGGAATATCTGCTTCGAGCTGCAGCTTACCCCACTTTGCCGGCTGACCGGCGTCGATAAGGTCAGAAGTATAAGTTCCCTCCGAAGCGAAGCCGGAGCCTAACTTTATCAACTTCGCAGGATTTGCTGTTCCGAGATACACATCATCACCGGCCACGGCTATCGCTGTTACTTGTGACGCCTGCTCATCCTCATATATAACTGCTTCCTGCTCGGCGACCGGGTCGATGCTGAAAAGCTGTGCGCTGTTTCCGGTTCCGACAAGCAGCTTCCCATCCTCTTCTGCCAGGCAGAAGAAGACAACAGCCTCGCTGAATATATCGTTCACGAAACCGTCTTTAGTCACCTTGTATATTTGACTGGCTTTGCCTGGTTTTGCTGGTTTGCTGACCGATGACGACCCCTTGCCCGATTTACTATCGCCTGCCTTTTTTGTATTTGCAATTGTAAGTTTACGTCCGCCATCGTTCTTGCTGGAGCTTTTGCCTTTTTCCGTTTTGGTCTCAGGCCGACCGGTGGAAGGCTGCTTGGCGGCAAATTGCGTTTGGGCCTGAACAATCTTAGCAGATGTCGCCGCTGCATATAGACCACGGAGTGTATCCGGAGTATCTTCCGGCCCCATAAATAATAGGGCGGTAATCTCCGGCTGGTCGCTGTCATATAAAACCGTAGCTTTTTTGGTGCGCGGGTTTATCTTATATACAAGTCCTCGGCTGTCACTTCCCGCATAGATATAGCCGTCCTGCCCGCTCGCAAGTGAAAGTATGTTTTTGTCGGGACTATCGTAAACAAGCTCGGCTTTTTTGCCGAGTGAATTGAGTCTGTAAATCTTGCCTTTGGGCCCGGTGCCCAAATAAATATTACCGCTATAATCAATAGTTATCGCGAAGATATATTTAGCGTCGTTCGGCTCATAAATCGTTTCCATCTTGCCGCCTTCGAACCGGCATAGTCTGCTTTTTTCGCCGCTTATACCTGCCAACAGCCTGCCGGACATATCGGTTGCCATAGCGAAAATATGCTCGTTTGACAGATGCTCCTCAGTATCGTCGATTTTGCTGTCGGGCTCATTTGCATCCTTTGTTTTTTTCTCGGCTCGGCTCTTGTCTTCTTCTGTCTTGTCTTCTTTTGTCTTGTCTTCTTTTGTCTCGTCTTCTTTTGTCTCGTCTTCTTTTGTCTCGTCTTCTTTTGTCTCGTCTTCTTTTGTCTCGTCTTCTTTTGTCTCGTCTTCTTTTGTCTTGTCTTCTTTTGTCTTGTCTTCTTTTGTCTTGTCTTCTTCTAATGGATAAATCTTTGTCAGTTTGTTAAGGCTGTATTTATAGATACCACCGTTAGGGCTTGTGCCGAAATAGACCGTTCCGCCACTCACAACGACACTGTTTATCGACCAAACGTCTCCAAGGTCTTCGAATTCCTCTTCCTCGACCAGCGTCTCGGCTGCCCGCCCGAGCTGAATAGTCCCTCGCGAGCTAATCACGAGCCCTTCGGCCTGCCCCTTTAATAAATCCGAACTGCTGGTATGACGTGTAATCTTACTGCTGACCGCCAAACAAGTTGAACTCAGAACCATACAGAGCAAAGCCGTAAAGGTTAATCTGCAATTAACGTGGAATTTATCTCTCATAGCAATACCTCAAATTAACAAAGTGGAAGATTGTCCCGTACCAATTGAGCTTAGGCTCACGTCTAATTGGTGCGGGATTATTTTTCTACTGTTATTTTCATAACCTTTTTGTCGATGACCACTGTGCCGATTTCTAAGCTTTGCTCAATCCAATGTTGATATGGCTGGATTTTCAGCGTCCTTTTTGCGTTCTGCAGGACCAAAACCTTGGTTCCAGGCAGGTCGGGCAGCTCAGCCTGCTCGAGGGTAATACCCCCGGCCGGCAAAGATAAAATAAAATACAACTTATCTCTACCAACCCCCAAAGAGTAATTAAGCGCCTCAATCAAACCCGGCACACTTTTCGCAATAAATTTATAAGGGACAGCTTTCAGAAGAAACCGCTCGTAATCCGGCGAGCCGCACACCGTCAGATCATATCTTCCGGGTACCAAATCTTCGGGTATTTTCAGGGTACACTGGTATTTTTTCTTTCCCGCCAGAACAGATTCCACAATAACTCCAATCTCGATATTCTCACCGGCCTTGAGCTTTGAATCAGACAAATCCAACGACCATATATGTGAGACAATGCTCTTCGGCACGATGCGAATATCATAATCGATTGATTCTATACCAACTTCTTCATACGGATTATTCATTAGCAGTGCAACCGACCCGATACTTTCTATTATTAACTCAATCAGACCACGATCGGTGGAGACGTTTTCAAAGCTAATTGATTCGGCACCCTCTAAACTAATATCTACTTTGTATTCGATCATATGGTCCGGTGGAAAATTGCCGAGCTGAAAAGCCGCCCCGGATACGGCAGACTGAATCAACATCGGCGTAAGCAGCCGATTATTAGCAACTCGGCAGTTGTAAACACGTTTCTCGGTGTCGTTGTAACGGTCTATTCGTATCGTCAGTGGTATCGTTTTGGCTTTTGCGCCGATCCGTCCGAAGACCGCCATCGACTCATCTATCGTCAAAGCACCAACTGTTTCTACCATACTGGCCAACTTAAAAGAACGATATATGCTTGATACTACCGTGTGTACTTTCCCTGTGGCCATCGGCAAGTCTGTCGGGCCGTAACCGAGATAGCTGTGCCCGAAGCCATAAACCTTATCGCCCCTGACTTCGGTTACCGTTCCGGAAACGGCCAGATTTATATCACCACTTACCAACGGCACGATAAGACAGGCCCCGGGGACTAATTGCACCTTTTCAGCCGATACATCGGTGTTGCTTCCGCTTCCGCCGCCCGCGACAACCATCATTCCGAAGGGCTTAAACAGTTCATCCAGTTGCTCACGAGCCTCACTTGTCAGGCCGGATGTAATCAAAAGGCACGGCAGCGGGCTGACGCCGCTCAGATTGCGGCTTCTTTTTTTCAACTCGTTTCTAAATTGCCTGACAACCTCGGTCAAATCAATAGGTTTGGAAAAATCGAATACTAACCATCCCTGCCCTGAACTTTGCCCGGAGCTTGGGACTTGCCCTCCGAGGCCTACCTTGAGCATTCCCTCGATTGGCGTTACCCCGTAAAGCGGGTCCTTAGAGAAAGTCCATGCGTAAGCCAGCGCCCCAGCTAATCTGCCGTCGATATAGACCGGCGAGCCGCTGCACCCAGCTACAGGACCTGTGTGGATAAAACGTTCATCGATACCCCTAACCAAAATCACATCCAAACCAGGGTCAAAATCGCGCACCACATCCACAACTTCCAGACCGAACTTCTCGATCCCGGCAACCCCATACTCCGTCAGACAATAAGCCTCCATCCCCGGCTTAATTTCATCAAGGCTGATATATTTCGCCGGGTCCCAGATGCCTTCTAATACGTTTGCCTGGGCCGCTTTGGTTTCGCTTTGCAAAACTGCTGTTGAAAAGATTACCGAAAAATATAAAGTGAAAAATAAAAGCCTTCTGCCTTTGCCGTAACCTGTGCCCCAGGTAGGCATCCGGTGGACTGCCTTCTGTCTTCTGTTTTCTGTTTTTATTCCGAACATCTATACCCTTTCGACGAATTATCAGCTAAAATTTAACCGATTAACAAACCTATTGCAAGATAAAAGAGATTTTGCTATAATTTCGACTTGTGTTCACAATTTAGGACAGGTATATTTAGAATTGAGTTCTGCAGGATTTATAGCCTATCCGAATAAAAAACGAGGAATGAAATGAAATCTGAGCATCGGCACGAACTAAAAACCAACGAATTGGCCGAATGGCTGGGCAACTTGCCGCAATGGTCGAAGGAAAATCTCACAACTATTATCATCATTTCAGCAGTGATTGTTGCGGCCGTAGCCATTTACGTCCGGTACAGCTACAGCAAAAGCGCAGCAGCCCAGGAACAGCTCGAATTTACTAACCTGCTTAACCAGTTATCGGCCAGCAAAGTGCAAGTCCTTAATGCCCAGGCCCAGGGAGGAGACCTTTCGTTTATGCTCCTTCAGCCTGCCAGCAGTCTTGGGAACTTCGCCCAAAACACAAATAACGGCCGGATGGCTGCTTTGGCACTTATTAAACAGGCCGAAGCCCTGCGAACGGAGTTGCATTACCGGCCAGGGACTGTAAGTGAGCAGGATTTAACAGCGCAGATAAATCAGGCAAAGGCTGCTTACACCGAAGCAATCCAAACCCGCCTGAAGGGGACATCTAATCCGTCTTTAACGGCTGCGGCTGAATTCGGCCTGGGACTCTGTGAGGAAGAACTTGGTAACTTTGAAAAGGCACAGCAGATATATCAGATTATCGCCGCAAATCCTGATTTCGAAGGTACTGTAGCTAACGTTGCGGCAAAGCACCGCCTTGAGACAATGGCGGATTATAAGCAAAAAGTGATTTTCAAACCTGCACCTGCACCTCCGGTTGCTACAAAGCCGAGAATCCAAATAAGACCAGTTGACGCCAATCTACCCTCTACTTCTTCGCTTTTGCCAAACCAAACGATAGGGGCTGCTACAAAGCCGAAAATTCAGATAAAACCAGTTGACGCCAATCTGCCTGCTGAGGCTAACCTGCCAGTCGATGTAAATCAGTCATCCCAGACGCCGAAAGTCCTACCTGAAACTAAGACTGAGGTTCCCGAACCAAATGTGTCCGTCAAATAATTCACAAAGTGAATTATCTCAGAGGTCGGATACCGAAAATGGGCCGTTGACTCTGCATGTCGGCAACGCCATTAAAGAGCGCAGAGTCGATAAGTATCTCCATAACCGTTTTAGTAACCTAAGCCGACGTTTCATACAGGACGCAATCAAGGCAGGCTTCATCAAGGTGAACGGCAAAATCGCCAAACCAAGCTTCAAACTGAGTCCGGGCGACAAAATCGATTTGACACTGCCCGAACCACCCAGCAAAGAGATTCTGCCCGAGGATATTCCGCTGAATATCGTTTATGAAGACTCCTGCTTAATCATCCTGAATAAACAGCCCGGCATGATTGTGCACCCGGCCCGTGGCAATACACACGGCACTTTGGTAAACGCCCTTGTATTTTATTCGGATAAGCTGTCGAGCGGCCTCGGTGAATTTCGGCCCGGCATCGTACATCGGCTCGACAAAAACACGACCGGCGTTATGGTCGTTGCAAAAGACGATACCACCCAGTGGAAAATTGCCAAGCAATTCGAACACCGTCAGGTCAACAAGAACTATCTGGCCATCGTCCACGGCACGCCTGAGCTGACAGCCGACCGCATAAAAGCGCCATTAGGCATCCATCCAAGGGCCAGGGAAAAATACGCAATCAGGCCGGATATTGGAAAAGAAGCAATTACTTTTTACGAGGTCCTCGAATCTTTCCGCGGCTTTTCTCTGCTGAAGCTCAAACCCAAGACCGGCCGGACCCACCAGATACGGGTCCATCTGTTATACATAAAGCACCCAATCGTCGCCGATGATATGTACGGCGGCAGATTGGTTTATCCCTGGCAGTTAGCCGATGCCGAACCTGCCGTGCAAGAGCCGGTAATAAGCCGGGTCGCCCTCCACGCCCACACGCTCGAATTCAAACATCCGGCAACCGACGAGATGGTAAAATTCGAAGCCCCCTTACCCGAAGATATGCAGAACATGCTTGATATGCTAAGAAAACACCGAAAAACCTGATGGCTACTTTTGTCATTCCCGCAAAGCATGACCTTGCGAAAGCGGCTGGCGGAAATCCACCTTATCATGTTTACTCCTGTGGCGGTTTAGCTAAATCTGCATTGGAGCCAGCCACCATTTATTATTATGCACCAGAGGATAATACTTTTTCCGGAACAAGTCGAACCTCGACCCTACAATGTAACGCACTTGCGATGCGGCGGAGCATGTTAAAGCTGTGGCCATTATAATCTGCATCTTCCAACCGGCTGATAACAGACTGTGTAGTTCCAACTAATTTAGCCAACTGTGCCTGGCTCAAACCTGCTTGCGTCCGAAGGTCATAAATCTGGCCTGCGATCTTCAATTTCTCTCGTTCCTCTTCCAGAGAAGCAAGCCGCTTTGGATCATCCTTAATAAAGATTTTGTGCAGTATTTTTACGGCATCAGTTGTAGTTTTATTTTTCTTAGTCATAATTGATATATAACAATATCCGTTTTCGGCATCTTTGCCGTTCCCATAAAGTATCGCATATTTGCGATAATAGTTCAAGCAAAATCTGGGAATTCTGGTTCTTTATTTACTCCTGTGGCAGTTTTTCCAGGTCTGGCAACGATTTCAGTACGAATTCATAGATGCTGCGGGCAGTTTCCGCCGCCTTTTCAGCTTTTATCTTGGTGATTTCAAATATCGCTGCCGGGTAACGAGTTTCAACAGCATATTCTGACAGGGCCGCACCGGTTTCTATGAATTGCTCCATTTCCGGTAAAATTTTCATGCACAGCTTGACAAGAAATTCTATATCGTGCGTCTTTTCCACGTGATACTCGTTGTACGCAAGAAAGGCTTTGAGAGACTTTTACGCAGCTTGTTGGCAGTGAAAAGCTGCCGCCCAATATACCGGTTCAGCGTCCTTCATGGTCAGCCCAGCCAGCCTTAGGTCATCATCAGCCAGCCTGAGCCATTCTTTTACCAGTTCTTCCTTCGGACTCATAAAGAAGCTTCCCTTTTCGCACAACCGTGTAGATAAGCGTGCACTTGACGTTTTCCCATTTCTCTATTTCCGAGTGGGTACACACTACCAGATCCATTGGAATGATTAAGTCTCTCATATTAGCCCTGCCTTTCAAGGCTAAGTCGTGACGCGATTGATTAGTATCTGGAACGACTATCAGCAAATCGACATCGCTGTCGTCGTCAGGGTTGCCCGCAGCGTGTGAGCCAAAAAGATAAATCCTCTCCGGGTGTATTGACTCGGCTAATCGCTTGGTAATTTCATCGAGTAATTCTGTAGAAATCTCTTTCATAAACACACGCCTCTTACTGAATTCTTTTCCGATCGAAATCGAGAATTTTTGTAATCGGCCTCATTCTTGCGGCAGTTTAGCTAAGTCTGCATCGGAGCCGGCCACCATTAGAATATCGTCCTGATAGATGACGGTATTGGGCATAGGAACGTTTATAATCTTGCTCTTCTCGCTCTTTTTGCTTTTGCCGTGCTCACCCCGCTTAATCAAAACCAGGTTCACGTTATATTTCTGTCGCAGTTGCAAATCCATAACCGTCTTGCCATCGAAGCTGGCCGGCGCCTTTATCCGAGCTAAGCTGTAGCCGGGCGTGAAGTCTATTTTTTCTCCGATTTGTGGTGCGATAAGTTTATACGCCCATCGTTGAGCCGATTCGGTTTCAGGATAGATGACCTCTGTTGCGCCTACTTTGGAAAAGACCTCACCTGCAATCAAATCCTCTGCTCTTGCGTATATTTGCTTGAGGCCCATTTGCCGCAGGTTCACGACCGTCAGAACCGCTGCCTCAAAACCGCGTCCTGTGCTTTGTCCTATACCGATGATAGCGACGTCAACCTTATCAACGCCCTGTGCTTTAAGCGCCTCTTCATCGGTGCTGTCGAGCCTGACGGCGTGGCTTACCTGGTCTCGAATCAGCTCTATCTCGTCTCTGTTTTTGTCAATTGCGATAACCTCCGCTCCGCTCATCGCAAGGGCGATAGCCAATTTCTTGCCGAACCGTCCCAATCCTATTACAGCAAACCGCTTCATAATTCGTTCCTCGTATATCGTATATCGTATCAGAAGTCAGAAATCAGAAGTCGGATGTCGGATTTCTGTTTTCTGTCTTCTGTCCTTTGTCTTCTGTTATCCGACAATTATCGCCTCATCCGGATAATTATATCGAACCGGTTTTAAGTTAAACGTCAGTGCCGCTAACAATGTCAAAGGCCCGAGTCTGCCGATAAGCATCGTTGCTATAATAATCAATTTGCCGGCTGTTGTCAAAGAACGTGTTATGCCGGTCGTCAGGCCCACCGTTCCCAGAGCAGAACCTGCCTCGAACATAATATCTGACAAAGTAGAGCCGTTTGAATTCTCTGTAATACTCAGTGCTAACGTAGCAACAAACAAAACCGCCACAAAGAGCAGTGTTACAGTTATTGCTCTGCCGACAACAACTATCCGAACTGACCGCTTGAACATTTCGACTTCCTGCCGCTTTCGCAGCGCCGCAACAGCAGTCATTATTACCACCGCTAATGTTACCGTCTTTATTCCGCCCGCCGTAGAACCGGGCGAACCGCCAATAAACATAAGCAAAATCAAAACAAACCTGCTCGACGCCGACATCGCCGAGACATCGACCGTGTTAAATCCTGCCGTCCTGGCCGTAATGGATTGAAACAATGCACCAAGTACGCCGGTTTTTTCAGCAGGATTGCTTCCACTCGCATATCGCTCAAACAAAAGTATGGCCAACATACCCAAAACTATCAGACAGGCACTTACACTAAGAACTATCTTGGTCTGCAGCCGCAACCTTTTTGGTGTTTCCATCGAAAGCCGGTAGCGTTTGTAGAACAACTTCTTAAAGAACCGTTTTACCCTGTCAGCCGCAGTATTGACAAGGTCGTAAAGCACACCGAAACCAAGTCCGCCTAAGATTATCAGCGGACAAAGTACTACATACACACTCCAGCTTCTGTTATAGCTGACAAAACTGTCACTAAACAAACTAAAGCCCGCGTTACAAAAAGCGCTGACCGAGTGAAAGATACTGTAGAACCATTGCTGATGAACGTTAGTGACTCGCCCGGGCACATCGTCCCACATCCCGAAAAGGCTGACCGCGCCAACAGCTTCGATAAGCACCGTTCCAATGAAAATAAAAGCTATCATGTTGCCTATCCGACTGAGTGTGCGGGCACTTAGTAGGTCCTGCATTGCCGCCGATTCACGCAGGCTCAGTGCCTGGCCCAATAGCAGCGCAAATACCGCACCAAAGATAACTATCCCCAAACCGCCAAGCTGAATCAGCGTCAGAATCACCACCTGTCCCATCAAACTAAAGTCCTGGCCGGTGTCCTTCACGATAAGCCCTGTAACACAGGTCGCACTGGTCGCCGTAAACAAGGCATCGACAAAGCTCAAGCTTTCTTTTCCAGGAGCAGATGCCGCCGGCAGCATTAGCAGCCCCGCCCCGGAGAATATCAAAACCAGAAAACTTGCGATTAATGTTCGTGTCGGGCTCTTGCCCGATGCCGCTAAGTTTACGCTGGTCCTGCATAGTTTTGCAATTACCTGCAGAACAAGATAGATACCCACTGAGAAGTGCCGAACTACCGCAGCTTCCGCTGTCGTAGGGGCAAACCAACGGCCTGTCCCAACCACAGCAACGCCAAGCAAAAGCAAAAGCGGAATTTCAAACCAGTTCGCCCGCCAGAATTCGAGCTTTGAAACTGAATTAGAGAACCGAATTATTTTCTCTACAACAAAGATACAAAGCAAAACGACCTGAATAGTATGTAAAATCACCTCCGGCAGCAATGGCTCCTTAAAACCGCCGAACAGCATAACAAAAGTCGCCGCGACCATCGCCGAGGTCAAAGCATTGACGCCGATTAAAACCCTCTCCATCCGTTTGTTTTTATAATCTATCCGCATAAGTCAAGACTATTTACTATTGATTATTGACTATGTCAAAAGACGGCGGTTTTACGATATTTTCTTCTTATGTTGTTTAGTTGTCGCCGGTACGGCGACGGGTTACTTTCAGACAAAAAGGTGTGCAGTCCGTAAGTCATAAGGACTCCTTGCGGAGTGCACACTCTATCTTCTATTACCTAAAAATTTACTCAAGACAGCTTAGTCAATAGTAAATAGTAAATAATCAATAGTCAATAGTATTCAGGCCACATCCGCTAATCCCAGCGCATCACCGAACTTAGCCAGCAGCGCCTGGCGAATATTTCTATGTTCAGTCTTTGTTAACATTGGGTCTTGCGAGACCAGCTCGAACGCGTTTTTCCTGGCCATAACCAGCAGGTCGAAGTCATCTACGATATTTGCGATTTTCAAATCCGGCAGTCCGTGCTGTCGTGTGCTGAACATCTCCCCCGGCCCGCGCAGCCGCAAATCATGCTCAGCTATCTCAAAACCATCATTGCTTCTGATCATTATTTCGAGTCTGCTTTGAGCTATTTCACTGTCGGTCTCAGCGAATAAAAAACAATATGACTTAGCTTCTCCTCTTCCGATACGCCCTCTCAACTGATGCAGTTGTGCCAGTCCGAATCTATCTGCTCCTTCTATGACCATTATTGTCGCGTTCGGCACATCCACCCCGACCTCAACTACAATGGTTGATACCAGCACATCGATTTTACCTTTGCGAAACTCCGACATAACTTGTTGCTTTCTAACCGAGGGCATCTGTCCATGCAAAAGCTCAACGGTAAATTCCGGAAAAACTTCCGTAGAAAGATACTTCCATTCATCAGTTGCAGCCCTGACATCGTTGTCCTGCTCTCCGTAAGGAGTCCCTAGGACAACGGCAGTAATCCGCGGATAAACAAAATACGCCTGCTTCTTTGCCTTGAGACGCTCGCGGATAAACTCATGCGCTTTGAGCCGGTCTTGCCGGTCAACCCAGCGGGTGATAACGGTGCCTCTGCCCGGCGGCGAGTGCTTGATGACAGAAACATCCAAATCACCGAATGCAGTCATCGCCAGCGTTCGTGGAATAGGCGTAGCCGTCATAACAAGGCAGTGCGGAGTGGTTTGTTTTCGCAATTGCGCTCTTTGTTCGACTCCGAATTTGTGCTGCTCATCGATTATAACCAAACCTAACTTTTTAAACTCAATATCTGCCTGCAGTAATGCCACTGTCCCAACGACAATATCAACCTCGCCGCTTTTTATCTGCTTCAAAAGCTCAGTTCTTTTTTTGCCGGTCAATCCCCCCATTACTAAAACTCTTTTTACTTTGCTGTTCCTCAAATACCTTTCAATGCTTAGAGAATGCTGGCTGGCCAAAATCTCCGTAGGCGCCATAATTGCCACTTGCGTCCTGTTGGCCACAGCTAACAAAGCGGCATAAAGCGCCACCACCGTTTTGCCCGAACCCACGTCACCCTGCAACAGCCGATTCATCGGCGTATGTCTGCTCATATCCGCAGCGATTTCGGCTATGCAGTCGTTTTGGTCCTCGGTGAGCAAAAATGGGAAACGCTTCCTGATTCGGCTGTCGATTTCGTCGGTGCAAATGCACGGCCTCGCCGCAGAAAAATGCTGCACCTTATACCGTCGAAGCGCCAATCCCAACTGCATTAAAAACAGCTCATCGTACTTTAATCTGCGTTTTGCCTGTGCCAGTTTCTCCTCGTCCGGCGGCAAATGTATCCACTGAAATGCGTCCTTTCTGCTGATAAGGTTTGTTTTCTTCAGAAAACTTTTGCCATAAAACTCCGGCACCAGCTTATCAGCTGCCTCACGCACGCGTCCGATTATCTTTTTGATTTGTCTGCTGCTCAGTCCTTTGCAGGCGGGATAAACTCCGCCGCTAAAATACTCAGCCGACCGGGGATGTTCTTCATCGAGTACCACAAACTTCGGATTGGTCAGTTGCAACTGATGTTTGTATAAAGTAACCTTGCCTGATGCCATTATTATTTGGCCGGGTTCTAATTGATTGCGAAGGTATCTGCCGTGGAACCATATAATTCTGCATGCGCCTGTGTCGTCACTGATTATGGCTTCAAATATCGACTGCCTGCGATAATCCTGGTAGTCTGTTGATTCGACAAGACCAATAACAGCCGTGTCCTCGCCCGGCTGCATTTGAGCTATCTTTGTCGGCTCGGGAACAAAGTTCCAGTCGCGCGGATAATATTCTAATAAGTCCCCGACCGTTTCAACACCCAATTTTGAGAAGGTCTCGGCCCTGGCCGGACCTACGCCTTTTACATATTGGATCGGCATCGACAAGTCGAGCCTGTTTTGTGATTCTTCGCTAACCTCTGCTGTTGTTGTATGTCCGTCCATGGACATACAATAACAAATTTAACTTTTTTTTGAAATGACAAAATATAGTAATGCAATTCTTGCACTATTTCTCGAAACCGTGTTCACCTAACAGTTTCACAAACCGGACATCACAAATTTCTCTTTCGATAAGTTTGCCCGCTTTTTTTTCACAAGCTACCAGCTCCTGCACTCCTCCGTAGCCGACAGGCACGACCAAAAAGCCGCCATCGGCAAGCTGCCTGACCAAAGGCTCTGGTATCTCCGGCACCGCAGCGGTAATCATAATTCTGTCAAAGCATCCCGATGGCGGCAGTTGGGACTCCGGCCAGCCGCAACTGCCATCGCCAACATAGAACTCAACATTACTGACGCCCAACCTGCCAAGGACCGCCTGGGCCGACTCAGACAACTGGGGAAATCTTTCTATAGTATAGACTTTTTTTACTAACTTACCGAGAACCGCAGTTTGGTACCCGCTGCCCGTTCCAATCTCCAGAACCTCGCAGTTGCGATTGCACCGCAGCTCCTGAGTCATCAGAGCGACAATATATGGCTGCGAAATAGTCTGGCCCATCCCGATTGGCAGAGGGCCGTCGGTATAGGCCTGTGAGAGATATGACTCTGGTACAAATTCCTCCCGCGGAACCTCAGCCATTACCTTCAGGACGTCAGGATTAGTTATATTACGACCCTTCAGGTCCAGCCTGAGCATCTGTTCCCGAGCAACGCCGAATTTATCTTTGTTCTCCCGTCCATGCATAGCTTTAATAATCGCTTTTTGAACGCTATTTTGCAAACCAATTTTGCGGGCTTGCTGCGATAGTTTTCCAATTAAAATAAAAGCTTGATGGCCGCAGCGACTGCTAAAATCTGCACAACAGCAATAAAGGCCTTTTGCGGGATTCGTTTTAGAAAAAATATCCCTATCACCGCTCCAACCGCAATAAACGGCAGCATCATTAAATCAAGTTTCACAGACGCCGCTGTCATCAAGTCCAGATTTGCGCTGAACGGCACCTTCAGCCAGTTAACAATGAAGAAGAACCATGCACCGGTCCCCACGAATTCGATTTTGGGCAGCCGCATAGCCAACAGATAAATAATCATTATAGGCCCGGCTGCGTTGGCCATCATAGTCGTAACCCCCGCCATAAAACCAAGTCCGACCACAAACCACCATTGGGTTGGAACCGGCGCATCCTTACCTTTAGTCCTTGTGCGCCAGTAATTGATACCCAACATCACCAGAACTATCCCGCCAATAATCGGTTTAAGCTGCTCATCGTTGACTACTTTCAACCCGAAGTACCCGGCCACGATACCTGCAAAAGCAGCCGGAAGCAGACGCAGCACATGACCCCACTTAGCGTTACGTCTGTGATACACGATAGCAAACAAATCCGCTAATATCAGGATACCAAGCAGCGCCCCGACCGAACTGCGGGCCGGCAAAACGCCGGCCATCAAAGGCACCACCAAAATCCCAAGACCCGGAATTCCGGTCTTCGTAATCCCCACCATAACCGCACTTAAAGCGACAACAATCCAGCCGGATAGCTCCAATTCCAACGTACTTGCTCCTTTATCAAAGTCTTCTCATTATAAACTTGGACTTTCAACCCTCGCAATCTATCGGTTTTAGGCTTTCTTTGCAATTGACAATTGACGATTGAAGGTGATAATTGAAAATAATCAACCATAAATAGTCAATAGCAAAAGGAGACCAGAAAATGAAAGTCAAAAAGATTCTTTTTTACCTGTTGGCTGTCCTTTTAGGCGGCTGTGTGCCCGTTATGTCGCTGCATTCGCTTTATACCAAAGAAAATGTAGTGTTCGAGGAAAAACTGCTCGGCACCTGGGTGGATGACCCCAACGGCCCTGAAGTTATTTGGGAATTCACGCATATTGACGAACCGAAGAATGCGTACAAACTGATTTTCTCTGACGATAAGGGCAAAAAAGGCTCATTTGTTGCACATCTGGTGAAGCTGGAGAACAGCTTGTTTCTGGACGTTTTTCCGGATGAATTCCCCTGCGACACAGAAGACCCGAACAAAACAGACTGGCTATATAACGTATTTTTCTTGGTCCCTGTCCATACATTTATAAAGATAGACTCCATCGAGCCTCAGTTGAAAATGCGATTAACAGATGATGATAAAATGGCGGAGCTGCTCAAGGAAGACCCCAATGCCGTAAAGCATACGTCAATTGAGGACAGGTTTATCCTGACGGCATCGACAAAAGAACTCCAGGCCTTCGTACTTAAATACGCTGACGACAACAGAGTATTCACCAACGAAGTTGTCCTGAATCGCAGAGAAACCGGAAAAACAAATACTCTCAAAGCCATCGAACCTTAGCGGCAGCTCAAAAGAATATAGATAAAGGTAAAATTTATGACTTCTCAGCCGGAATTTAAACAGGGACCCAAACCGCAAGATAGTGTACTTGCTGAGCCAAGACGCTATCTGGTAAATATTGACTCTATCTCCACACACCAGCTTTTTACCGATTGTCTGGTGATAGGGGCCGGCATCGCAGGCTTTCGTGCCGCCATCGAAGCAGCCGAGCACTGCAACGTCATCATCGTTTGCAAAGATACCGTGAAAAATAGTAACACTGCCAAAGCCCAGGGTGGTATTGCCTCGGTGCTTAATAAAACAGACACATTCGAATCACACATAACCGATACGCTTAACACCGGCTGCGGGATATGTGACGAGGGCATAGTTGACTCGGTCATTCGCCAGGGACCGGAACTGATAGAGCAACTGCTCGATTGGGGTACTGAATTCGACCTGATTGACGGGCATATCGCCACTACGCTTGAAGGTGGCCACAGTTGCCCTCGTGTCGCTCACGCACATGGCGATGAAACCGGACGGATAATTACAGAGGCGCTTATAAAAAAAGTCGGTCAGAATTCGAATATAAGAATATTGGAAAATTTCTACGCCATTGACCTGCTCACCAACGATGACAACAAGTGCATAGGAATAGTCGGCCACGATAATCACAGGGGTCCCCAGATAATCTGGGCTGCAAACACAATCCTGGCAACCGGAGGGGCAGGCCGACTCTACCGCGAAACCACAAACCCAGAAGTTGCAACAGGCGATGGCATTGCTATTGCCTACAGGGCCGGTGTCGTATTGCAGGATTTGGAGTTTATGCAGTTCCACCCGACCACGCTCTATATTGCAGGCGCCACACGGGCCTTGATTACCGAGACGCTTCGTGGTGAAGGGGCGGTTCTGCTGGATAACAAGGGCCGGCGTTTTATGAAGGAATACCACGAAGCCGCCGAGCTTGCACCGCGTGACATTGTCAGCCGGGCCATCCTTACCCAGATGCGAAAAACCGAGTCAACGCATGTTTATCTGGACGTTCGGCACTTCGATAAAGCATATTTTGCAAAAAGATTCCCGCAGATTAACGAACTGCTTGAAAGTTTCGATATAGATATCGGTCACGACCTCATCCCTGTTCGACCCAGCGCACACTATATGATAGGAGGTGTAAAAACTGACAGTTTGGCTAAAACAAATATCGAAAATCTTTACGCCTGCGGCGAAATAGCTTCCACCGGCCTGCACGGCGCAAATCGACTCGGCAGTAACTCCCTCCTTGAAGGGTTGGTATTCGGCAAAATAGCCGGGAAGATTGCTTCGCAAAGCACAAAAGCGGGCGCTGCCCATCTCAAGCACCCTTTGATAAAATATCAAATACCACATTCAGACCGCACCCGTTTGGATGCCGCTGACGTCAGAAACTCGCTTCGAGCTCTTATGTGGCGAAATGTCGGCATCACCCGAAAGGCACAACTGCTCACAGAAACTCAGGAGATTATCAGTTTCTGGCAGCGCTATGTGATGGACAAAATCTTTGACTCGCCCGAAGGCTGGGAATGTCAGAATATGCTCACCGTTTGCCTGCTTATGGCCCAATCAGCCTATGTGCGCCAGGAAAGTCGAGGCGTCCACTTCAGGAGAGATTTCCCCCATACCGACGATGAACACTTCAAAAAACATATCGAAATCTCAAGGCGATTATGAGACAAGTAGCGCCGTAAGGTGTCCCCAAGGGACTGCTAAAGCATTTAAATCAGCCACCGAAGCGTCAGGAAAATTGCTCTTTCGCACTCCTCATAAGATACACAGATGTACCGCAGAAGCAGGCAGCGTTTGGAAGGATTTGTAGTCGTGTATGACGTTAAGGACTGGTAAAGAAATTAGGTTTCGTTTTTGGCTGAGTGAGGACAAGGTTGACACCGCCAGCCGCAGCCGCAGCCAGCCAAAAATGGAAGATAATTTATTTACAAGTCCTAAGCGTCGTTATTCTCGCGTAAATATTTAGCATCAAGTTGATCTTTTTCACGACCTGTTGATTCTTTATTCTTGATAAGATTTGTAACATTTCTTTGTAATCTTTGTTCAACATGTTGCTTATCCTTTAACGACCATAATTCGGCGGTGAGTTCCCATATAAAGCTGACTCTTTCCCGGGGTGATGCATCTACATAGCAGTCGTCTTGTTTGGTCATTTTTTTTAAGGTTGTGTGATTTCTTATGACTTTCATAGTGTAACTATTATATCATAAAGTGGATAACAAACCACGCTGTCTTACACACGTGAGCCAAATGCCTCATACTCTACAGCCATAATGAAAAACGCCAAGAGTAACGTGGTCTTTTCTTCTGATATTTCCATTTTTACTCACATGGCTGTTACATTATGAGTCGTAGTTTTCACGCTCTTGGAGCATACTCAAGATGGCCCGTTTTAGCTCAGGAACATCACGCTGAGTAATCTCCCAGACTCTGTCTATATCAATACCCAGATAATTGTGAACAAGCACGTTGCGAAATGCCGCGATACGTGCCCACTCGATCTCAGGGTGTGCTGCTTTCAAGGCATCCGAAAGGTGCTGGGTCGATTAAGACATCGTTTGAAGGTTTCTTAGCACAGCATCCTGAAGTGCGTGGGACTCTATGAAACGATCCCGTCCCTCAGCTACATTTTCCTCGATACGCCGGATACACTCTCGAACATGCCGCACGTAGGCAATATCGTCTCTCATAGTGGAACAGCCTCACGGAGCACATATTCACGAATAAAGGGATTAAGTCCATTCTCTGTCACAATCTCGACGCGGCGACCAAGAATTTTTTCAAGGTCCAGGCTAAGTCCCGCAGGAAACCACGAACTTGTGGTTGGACCTGCCTCGACGAGCAAGTCAATATCGCTTTCCGGTCCGGCTTCGCCGCGCGCTACGGAACCGAAGACACGAACGTTGTACGCGCCGTGCCTGGCGGCAATGTTCTGGATGTCATCGCGCTTTTCGCGGAGAAGATGTTTTACAGTCATAAACTACTCCTACAGCTCAAGGTGCCATCCCGGCCCTGGAACGGCTCAAGTTTAACAGTTTTTTTCTGTAATCCTTTGTTATAAGTGAGTTTACATTCATTTTGGCCTTTTGGAAATTGGGTTTGATTGGGTTTGTTTTTTTGGGCCGGAAGGCGGTTTTATTTTCATAATCCTCTATAACATATAAGTTTACGTTCATTTTGGGCTTTTCGGAAATTGGGTTTGAATTGGGTTTGTTTTTTCGGACTGCGAAATCATCTTTTTTTCTGTAATCCTTTGTTATAAGTGAGTTTATATTCATTTTGGCTTTTCGGAGATTGGGTTTGATTGGGTTTGAATTGGGTTTGTTTTTTCGGACTCTCCACGGCCATTTATTTTCATAATCCATTGTATATACTGAGTTTGCAATCCGC
>JADFJC010000210.1 GCA_022566315.1 Planctomycetota bacterium
ACTGAAAATACCTCTACCAAAGAAATGCTCGAACCCAAACGATTTGAGTCTGTTGAAGCGATAAGCTCTGAAATAAAACTGAGCCGGCGCACCTTTGTGCAAATGTTAGGTGCAGGGCTTCTAATCACGGTAACTGAGGGCGTCTCTCTTGGCCAGCGACGCAGCCGGGGGGGACGGTCCATAACCGTGGCCGCGCGACTCCACCTTAACCGGGATGGCACAATCACCGTTATGACCGGTAAGGTCGAGGAAGGCCAGGGTCCGCGAGCACAACTAACGCAGGCAGCCGCGGAAGAGCTGCGAGTTTCGGTTGACCAAATCCGCTTAGTGATGTCCGACACGGCTCTGGTCCCTGATGATGGGATGACCGCCGGCAGCCGGACGACTCCTTCGACCGTTCCCGCCGTCCGCCGAGGCGCCGCAACCGCCCGCGAGCTATTGACCCGTCTTGCAGCTAAGCAATGGAAGGTGGACAGCAGCGCCTTAAACGTGCGCAACGGCACTATCACTAACCGGACAACGAGACAGACTATCACCTATGCGGATTTGGCCAAATCAAAGGACGTTGCCGAAGCTTTCAAACAAAGCATCCCCTCCGACGTAACTCTTACACCCGTAAATCAATGGAAAGCGCTTGGCAATTCGGTTCCCAGGCCGAACAGCAGGGACATAGTTACCGGAGCACACCATTATCCTTCGGATATCGTGCGCCCCAATATGCTCTACGGAAAAATCCTGCGTCCTCCCTCTTATGGAGCTACGCTGGAATCAATCGATCTTTCCAAAGCCAAAGCTATGAAAGACGTGGTCGTCGTCCGCGATGAACAGTTCATCGGATGCGCTGCGCCATCGTCATTTCGTGCGGCACAGGCCCTGGAGGCTGTTGCAAAAACTGCATCCTGGAAAACCGTATCTCATCCATCGAGCAAGGACTTGTTTTCCCATCTTAAGAAAAATGCTCGTTCAGGCGGAAGGTCACGTTCCAGAACCAGGGGCTCTATTGACAAGGGCCTTGCCGGCGCAAGCAAGGTCCTCAGCGAAACTTACGAAGTGGCCTACATTCAGCATACCCCAATGGAACCAAGGGCGGCAATAGCAGAGTGGAAAGACGGCAAGCTGACCGTATGGACGGGCGTCGATGGCCCCCAGCGAGTGCAAGGGAGCTTAGCCAGGACTTTCCAAATTTCATCCGAACAGGTTCGTGTTATCGTGCCCGATATGGGCGGTGGATTCGGGGGCAAACATACTGGTGAAGCGGCGGAAGAAGCTGCGCGATTAGCCAAGGCGTTCGGACGTCCGGTAGCCGTACACTGGACACGCGCTGAAGAGTTCACCTGGGCTTATTTCCGCCCGGCAGCAGTAATCGAGTGCAAGGGCGGCCTGGATGCGAACGGCTCGCTTATTGCCTGGGACTTTACCAACATCAACGCCGGCGGTTCGGCAATAGATACACCATACAATATAGCCAACACAAGAATCCTGTCGATGGGTTCCGATTCTCCTTTACGCCAGGGCTCATACCGGTGCTTGGCGGCGACTGCTAACAACTTTGCCAGAGAGTCCTTTATGGACGAGCTTGCCGCAGCAGCAGGGGCCGACCCACTCGCATTCAGGCTTGCCCATCTCGAGAACCCACGCATACGAACTGTCCTTGAGGCTGCTGCCAGGCACTTCAATTGGCCCACACGCAGAAAAAATGTTACTGCTGATATAGGCGTGGGGCTGGCCTGCGGAACAGAAAAAAATTCCGTAGTGGCGGCTTGTGCGGAAGTGAGAATTGATCGCAAACGAGGCGAATTTAAAGTGCATCAGGTTTGTGAAGTCTTTGAATGCGGCGCCATCCAGAATCCGGCAAACCTGCTCTCTCAGGTACAAGGCTGCATCATCATGGGCATGGGCGCTGCACTGCGAGAAGAAATTCAATTCGAAAACGGCAAAATCCTGAACGCCGGCTTCGCCGGGTATCTGGTACCACGGTTCAAGGATGTTCCCAAAATCGATGTACATCTGATAAACAAAACTGACATACCTTCGGCCGGGGGCGGGGAAACACCTATTATTGTAATTGCCCCTGCCATCGCCAACGCCGTCTTCGCTGCAACCGGCATCCGCATCCGTTCCATGCCTATCCGCAGCGCCTTGCTCAAGCAACCATAACGGCTTAGATGCCAACTCTAAGGGAATAAGATGGACAGAAATCACCACTCCATAGACATTCATCAAAAAGTCGTAGAGTTCATCGATAGCGGTCGCTCTTTCGCTGTGGCCCTTGTCCTGAACGCCGCCGAGGGTTCCACGCCCCAGAAAACGGGCGTAAGGGCTGTTATCGACGGGACTGGCAAGATTTGGGGGACCATCGGCGGCGGATTTGTAGAGGGCCAAGCCCAGCAATACGCGGTTGAGGCCTGTAAATCGGAACAGCCTATCCTGTTCGACTTTCACCTGGATAACGCCTATTCCAGGGACGCCGGGGGCATTTGCGGCGGGAACATGCGCATCCTCATCGACCCAACGGTCGCAAAAGACAGGGCATCTTACGCCCAGGTGGCCGAAGCTGCCCGGCAGCGACAACGAGGTGTCATACTCACCACCGCACGCACTACTGCTACTGCGCACACGGAAGTTACATCTCAGTGGTTCCCACAAGAGGCCATTCCATCGGACGCCGCCTTTCCGGGCACAGACAACATTCGCTCCTGCCTGACCCGCGAGAGGCCGCAGTTGTTCACGGAAAGCTCCCAAAATCCGGATGTCTTTACGGAAGTCCTCGTTGAGCCGGTGATTCCCAAACCCTTTCTGGTAATCGCAGGTGGAGGGCACATCGGCCAGGCGCTTGCGCTTCAGGCCAGCCTGGTTGGCTTCGATGTCACCGTCATAGATGACCGGCCCGAATTCACCAGCCCAGCCCTTTTCCCGGAAGGGACAACGGCCCGTTGCGGTGATATTCCAAAAGAGATCGCTGCGGTGCCCATCGCAAGCGATACCTATATCGTACTTGTTACCCGCGGGCACAAGCTTGACGCCGAGGCCCTCGAGGCGTGCATCCATACGCACGCCGCCTATATCGGAATGATCGGCAGCAAGCGAAAAGTAGCACTGATTCGCGAGAATTTCATTGAATCAGGCCTCGCCACTGAAGATGAATTCGACCGTGTCTTTGCACCCATTGGGCTGGACATCGGCGCTGTTACCGTACCCGAAATCGCAGCGAGCATCACTGCTGAGTTAGTTGCCCTCCGGCGAAAAGGCATTGCTCACAAACCCCCAACGAAGATGGATCAGACATGATTTGTGCCATAGTTCTTGCCGCAGGCCGCTCACGCCGAATGGGCGTCCAGAAACTACTCTTACCCTTCGGCGGCAAAACAGTCATCGCCCATATCGTCGATCAGCTCCTCACGAGCACCGTTGACGAGGTTCACGTGATTGTAGGCCACCAAAGGGAACGAATAAGCCGGGAATTATCCGGTCGGCCGGTTTCCATCGTAAACAATTCCAACTACAAATCCGGAATGTTGTCTTCGGTACGCTGCGGCCTTCGAGAACTGCCGCAACAATGTCAGGCGGTTTTAGTAGCGATCGGCGACCAGCCGGCTATCAACACAGAACTAATTGACCAAATGCTTCGCTCCTTTGCCGCTACTGAAAAGCGAATCCTCGTGCCGCTCTACAATGACAAACGAGGCCACCCCATCCTGTTCTCAGAGGTCTATCGCAATGAGATATTGACGCACTACGATAACATGGGCTTGCGGGGGATTCTGAACGCCCACCCCGACGACCTCTTTGAGCTAACTGTGCCAACTTCCGCAGTGCTTTCAGATATGGATTGTCCGGAAGATTATCGACGGGAAATTGCCTTACTCGAAAAAAAACACCAGAGAGAAACTCGCCGCGAAGACCAGGTAAAATAGATGTGGCCCAAGAGCGCCGGTTCTAATTTCTTTACAAGTCCTTAGCTTTGGATGAATCTGTGGGTTAGCATTGAACCGAGGGGCTTCTTGTGTGCTCGCCGCTTCATCGCAGTCCCGCTGCGGTGCAATGGCAGGTACAAGTGGTGCAGAATCGCTATGTCATTCCCGCCCCGCATTGTAGTGCGGGGCGGGAATCCAATTAGCCTTGTATCAATCGTTGTTACGGCTGCGGCCAAAGCTGCTCATCAAGCTGTGAATCCGTTACTTCGGTATAGACCACACCGTATTCATCCATGTCAAAACGGCTTGTCAAACGGCAAAGTCACACCAGCAAGCCAGGCTATCTCAGCGCCCGACAAAACGTGGTTGAAAATCTGGGCATCATCCACTTTGCCGGGGAAGGAACTGGTCTGCGTGATACGGCTGCCAACATGAACGCGGTCAGCCGACGTAGAGAGGTCCTGTACGTTGGATTTGCCGGTGTCAGTGTCCATCAGGATACCGTCGCCGTAGTACTCTATGGTCGTCCCATCATACGTCATGGCATAATGGTGCCAGTCCAAAGCTACCTCGTCAGAGAAGATGGTCTCTTCCCAGCCCCAAACGTGGGCGCCGACACCGCCAGGCCCGCCCAAGCTTCCGATATTGAAGTGGCTGCCATTTCCGCCGCCGCCAGTAACAGTCCCGGTGAAGCCAAAAATGAGGGTCCAGTCCGGGATGCTCGTGTTGTCGGCCT
>JADFJC010000092.1 GCA_022566315.1 Planctomycetota bacterium
ACTTGTATGGATTTCTATAAACCTTGCTAAATCATTGTTCTTAGCAGTTAGGCACGCTTCTGCAGCTATCATAGACCACTAATATCTTGGTGGTACATTTACAAACTCTGACAACACTTTCTTCTTTTTAGTACTGATATGGCTGTTTGTCGTGCGCATCTGCTCGTTATGTTCATGCTGGCACGTTCTTTGCTGAATATGCAATAAACAGCTTGGTGCGAATGGCGGTTCCTTAAAAAAGCCGTATATTGGTCTTTTGCGCAATTATTGGAGGTTTCATGCTCCGATTGACGAAGTATGTGTAAACTGTGTAAACACAGTTGTGACAGTAATTAAGAGTCAGTGTTTTGTTGTCCTTTGAAATTTTAATTTAAGGAAAGGAATTGTTATGGAGCGAAGAACTTGTTTGATGGGGGTACTATTGATTTGTTTGGTGCTGATGGTCTTGACAGAGAATGTCCAGGCGGTACCGTCATTCGCCCGCAAGTACCAGACGAGTTGTGCCACTTGTCATGAGGCTTTCCCGAGGCTTAACTCTGTAGGTGTAGCCTTCAGAAACAATGGGTACAGGTTTACAGATGATGAAATATACATAAAAGACGAACCTCTTGAATTAGGCGACGAGGCTTATAAGCGGCTCTGGCCTAATTCCATTTGGCCGTCGAATATGTCAGGACTTCCACCTATCTCGATGCGGATATTGAGTGACTTCTCGTCTGACATCGGCGGAACCAAAGCATCTCGAACCAAGTTCGATTTCCCTCACGAAGTAGAACTTTTCGCAGCAGGGACATTGGGAGATAAGCTCTCCTACTTTGCAGAGTTAGAGTGGGAAGGGGGGGAAATGGACGCGGTCGCGACATTTACCTTTAACGATTTGTTCGGCCCTGAGAATGCCTTTAATATGAGAGTCGGAACGCTGCAAGGATGCTGGGCGGGAGTCTACACCGCCCGGGACGGCGACCGCTTCACCAAGAACCACTATTTGTATGGCGACTGGCGGATACCGTACCCGACCCAATTTGGGGCGAAATCTACAAAAAATACGTATCGCGTGCGCAATGATGCGCCGGGTGTCGAGCTAAACGGTTTTGGCAGGAGCTGGTACTATGCGGTGGGCATCGTGGAAGGAGATAGTAACCTCAGCGAAAAAGATTTCTTTGCTCAAGTTGCCTACAAGATAGGTGGGACCGGGTTCGATGGTTCCGGCGCAGATTTGGGCGAAGAAGATGAGTTAGAGGTATCAGCCGAATCCTGGGTAGATGACTCCCTGACGCTGTCCGGCTTTTTCAATACCGGAGAAAGGCTGGTCAATCAAACTGGGGTCGCTGCGGATGTGCGGACAGACGATTTCTGGCGGGCAGGCGGCGGTCTGATATGGAAAAACGGGGACCTCCAACTGGGCGGGGGTTACTTTTTCGGCGAGAACGATAACCCTTACGGGACTTACTCAAGTGCGTCGATTGACTCAAAAGGCTGGTTTGTTGAGACGTCGTACTTTTACAAACCATGGTTGATCCCCACCGTTCGCTACGAGACTCGGGATTTGGATATGCCTTCAACTGGTGTGGGCAGTCTCGGTAAGGACCAGAAACTGGCCTACATCGTACCAAGTCTCAAGATACTGCTGCGGGCGAATGTATCACTGACTCTCGAGGGACGATTCCGTGTAACGGATGAATCAAGAGGCAGTGGGGCGACTTTGAGTGACGGTAATATGCTTTGGGCACGGCTGGATTTTGCTTTTTGAGCAGATGTGACGCAAATCCGGACATGTAAGTAACTGACCAGTACAGAAGAACATCTCATCTCCGCTCCTGTACTGGTCTTTTTTTAGGAGATTAAAATGAAAAAGTTAGTTTGTTTGGCAAGTGTGGCTGCTGTTTTGGCGTTAGGATTTTTCTGCTCGGATGCAGTTTTCGCAGCAGAGTCAAAACTTTGCCCCGGGTTGGGATGCCAAAGTGATAAGTGCGAATGTGCACCCGGGGAAAAATGCCAGAACTGTCCCTGCAGCCCTTGCAGCGCAGATAAAAACTGCGCTTGCATAACAGCGGTTCGGGCCTCTGCCGGCACTATAAAGGGAACTGTGGGTATCTATAGAACAAGAGTCAAGACCACAGGCTCCAAGAGCGACAAAGATGTCGTGGTTTACCTTGAAAAAGTGGCCGGCAATGATTTTCCCCCGTCCGCGAAACGCAAAAGAATGGACCAGAAAGGGCTGGTATTTATCCCGCACGTCCTGGCTATTCAGAAGGGAACCACTGTCGAATTCCTCAATAACGATAACGACAAACATAATGTGTACCTTTTTAACGACAATACAGGCAAAGAGGATATCGACATTGGCACCGCGCCACCTGGGAAATTGATGAGCCTAAGATTCGAAAAACCTAACAAACATAAACTTGAGAAAGACGGCGAACCTAAAACTCTAATTGCACTTTGCAAACTCCACCTTGAGATGGCGGCCTATATTGCTGTTTTCGACAATCCGTTTTTCACTGTCGCTTCAATCGACGGCAAGCCTCAGAAGGCCCAATACACTTTGAAAAATGTTCCGCCGGGCAAATATCAACTCAATATCTGGCATAAAAAGCTCAAGCTTAGAGGCGGCAGCAAGGAAATAGTCGTAGAACAGGGTAAGACAACCACCGTCGATTTCGAGATAACCAAAGCAAAGTATGCCAAAGTGAAGAAATAGATTATGACAGCAAAACTTGTAATTCTCGGTGTTATGATAGTTATTGTATGCGCACTTATCCCGCCGTTAGTGGCATCATCGTCATCATCAGGAGGCGGAGAAAAAAGAGAATTCTTTATCAAGGCACGACAGTACGCGTATGATCCGCCCAGAATCATCGTGAACAAAGGTGACGAATTGCACATCCGATTGGCTTCGCTGGATGTCGTTCACGGTTTTTTTCTCGAAGGACACGATATTGATGCGCTGATTGAACCGGGCGTTCGTGGATTCAAATTGCGGCATCCTTCTGAAGGGAAAGAGTTTACTGATGTCAACGAAGTCGTTTTCACGGTGGAGCATACGGGCAAATTTCGTTACCGCTGCTCGCATACGTGCGGGACCCTCCACCCGTTCATGCAGGGAGAGTTGATTGTCCGCCCAAATTATCCTTTCCTTGCGGCCTCCGGAGGGACAGTCGGGATTTTAATATCCACATTGCTCGTGATATTCCTTGCAGGGAAAAAAGATAAAGACGCGATGCCGGGAGGAGACGTACAATAAATATGGGTAATCATCCGGCAAATTCTGTAGATAAAGCTAAAGACGCTCCCAAAGATTCTGGGCAAGTTAAACCGTTCAGAATCGACCTCTTCAAGACAATACCCTTCTTAAAAAAGTTTTGTAAATTGCGCAGCTTCCAGTTTCTGGTGATCTTTCCAAACCTGGTTATATTTGTATTC
This sequence comes from Planctomycetota bacterium, assembly GCA_022566315.1. Taxonomy (GTDB): domain Bacteria; phylum Planctomycetota; class Phycisphaerae; order Sedimentisphaerales; family Anaerobacaceae; genus NIOZ-UU13. Next base: position 3,424 of record JADFJC010000092.1, read on the forward strand.
TTTCTTTATGCCGGGCTTTTCGGCTCTCGGGTCGGCAACAGAAACATTATAATAATTTTTGTCTGGATATTCTGGTGGTTCCTGTTGATTACGTTTATGGTACCGTTCGCCTCTCGCGTCTGGTGTGTAGTGTGCCCGTTTCCGTTTTTTGGCGAGTGGTTTCAGCGTGGAGCTTTAATCAAGGTCAGGTCCGGTAAAACGGGGGGCCTGAGAAACAAGATGTTCGGCCTCAATAAAAAATGGCCGAAGGCGCTGAGCAATATATGGCTTCAGGACATCGGTTTTTTGGCCTTGTGTACGTTCAGTGCTCTGTTTTTGACCCGCCCGATTGTTAGTGTCATCGTTCTCGGGGGCCTGTTCGTAATTGCAACCATCCTGGCGTTCTTTTATCGGCAGAGGGCATTCTGCATGTACGTCTGCCCGGTAAGCGGTTTCCAGGGCCTTTATGCAATGACCTCAATGATCGAACTGCGAGCCGTTGACCCAGAGGTATGCCGCAGAGAGTGCAAAACCAAAAACTGTCTTACAGGCAGCGAAAAGGGATGGGCCTGTCCCTGGTATCAATACGTCGGGAAAATGGAGCGAAACAATTACTGCGGATTGTGCATGGAATGCGTCAAAAGTTGCCCCAACGATAATATCAGCGTCTTTGCCAGGCCGTTCTGTGGGGATATTCACGTCAAAGGATACGATGAGTCCTGGAAAGCTTTTATTATGTTAGCCTTGGCCATGGTCTATGCCGTGACTCTGCTCGGCCCATGGGGCACAATTAAAGAGTGGGCCAACATAGCTGAAGTGGGAAACTGGAAGGGCTTCGGTATCTACGCGGGCATCATTTGGTTTACGGCACTGATAGGCATCCCGGCTGTGTGGGCCTTGGCATCCTGGCTGGGTAAGCTCCTCGCCGGAGATCGCAGCATCCCGACTAAAGAAATCTTCATTAAATACTCTTATATGTTGGTACCTTTGGGACTTCTGGCCTGGATTGCTTTCAGTTTTCCGTTAATAATGATTAATGGTGCATATATAATTTCGACGATCTCGGACCCCCTGGGATGGGGCTGGGACCTGTTTGGGACAGCAGATATTCCGTGGAGGCCCATCCTGCCGGAGTACACTATATACATACAGATTCTACTGCTTCTGTTTGGTTTGTTCTTCGCCCTGAAGCGAGGTTATGATGTTTCACTAACGCTCTATCAAGACAAGTCCCAGGCTGTCCGTAGTCTTATTCCAACTGGTGTAGTTTGCGCCGTAATTATTTTTGCCTTTTTGAGATTATTCATAGGCTAAGCAATCACTTTGAGAATTGTGAAGGAACATGGCAATGAGATTTAAGGAAATACTTGCAACTTTATCTGTTGTGGTGAGTTTGGTTGCCATACCCGTAGCAGTCGGATGGTATCATAATAGTTATGTGCTTGGCGGACATCCTGAAGGAACTAAGGTCATCACACTCTCTGGTGTGGCCGAAAGCGGCGTATGGACATTGGACAAAGTTAACGGCACCAACTATTGGTGGAAGGATTTCAAGCCTGCGACCATTTATCTCCAAGAAGGTGACAAAGTGGTGCTGCGTCTTCAGAGCACCGATGTGCACCACCGGTTTTACGCGCCACAGCTTAATATTGGTCCTATTGAGGTCGAGCCAGGTTACATTGAAGAGGTACATTTCGAGGCCCAGACACCTGGAACTTATCGATACTATTGTACTGCCATATGCGGTGATTGCCATTTCTATATGCAGGGCTGGATCGTGATTACCGCCAAGGGCCAATCCCCCCAGGAGCCTCCACCGCTAAAATGTGTGCACGAGTTTGAGCAGCCGCCCGAAGATGATATGGTCGCCTGGGGACGTTATCTCTACCAGAAAAATGGCTGTATTACCTGCCACGGAGATGATGGTAAAGGAGGCATTGAGAACCCAAATTATGCCAAGGAAGGAGACATTGAGGACCCAAGTTATGTTAAGGGAAGTGTCCCGGCTCACAATACCATAGCTGAGAGTTTCTTTCTGGAAGAAAAAGAAGATGCCGAGACATTTGTCGAGTGGCTCATAGAAAAACAAGGAGAACCTAATATTCCACCGCCTGATGTTCCACGGTTCTTCATTGTGTTGAGAAAATGTGAGGATGCAATAGCGATAATCCGCGAAGGGAAGAACTGTGCAAAAGCAGACCCTAACGGACCCGAGCCTCCGCTCCAGATGCCTTCGTGGGAAGTTCGCTTGACAGACTATGATATCGATGCTATAATAGCCTATATTATTACGCTTTACGAGTGGGAGGAAGAAGAAGAGTGGGAGGAAGAAGAATGAACGAAAGCAAAGAAAGCACTTCTCCCATAGAGAACCTGCAAGAGAATGTGGACTATCTGTACTGTCCTGTCTGTGAAAAGCATGTTCCGTGCATTCGTACGGATACAGGCTATTGGGAAGTAACCTGCCCAGGCTGTAAGGGTGAGTGCGGGATGTGTAAATGTTACCTGGCACGTTACTGCTTTGGGCGCCGGGAAGAATTTCCGCCATTTCCATCGCGGGAACGTGATGCGAACTGACGTACGCTCGTATTTTTTTGCAGTTGTGCAGTATGTATGGAGATGGTAATATAGTTCCGTTAAAATCGTAGAGATTTATAATGAAACAGTTCTTGTTTATTACTTTAACAGCTTTCGGCTTTTTAACGCTCGGTGGGTGCTCAACTCCTGCTCAGGATAGAGCAAAACTTAAGGAAGAAATTAAACGGGAAGTACTGGCTGAACTGCGCGAGCAAAGGCGAACTGCGGTGTTGGCTTCGCCTCAACAGGACCGCGAACAAATGAAGAAAGAGATAGAACAAGAGGTTCTGGCAAAGGTTCAAAACCAGGTTCAGGCAATTACCCGCCAATCGCCGGATGCCAGCGACAGGGCAGTTCAATGGCGGCGAGTGCCTGTGGGCAGTGCCGAAGGTCGTATTCTACGCAGCGGTGAAGGGCTACAGGGGTGCCAGGTCAAACTCATAAGGATTATGAAGCGACAGAGTATAGCTGAGATGCTTAATGTTGTCAAAGAGGGCGCGGAGTTCGAGACAGTCACAGATGAGGATGGCAAATACCATTTTGACAGACTCCCCGTAGGCGCCTATAAGCTGAAATGGCAACTGCCCAATGATAAAGGCTGGATCCGACGCTTGCGAGACAAGCCCGATGCTATTATCACAGAGGGGCAGACTACTGTTCTCAAATATGTAGAAACAAAACGCAAATTAGTTGCCCGTTAGGACTGGTAAAGAAATTAGGCCTTGACCGCCGGCAGGCGAGCCTTGACTGCCGGCAGGCAGGGACAGTCAAGAATGAAAGATAATTTATTTACAAGTCCTTAGTATTGTACTCACAAAATCTATGAATTGCTAACCCAATTGCTAACATACTGTCGCTTGCCGGTATTCGGAGTGGAACCGGACCATTCATCCAAGTAAGCTCGCAACTCCTTTTTCACGGAGGTGTATTTCGGGTCGTCAATCAGATTGTTCAGTTCCTGCGGGTCTTTTTCGCGGTCGAAAAGTTGGTCTGGAAACCTTTCGCGGTTGTCGCGCGTTTTGTATTTGGGGATAGGGCCGGGGTTGATCCAGACGCCCAGTTTGTAGCGTTCGGTAATCACCGTCGCCTGGTTCCAGTTTTCCGAGACGGCGTACTTGCGGCCCGTGGGTTTGTTTTCGGTCAGCGAGGGAGCCAGCGACTTGCCCGGCAGTTTCGGCGCGTCCTCGGGGCGCTTCAACTCCAAAAGGTCGATCAGGGTCGGATAAAGATCGACCAATTCCACCAGGCTTTTGTTGACGGCGCCTTCGAGAAAACGCTTTGGCCAGGCGACGATCAGAGGGACGCGCAGCGTGTCTTCGTAAACGTTGTGGCCCAACGCGCATTTCTCGACCATGCCGTGGGCCGCGACGAAATCGCCGTGGTCCGCGGTGTAAATCACGATCGTGTTCTCGCTCAGCCCCATCCTCTCCAACCCGTCCACGAGCCGCCCGAGACACGCGTCCACCTCGCTCGTCAACGCGTAGTAGTACGCCACGTAGCGCCGGTACAGATCGTGGTCCTTCGCCGCCGTCCCCAGGTTCCATGGCCGGCGCGTGTTGCGCCGCCAACCTTGCATTTCGGGCGGCAGGTTTTCCAACGGCTCGGTCACGCTCTCGGGCAGTTCCGTTTTTTCCGGAGGATACATGTCGGCCCATTTCTTGAGCGGCGTGTAGGGTTGATGGGGAAAAATGTAATTGGTCCAGCAGAAAAACGGCTTGCCCTCTTCCTTACATGCCTTCAGAAACTCCAACGTCTTGTCCGTCGCATAAGTTGACGTTCGGTTTTCCTCGCGCACCTCGGTGATGCGCGACATCAGGTCCGCGTCGTGGCTGCCTCCGAAGTCCCGCTTGTGCGCGTCCAACTGCCCCCTCTCCGTGACCCAGTCGTAGTAGTTTTCGTCCGACGGGTCCTTGATGGTCGTCGCCGAGCGGTCCCAGCCGAGGGCCAGCTCGCCGGCGTTCGGCAGGTGCCGCTTGCCGAAGCAACCGGTGCGGTAGCCATTTTGCCGAAAGACGTGCTGCAGTGGATAGAGCCTTTCTGGAAAGGGTGGTTTGTTACCGTTGTCCACGCACCCCGTCGTGCGCGGGTAAAGACCCGTCATGAAGGATGTCCGCGACGGTACGCAGATCGCGTCCTGGCAGTAAGCGCGGTCGAACCGCACGCCGCTCTCGGCCAGCCGGTCCAACCGTGGCGTCTTCACAACCGGATGCCCCGCATTTCCCATGACGTCCGCGTTATGCTGGTCCGCGACGATCAGCAGGACGTTCGGTCGCTTTCCCGAATCGTCTTTCGCATACAACACCGGCGTTAAGGGCAATAACGCGCAGGCTGCGCCCGTTACTTGTATGAAGTTCCGACGCTTCATTAAGAGCGATTTTCTCATCAGTTTTCTCCTTGCGAGGAATCGGTCCGGAACGCAGGGACGGCGATTCCGCCGTATCCGTTCGAACGGCCTTCTCGGCATTCTACCTCGTTTGCGCTTCGATCGTCAACGGTCTTTCCGTTTCTTCGCGGAGGATGTCGAGATAGAGGTATCCGTAATCCGCGTAGGTGTCGCCCTCGGTGTAGAACGCGCCGGACGCCGAGTTGTCTTTCGCAGTTGGTGGCGCAGTGCCGGCCGTCGCTTCGATTTGCGTATCTTCGTACCACTCGTTGAACGAGGTCACCATGATGACGTTGCCGGCGAGAGGATCGACGTTCGGCAGCGCGACGTCACGGAGCATCTCGCGGAAAATGTCCCCCTCGCGCGAGCCGGGCACGTCTTTGAAATAGCGTGCCCGCCCCGGGTGGCCCTCCCGAACCGCCTTATCGTTATAACCCGGACTGATGGCCGGCATGAAGCCCGTCCCGACGCCGTTGGCGATTTTCCGCGCGTTGGCGTAATTAGCGTTCAGCCGCTCGAGCGCCGCGCGGGTGGCGCCGTCGCCTTTCAGCGACTGGCCGTAAACGTCGTACGCGGTGACCGCGTCCCAGAGCCGGGCGTACTCCGAGCGATACGCGGGACCGAACACGTCGTCCCCAATGAGATAGACGTGCGGGAGTCGCTCGCGCAGGCGACGCAGCGCGTCGAGTCCTCGGTCACGGAAATAGACGCGGGTCAGGTAGATGAAAACGGCGGGCTTGCCTTCGATCTTCAGGTAATGGGGGTTTTCGAAGTAGTTCTCCGCCATGTATTGGAAATCGTCGAGAAGGCGCGTATAGCTGGGCTTGTCGAAGGAACCGAACCGGCCTGTCGACTCGTACAGGAGCGCGTATTTCAGTTTTCCGGCGTTCGCGTGGGCAAGAATGTGGTTCTTGAAGACCGTATCCGTCGAGCGGTTCGGCCCCCACCAACTCACGGCCCAGAAATCGACGCCGCCCCGTTTGCTTTGGGCTATGTGGTCGGCGATCGTCTCGGCATCGTGGCTGTTGTAAACGCCCCGTTTCGGCAAGTGCTTCGGCTCGAGGCGGCCGCGGAGCGTTTTGCGCATCCATCCGACTGCCGGGGCGTCTTTCTCGGACGCGGCGCTCGGGGCGCGGTACCAGGGGTAGTAGTAGACTCCGACGACGGGTTTCTTCTCATTCGCTCCCAGCACACGGGAAGCTGGCCTCGCTGATACCGTTTGATTGACAGCTCGGGCCGGGGTGCCTGTTACTGCACCAAGGCCGGCTACTGTTGCGGTGGCAAGAAAGTCTCGCCGCGTGAGTGATGCCTTTGTCTCGGTACCTTTACTCATTCTTCCAAACCTCCTTCGTTTCCAGTTGAGCTATGTGCTCGCAGTAAATATCGCCAACCCTACCTGTCAAGAACCTTGATGCGGATGTTCCTGAATGCAGCCGGCGTTCCATGATCCGCAGCCCAATGTAGCCTCTTCGGGCAAACTCTTTCAGAGGCCGCCGGAACTTATTCCCTGTGCCATCCGGGTTTTGACACGCCGTTTTCCATTCGTTCAGATCGGCGGACGCGGTTTCTCTCCCATTTAGCTCCACGATGATCACACTACCCTTACAAGTAATGCGGTAATGGTTCCATTCGCCCAGCTTGTGCATGTTGAGCTTCGGAGGCACCAAGTCTAAGACGCCACCCACCGTCCCGTTTTGCGCCTCGAGCTCCAACATCCGGTCGCAGTCCCGCCAGTCGTACTCGCCCGGCGTCACCTCGATCGCCGACCACATGAACCAATGCCGCATGACGTTCATGCCGACCTCCGCCGCGGTCTTGTGGTCGCTTTCGCCTGGTCTTTGACCCTCTGCAACGCGGGCATGAGGACCGCAAGCAAAAGCGCAATAATAGCAATGACCACCAACAACTCGATAAGCATGAACCCCCTGACCCTTCTCTTACTAAGACACAGCATACTCCACCATTATCTCGACTGTCAGGACACCGTTGCGCCGCCCCCCCGTAAAATCGCTCAAGCAGCACACTGCTGTAGTATATGGGTTGGAAGCAGCCAATAGCAAGCCTAAATGAATATTTTTGTGTTGACCGGGATTTCCCCAATGCCTAAGAAAACCTCCTTGCCGATGGCAAGGTCTCTTAACCGTAAAGAGGATTTGTCCAATTTACGCTGAACCAATACACATGCTTATAAGATAATATGTCATTCGATAGGAATTCTCCGAGCGCAATTTTTGATTTGCAAAATGAGGGTTTTCAAGATAAATTGCTCATTGTTGCTTTGAGAAGAAATTAAAGAAGACAGAAAATGGAACGAATAGAGCTTAAACCAGAGAAGGAGGCTAAGATGAGAAACCAGCCTATCCCACCAGCCCATCAGGATTGGATAATCACCCGCCGCGTCTTCTTGAAAGCCTCTGCTGCTTCCTTGACGAGTTTGACCGTAGGGCCGCTTATTTCGCACACATTCGCCGGGTCCAGACCGAATACCGCACGCTTCGGAATAGTCACCGACTCCCACTATGCCAACAGAAATTACTCCAACCGCTTCTGTAGCGAATCCCTCGACAAAATGACCGAGTGTGTTGAACTGATGAATAAACAGAAAGCGGATTTCCTTGTCGAACTCGGCGATTTCAAAGATCAAGATGACCCACCGGTCGAAGAAAATACTATTTCCTATCTGCAGGCTGTTGAGGCAATATTTCGGCAGTTCAGAGGCCCAATCCATCACGTTCTTGGCAATCACGATATGGATAGCATCTCCAAATCACAGTTCCTTACCAATGTCGAGAACACGTGCATCTCGCCCAATGTGTCCTACTACTCCTTCGACCTTAACGGTCTGCACATCGTGATTCTTGATGCAAACTATTTATCCGATGGAACCGGCTATGACCACGGTAATTTCTCCTGGACCGATACAAACATCCCAGCATCTGAACTCGAGTGGCTTAAACAAGACCTTGCCTCTGCAGGCGGTCCCGTTATCGTTTTCATTCACCAATTGCTTCATGGCACGGGGGCGCACTACGTCAATAATGCTGCCGATGTCCGCCAAATCCTGGAGGCATCAGGCAGAGTCCTCGCTGTCTTGCAAGGGCACTACCATTCTGGAGCTTACAGCCAAATTCGAGGGATTCACTACTACACGCTCAGGGCTATGGTGGAAGGCTCCGGCGCTGAAAACAACGCTTACGCCATTGTTGAAGTTCATTCTGACCGGAGCATAACCGTATCTGCATATCGCAAAGCCGTTCGCAGAGAGTTTCCCGCCAGATGCTCAATCGCCGACCTTAATGGTGATTGTGTTGTCGATTTCAAAGACTGTGCTATTATGGTAGAGAAGTGGCTTGACTCGGGTTTGGTTGAATCAGGACCTTCTCCAAGGCCACGACGCCGGTAACTGATGCCCGTCTTCCTGCACTTGTTCAAACCTTCATCAACATCAGGGGTTAACAGCGGGGCGATGGTCAGGAGTGGGGTCACATACTTTTGTCCAAATTCCAATTCGGCGGTTCGATACCCAGTAGGTGCCTGACAAAGAAATCCCGCCTTCTGCGATTACCGTAAGCCCCGCCACTGCCGTGGCCTTGACCGGGCATAATAAGCAGATCGAAGTCTTTGTCGGCCTTGATCAGTGCGTCAACTAATCGGTAAGTAGATTCAGGAGGTACATTTCTATCCAACTCCCCGACGATGAGCAGCAGTTTGCCTTGCAGCTTGTGGGCATTGGTGATATTGGACTGCTCGGCGTAGTGGGGGCCTACCGGATAGCCCATCCACTGTTCGTTCCAGGACGCCTTATCCATTCGATTGTCATGACAGCCACAGGAAGAAACGGCCACTTTGTAGAAATCCGGATGGGCCAGCATGGCTCGTGTGGAAGACTGGCCACCAGCGGAAGTACCAAAAATGCCTACACGAGTTAAATCCATATATGGATAACGTTTGGCGGCTGCTTTGAGCCACAAGATGCGGTCAGGAAAACCGGTGTCTCCAAGATTTTTCCAGCAGACATCGTGAAATGCCTTTGAGCGATTGTTCGTGCCCATGCCGTCGATTTGGACCAGGATGAATCCCAGCTCGGCCAACGACTGTGCCGAATGGAAGTCACGCCAGGTTTTCGGCACGAAAGACCCATGGGGACCGGCGTAAATCTTTTCGATAACGGGGTATTTCTTCGACTCATCCAGCTTCATCGGCCTGAAGATGACGCCCCAGATATCGGTTTTGCCGTCGCGCCCTTTGGCCACGAAAGGCTCAGGCGTTTTCCAGCCTGCTTCGAGCAACGCTGAAGCATCGGCCCTTTCGAGTTCGCAGATAAGCTCGCCGTCCGAGGCCGGGCGAAGTTCATGCACCGGCGGAGAATCAACTCTCGAATAGGTATCGATAAGGTATTTCCGGTTGGGGGAAAACTGGACCGTGTGGTTGCCATTACCAGGGGTCAGACACACTAAGTCGGTGCCGTCAAAGTTGATGCGGTAGTAATGAATCAAGTATGGGTCCCGGTCTTTCTCACGTCCGCTTGCCTTAAACTGTATCATACGATTTTTTTCGTCCACGTGGACGATACTGCGGACAACCCAGGGGCCTTTAGTGATTTGGTTCTTCAATTTGCCAGTTTTGCCGTCATAAAGATACAGGTGTTTCCAGCCGTCCCGCTCAGATGGCCAGATTATCTCGTTGCCATCATCCACATAGTGAGTTCTTGCGCCGCCCCACCACTTGTTGATAAAGGTCTCGGAGCGTTCGTCCACGATAGTTTTTGTTTTGCCCGTGTTCGCATCAACGCGGATGATTCGGGCCCGCTGGTGCCCACGGTCAATTCGTTCAAAGGTGAAACTCCGACAATCTTTCGTCCAGCGCAATCTGGGAGGGCGCCCGAAATCAATCGGTTCGGTATCGACTTTGGTCTGTTCTTTGGTCTGTATGAAAAAAAGGCTCATTTCATAGGAGGTGAATTTATCGCCCGGCAGGTCATATTGATGTGAATGCAGCTTGGCCCTTCCACCTTCCTTGGGCGAAGACTCAATAAGATACACCATCTTGTTGTCTCCGGGCTCAGTGCGATAGGCAACTATCTTTTTGGAGTCCCCAGACCAGGACGCGGAGGAATAATAGTGTCCTTCTTCACCATCGTGAGTTAGCCGAAACTCTCTGGCGTCTTGTGTTGAACGCAGATAAAGATTGTGCTCCTTGAATACGGCCTCCCATTTGCCGTCCGGCGACAAATTTCTTTTTTCACGGTCCTGTCTGCGAGATTTTCTATCTCCATTTTCATCCGGCGGCTTACTTTCCTCCACCAGTCCTATTCGCGTACATTCGTACGTTGTTAAGTTACATTTCCATTGAACCTTGGCCGCCGGCAGGCGAGCCTTTTCTATCTCGAACTGGATTGCGTTGGCGTCATCGATGACTTTGAAGGTGTCAAATGGCAGATTCTCAGCAGCGTACGTTTTAGCTGTAGCAGCCGAGAGCATTTGCGCGAGTTTTTGATGGTCGAATGCCGGCTTGCGCGTTCCTTCTTCGGCATCGACAACGATAAATTCCTTTCTTTCACGAAGGTCATTGCGGTACCAAAATCGCGTACTATCATTGAACCAATGAGCCTTGATTTCCTTCTTGAACACGAGGCCCTTAAGATTAGATTGGAGCTGGTCGGCTCGCTCGTAATCAGCTTGAGTGACCCGGGCCTGCGAGATAGCCGGCGTTACGATAAACAGAAGACAGAAGACAGATGACAGATGACAGATGATATATTCTGACTTCCGACTTCTGACCTCTGACTTCTGATTTTTGTAGAAGACCTGGGATGCTTTCATTTTTGTGTCCTTAAGAAAAATGATTATTGATTACTTCATCCGGATAAGTCGGGAATAACATGATAATCTGCGGATGCTATCCCGATTTATCGGGACTTTAAGGATTTTTTGAACCTGCCTCCTTACCTTGGCCGCATATAACTTTAACACAAAAGTGGTTGGTTTTGCAAGGTTTTTCTGGAAATTTTAGAAAAAGACTGTGTTATCAAGTGCAAAATCCAACCAAAATGACATTTAGTAAAGGGTGTATGAAAAGGACAATAATTGTAATCCTCTTAATAATGCCAAGCTCAAACCTGCTCGGCTAAGTGTTTTGGTCGCTGATAACTCATCAGTCGACAAAGGCTCAAAGACATCGAATGCTGAAAATTTAAAAGAGACAATAAAAACCCTCGCAGCCGGCAGGAAGGCCGCGAAGTTTTTTCTCTCAACGGGATAATTAAAGATGGTTCAACTATGAAGCAGGAACACGGCCAGATAAATCGAAGACAATTTCTAAAGACGGCAGGCGGGACAATTGTCGGTGCCGCATTTTGACTGTTTTTCTGGGGATACGGATTGACGCAGCTTCGGACTTTTGCTTTTTACCGCCTCAAAACAGGACCGATAAAGCATTTGTGATGTTTATGTTAATGCAGGTGCCTCGGCTGTTTTGCCAACGGCCGAAGCATCCTCGTTTGTGTTGAGCAGCGCCCTGAAGATGTCGAATACCGTTACTAAGCCCTGAACTTTGCCCTGTTCATCCATCACGGGTAAGCCACGCCCGCCGAACCGGCACATATTTTCTATTATTGTCGCCAGCGGTGTTTCCGGCCTTACCGTACGAACAGGCCTGCTCATTATCCATTTGAGTTTGATTTGAAGCGTAGCATCATCCAGAGGACCATGCCATTTCGCAAATATCGGTCGCATATAAATACTGGCTGCTCCTGTTATATCAGACTTCGATACTATACCTTCCAGTGTCCCGTCCTTGCCTATCATTATATAGCCGCTGTCCTGCTGCTGCATTTTTGTAAGAGCCTGCTGGACACTCTCCTCTGAATTTGCCCAGACCACCTCTTTTTGCATAATCTCTTTTGCGCATACTGCTGATGAAACGCTGATATGTATTTTAGCTGTGGGTTTACCGGACTCGCCTGGAAGAACAGCCGGTGACTGAGTCATCTTTTGGATGGTTTCGGAAATCTCGCCCGTCACGGACTCTTGGCTCTGGTCAGGCACGGAACTCGATACTCGATTCTCGATACTCGATTCTCGACGAGTATCTGGTATCGAGTATCCGGTATCGAGTTCGACTTCGGCTTCGGGTTTGCCTTCCTTCTCTACTGCTTCGGCCTCTGGTTTAGCTTCAACTTCTGGTTTGGCCTTTTCTTCAGCTTCAGCTTTTGGCTCTTCTGCGGCCTCGGGTTTGGCTTCCATCTTTTCTTTTACTGCTTCGGCTTTTTCTTTAGATTCGACTTTGGCTTCGGGCTTGCCTTTCTCCTCTACCGCTTCGGCCTCTGGTTTAGCTTCAGTTTCGGCTTCGGCCTTTTCTTCGGAATCAGCTTTATCATCTGCAGCTTTCTGCTCCTGAGTTTCTTCTGCGCCTTGTTCGGCGGCGGCTTCCTCAACAGGCGCCTCGACAGCAGCAGGTTCCTGCGGCTTGGATTTTTCGCCGCCACTTTCTTGAACTGCCCCGGATTCCTCAGAATCTTGCTTGTTATCGGTAGCTTCTTCTGTTTGGGATGTTGCCATTTACCAGGCCCGATTATTTAGTTTGTTTGAAGACTATTCGGCTGATATCCAGCCTTGCTGTCATTCACCTAACAGTTATCTCCATAATCTCTATTGCAATATCTATGTTTTTTTCGATAGATTCCTGTGGGTACTTTAGTTAAAAGCGGGAATTTATTGAGCTTTGTGTTACTGATAGAGCCCCCAGTGACGCCGCCAAACTTGTTTTGGGGTTGTTTGATACGGCATATCTACCTGTTTTTCAGCATTTTGCTCCGAAAAATTGCTTAAGTTTATTTTTTAACCTTCGATAATAATGAATGATTTTTGTCTCTCGTACTCCGTAAGTCCGCTTGTCCGCTTGTCCGCTTGGGGACGCCTTACGGCGGAGTCCCCAGGACTGACAGGTGCAGGCAAGAAAGCGCAGGGGTACAGGCAGGTACAAGTGGTGCAGAATCACTATGTCATTCCCGCCCCGCATCATGGTGCGGGACGGGAATCCAATTAGCCTTGTATCAACGTTGTTACGGCTGCGGCCAAAGCTGCTCATCAAACCACGAATCCGTTACTTCGGCATAGACCACACCGTATTCATC
>JADFJC010000211.1 GCA_022566315.1 Planctomycetota bacterium
AGGGGAAAGGAAAGGAAAACAATTTATTATTGATTATTTACTATTGATTATTGGGATTGAGTATTTTGGATTTTTGATTTGAGATTTCATATTGGTTGATGGGCACATCTCGGGTGTGGGAGGACCCCGGGTGGAACCCGGGGCTAAACAATAAGGAAAACCCTGTCTGTGCCAGGTTTTGTTTTTTAATTGACCCCCGAACGCTGCCTTATAGGCAGGTAAGATCATGGGGTTGGGGGGCAGGGAAGAAATAGTTTTGAGTTTTAAGTGTTTAGTTTTGAGTTTGGTTTGCGATTGCTTCGGTTCCTTATAGGCAGGTAAGTATTTGCTCGCAATGAGAGAGCGCGCAATGCTAATTTTTATCCAAAACTTCTTTCAATGTTTTGCAGACAATTGCCACTTCATCCTTGGTCAGATTGTTATGAAACGGCAGGGCGATAGTGCTTTTAGACACGGCTTCGGTAAGAGGGAAATCGCCCTGGTTATAGCCGAATTGCTCAACCATAAACGGCTGTAGATGCACAGGAGGAAAATAATTGCTGACCTGAATGTTTTGGCTTCTCATAGCCTGGAGAATACTGTCCCGCTTCTCTAAAGTAAAACCGTCTGCCAGCCGTACAACAAAGACAAACCAGCTCATATCGCAACCATCCGGCTCGGTGGGCACTGTCAGTCTGTCGTCGTCGGCTAAGATTTCCTGATACCATTTTGCAACCTGTCGGCGTTTGGCTTTGAATTGGTCTATTCGAGAAAGCTGCACAATGCCGAGAGCACAATTTATGTCGCTGAGCCGGAAGTTATAACCCAGCCTGTCGTGGCACAGCCAACTGCTACCTTTGCCCCTTCCCTGATTGCGGAGCGATACGCACATATCCGCCAGATAATCGTCGTTTGTCAAAATCATTCCGCCTTCGCCGGTGGTTATCTGCTTATTGGGATAGAAGCCGAATACACTCATCGTGCCGAATGTCCCGGCCTTTTTCCCGTTCAATGCAGAACCGAGGGCTTCACAACTGTCTTCGATTATGGCCAGGTTGTGTTTTTGAGCAATTTCACAGACCCTGTCAAGACCGGCAGGATTGCCGAAAATCGTTACTGGAAGGATGGCTTTTGTTTTGGGGGTAATGCCGGCTTCGATTTTGGCGGGGTCGATATTCAGACTTGCCGGGTCAATATCAACAAAGACGGGCCTGGCGCCAGCCATCATAATAGAAGCTGCGGAGGCAATGAAAGTAAACGGTGTAGTAATAACTTCGTCTCCCGGGGCAATTCTTAGTGCCAACATAGACAAGAACAGGCCGCTGGTCCCGCTATTGACGGCGACAGCCCGCTTTGTGCCAATGTACTTAGCGAAAGCCTGTTCGAATTCCGCCAGTTTAGGGCCGAGCGAAAGGTTGGGACTGCGAAGCACTTCACAGACCGCCTCGATTTCTCTCTCGGTGATATCCGGGCGAGACAAGTATATCTGCATAGCAAAATCTCCTTGGCGAAATTGTACCGGCACCGGCCGATAAATCAATTGGTAAATGGTAAATGGTAAATGGTAATTGGTAAATGGTAAATGGTAACTACCTGGCTCTTAGTACTTATGGGACGTAGTGCTAATGAGATAATTGTTTATTTGCCCCCGCTGCTTCGCTTTTGGGAAGCAAAACGGTGGGGGTTTGAAAATTACATTTTGTATGTTAAACATCCTTCGATTTAAAACCGATTAAAGATACGGTTTGAGTATATAGTGGCGGGAATCTGGAAATGGCAAAAGGCAAAAACGTACTGACGACAGGCGACGTAGCCAAGATTTGTAACGTCGCACCTCGAACAGTCTCGAAGTGGTTTGATAACGGGCAACTGAAGGGCTATCGCATACCGGGCAGCAAGGACCGTCGAATACCTGTCAGCGAACTGGCTCGCTTTATGAAGGTGCATAATATGCCTACCGCGGCACTTCCGGTCGGCAAAATCCGGGTACTTATAGCAGACAGCAACGACAAAACTGCATCGGCCCTGGCCGATGTTTTGCAAAATGAGGGTGACTACGAGGTCCAAACCGTCCAGAGCAATTTTGGGACAGGCGCAGTCGTTCAGAAATTCGCACCGCATGTTCTGCTGGTAAGCCTTTTGGCTGAGGGCATAGATGCGATGAGCATTTGTAAGTGCATTCGTACTAATGAGGATTTGCGGACTATTAAGATTATAGCGCTAATGAACCAGTTAAGCGATTCTGAGTCGGAGGCCCTGCTGCAGAAGGGCTTTGATGGTTATGTGCCTTACTCTGCGGATGGCATTGAGGTCATCAAGAGGATTGAAGAAGCGACTGCGATTATCTATTAGACTGTCATTTTTTAGTAATCTTTATAACGTCTCAGCCATGTTGGCCAGTCTTCGGGCCTGGCGCCGCCTGCTCTGGTCCACGGACCGGTTGTATCAAATGCACGATGCCATTTCAACGTCCACAACTCCTTAAGCCCTACATTTCCGGCGGACCAGTCCATAAAGAGCATGTTAATAAACCCGTTGTGCCGGTCGATGCTAAAATGGTTCATTTCCCCGGATGTGCCCTGGTTGCCTATCCCGAAAGCATCCATATGCGAAGCCGGCTGGTCGATGTGGCGAGGCCAGGCATCATACCATGTGGAATCGCCGAACACCGGTATCTTATTTGTACTAACCGGTCTGCCGGCGGGCTTCCTGGTATCAGG
The DNA here is from genome assembly GCA_022566315.1 of Planctomycetota bacterium. GTDB lineage: Bacteria > Planctomycetota > Phycisphaerae > Sedimentisphaerales > Anaerobacaceae > NIOZ-UU13. The sequence goes on from JADFJC010000211.1 coordinate 2,700, forward strand.
TATTACAGCTGTATTGTTCTGGACATTCCTCCAGAACCATTCCTTCAAACGAGAGCCACGGTCTTGTTCCACGGAGTTAGTCCAGGAATTGATGCCATAGCTGAAAACGTAATCGTTGAGCGAGGCGGCCTTGAAGGTGCCCCAGTCGGAAGAGTTTAGCATGGGTCTTGTGGCCGTCGGGCATAAAAGCATATTCCAGTTATCCTTGTAGTACGGCTGCAGTGCAGTCATCCACCTGCCCCCACTCAAGTCCCTGTTATTGAAGTAGCCGTCGTAGTCATCTGTGTAGAACTTGAATATAAGGCCCCATTGTCTCAGTCTCGCCTGGCATGAAACCGACTGTGCCTGTTTCTTCACCCGTGCCAGTGCGGGCATCAATATCGCCATCAATAGCGCAATAATAGCGATAACTACCAAAAGTTCTATTAAGGTAAATCCTCTTCGATTGCTCATCGTAACACTCCTTCTAATGTCAACTGATAAGTTTTGCGAAAAGCGCTGACCAGCAAGAAAACCCAACTCCGAGAGATTGGCTTTTTTATGCAGCAGTTATTTTGTTAGTAATCTTTATAACGTCTCAGCCATGTTGGCCAGTCTTCGGGCCTGGCGCCGCCTGCTCTGGTCCACGGACCGGCTGTATCAAATGCACGATGCCACTTCAATGTCCAGTTTTCCTTGAGCCCAACATTTCTGATGGACCAGTCCATAAAGAGCATATTAGTAAACCCGTTGTGCCGGTCGATGCAGAAATGGTTCATTTCCCCGGATGTGCCCTGGTTGCCTATCCCGAAAGCATCCATATACGGAGCCGGCTCGTCTGTGGGCCGTGGCCAGGCGTCATGCCATGTGGCGTCGCCGAACACCGGTATATTATTTGTGCTAACTGGTCTGCCAGCGGGAGTCCTGGTCCCAGGTACTACAGATGTATTGTTCTGGGTGTTTTTCCAGAACCATTCCTCCAGACGGGAGCCACGGTCTCCGTGCATATAGTTGGTCCAGGAATTTATGCTATAGCTGAAGGTATAAATGTACGACCCACCTCCGGGAAGGTCAACGTCGCGCGTCGCGGCCTTAAACGTACCCCAGTCAGACCCACTTGCCATAACTCTTGTTGCTGTCGGGCATAAAAGCATATTCCAGTTATCCTTGTAGTATGGCCGTAGCGAATTCATCCACAACGTCGTCTCACCCGCGCCCCAGCCTTCATTGAAATAGCCGTCATAGTCATCGGTGTAAAACTTGAACATAAGGCCCCATTGTCTCAGTCTCGCCTGGCAGGAAACCGACTGTGCCTGTTTCTTCACCCGTGCCAGTGCGGGCATCAATATCGCCATCAATAGCGCAATAATAGCTATCACGACCAAAAGTTCTATCAAGGTAAACCCTCTTCGGCTCCTCATGATAATAATCCTTACTACTGTTAAAAAAAGTTTTTGAAAAATCACTACTTGTTTTTAAGTATTTTACTATATAACCGGCCCTAATTCAAGCGAGAAATAGGCGTTTTTTTATATGCTGCAATATTATCTGTTATTTCGTTTTCTTTTGCAGCACCCTGGTTAGCAGCTTATTTATAGTATGCGCCAAATCAACCTTTTGTTCCGCCAATTTTGTCCTTTTTTAACCACAGATCCATTCGACTTCGCTCAGGACAAGCTTCACAGATTTTACTGCCCTTTTAATCCTGCGGTGCTAAAAAAAGCAGCATCTTAAATCTGATTTTCTTGCAATGTTATACCTTTACCTTGAGTGTAAAGTATTGGGCAGATTATTTAGGACTTGTAAATAAATTATCTTCCATTTTTGGCTGGCTGCGGCTTCGGCTGGCGGCCTCAGCAAAACTCGGACTACCAACCAGTAGTCCTGCGTTTTGCTTCCTTGCCAGCCTTGTCCTCGCTC
>JADFJC010000212.1 GCA_022566315.1 Planctomycetota bacterium
GTGGAGTACCGCAGTTTATTCGCAGTGATAACGGACCTGAGTTTATTGCAGATGCGATTAAAAAATGGCTTAAAAGAAATCATGTTGAGACATTGTACATTGCACCCGGCAGTCCGTGGGAGAACGGCTACATTGAGTCGTTCAACGGCAAGCTGCGTGATGAGGTTTTGAATCGTGAAGTATTTTATTCAGTGAAGGAGGCAAAGGTAATTGTAGAAGATTGGCGGTTGGACTATAATGATCATCGTCCGCACAGTAGTTTGGGTTATATGACCCCTGCGGCCTACGCGACGAGTTGCAATCTGCCAGGCTCCGCTGCGCTGCGCCAGGCAGATTGCAAGACAAAGAACGTGGATAACTCTTTAATCGAGTGTGGTACATAATTCGGGGTCAGATCATGGCCAATAAAAGAGTGAAATAACATTTTTTTATCGGAAGGAATTAAACTATGGCAAGGTTTCACAGAACGGTAACTGTATTCCCGTCGGTGAGGCGTGATGTTCGATCTGCAAAGGCACAGTAGCTATGGCCAAGTCGAAGAAGCAATGGATATGGGCGAAAGCAAAACCTTCAAAGGTTCCAGACCTCCTCAAACGAGGGCTCTCTGTTAAAGCAAATGCCCTTATCGAAGAGCACATCCGGCCGGAGCATGTGAAACCTCCTCCCAAAAATCCAAGGTTCAACTATATAGAAGATATCTTCACGAAGTGGCGAGGTCGCCACTTCTACTTCATGGCGAAATATGCGTCTCCTGCGCCTAACAGTATTTCTCCTTTCTTTGAAGTCGGCTTTGCCCGGCTTGAGTTCATTGGTGACAATCGATTTGATTTGGCTTACTTCAGGCATACGGGAAAGTGGTGGCCTGTCTTTTCTGGACTGACTGTCGATGAGGCTTTGAATCTTGTGAGATCAGAGGGTCTCTTTAATCCATAATGATTGAACATGGTATTTGAGAGGGATGACCATATTTGCTGAAGTTAATCCCTGTATCAGGGTTTGACCACACTGACTGGCAGGCTGTGTCATAATTCAAAAATTACCCTGAGCACCCTTGTTTTTCATTCAAAATCGAAGGTAAAAACCGCAAAATCTCAATTGCGACACAACCTGCGATGAGATGTGGTCATAAATCTTTTATTCATAACACGATAGTCCAGGTCACATTTTTTTTCAGTATATGGTGACTGCCCTATTGGGCAGTATCTTTTAGCAGCTTTATGAGATTCTGTGGAGTGAGCATCTGGAGGTCGCTCTGTTTTTCAATGAAAGGTTTCACATCTGCGATGACTTTGTTCCAATCAAATTCTGACACTCTCATGGCAATAAACTGTCTCCAGTTTTCTTCAGTCAATTCCGCCCCTGACCATGCGGTCTGCTTTAGGGCATTATTTAATAAAAGGATATTAGGTTCCGGCCAGGTTCTGTCGGAAAGGTACCACATCAGATCGTAAACATCCCTGCCTTTGGTATATTTGCGAGTTGTTAAAGCATGCAGCTTACCCGCCAACAGAGAGCTTTTATCATAATGCTGAAGATTCAAAAGACAATGTTTTCTTATGATACTGGTTTCCAGTTTAGCTCCGGCTGGAGGGTTGGAGTCAATTTCTACTTTGATTGAAATAACCTCAGAGCTAAGAGGTGACAGACCCAGTTCATAAAGCAGGCCGGGGAATTTGATAAATGCGGCTCTTACTGTTTTGGCGGTTTTGGCTTTAACTGTTACCTCGTAGTCTTCTGCAAGGAATCTGTTCTTGACTTTTTTCATAAGCTCTTCAAAGTTGTCTTCCGCACTTGTTTCCGTGATTGAGAAATCCAGGTCCTCAGAAAAACGGGGCATCGAATACAGAAATCTCAAGGCAGTTCCGCCTACAAATGCCCAGTTCACAAAAGCTCCATTTTCCTGAAGGCATTCGAGTGTTCTTGCCTGCAGATACTCGCGGACAATACATCTGGCCAAATTAGTATCCTGAATTTTTCCAATCTGCTGTTTTAAATAATCCTTCATAATTCAATACCCTCGCCTTGGTCAAGAATTTTTTCAATATTGTCCAGTGCCCGGTTGAGTTTAGGGCTTTGGAATCTTTCTACGAACTCACGCAACACAGTTCTATCAATCTGCTCAAAATTCTGAAGCCTGAGTTCCTCTATGAACTCAATTTCATCGCCGCCAGGAGTTAGATAGATAAGATCAAGCAGCGCTTTCTCGGGATATGCGATAAAAGCAGTTTGTCCGAATTTAAGTTCGACTTGTTGATAGCCCCAGAAGTATTTTTTGCTTACATGTCTGAATTCAAACCTGCCCAAAGGAGTTTCAATCGTTTGAGGCCTGCCGGTAGTGATGCTTGTAACAGCCGGAACGAACTCCGGGATCATTGCGTACCAGGACAAGGCAGAGTGGAGACTTACATAAGAAGCCTGCTTTAGGCTGTTGGCGATGCAGAATGGTTCAGAGATAACTTTTCTGTAAGGTTCTGCGAGGGTGTAAAATCCTTTATGCAGTCTAATAATTCTACCATCCTTGACCCACCTGTTGATTTGCAGCCTGATTTGGGCCAGATTTTCTCCAGCAGCCAGAAACCTGACTGTAAAAACCGGCAGGACAGAGACTTTTTCTAATAAGTTTACAAACTTCATAGCAACATACTATCATAAAGGATAAAATAGTGCAATAGATATTTCGTCATAAAACAGCTAAAACTTGAGCAGATGCATATAAAAGCGGGCAAAACCAGCTAATTCTCACTTTTTACTCATTTACGGCTTGCCTTGCTCAACTGCCCCCCAAAACAAAAAACTTGTATAACCGCCGTTTTTATGCTAAAAATGCATATAATGGAGATGGGATGAATAAGTTTACATTACTCAGAGCAGCTATTTTGATAATCCCACGGGGTGTATTAGAAATGCGAGAATTTAAGAGACTGTAGCAGCAATACAGAGTTTTTTTGATGTGTTTTGGTTCAGGATGCCGATATTCCAACATAGAAATCGAAATCTATGTTGGAGGTTATCGAAATGCTTGGACCAGGCGAATATGTGGCAGATGTGGCCGAAGGAATAACACGTGTTGAGGATTTACCCAAGGCCAAACTTATCCCGCGCAGCCGCAATTATAAACGGCGGCCATGTCCGCTGTGCCGGCACAGTGCATATAGGCTTCGAACCGTTACACGTACTCTTCACGACTTGGGAGACTCGCTTTCCGGGCGACCACGCGATATTATCCTCACTTATTCCCAACACCGCTGCCCCAAGTGCAATCATTACTTCAATGCAGACATGGACGATTTGGCATTACCCAAGAGCCATTATACCCACCGAGTGGTCTCAATGGCGGTGCGGCTTGTCGTCGAAGACGGTTTGCCATACCGACCAGCCTCGTGGCATCTATGGCGTGATCATCGCGTATTTGTTCCATGGGCTACGATTCAAAACTGGGTTGAGGCAACGGGAAAAAAAAACTGAAGTCACTATCAAAACTGACTACATTGATAAGGTCCTCTCAGATTTTTCCGGCTATATTACTGCCGATGAGTTATATGATGGCCCGTTCTGTGTGCTGTTCATTGTGGACAACCACAAGTTCAAGCGTCTCTACTATGAGGTTCTCGATTATAACCCCACTAATGAGGATATAACGCGGTTTTTCAGGCGTTTCAAGCGGCTGTTGGACGATCGCAACTTGACGGTAAAAGGCGTAACTACCGATGGCTCGCCGCTGTATCCTGAGCCTGTTGCTCAGGTCTTTGATAAGGCCAAGCATCAATCATGCACATTTCATATTATCAAGGAGATTAACAAGGACATCCTCAAGGCAGTTACGCAGGTTCGCAGACAATTAAAGCAGGAAAAGACAAAACGCCCGCGAGGTCGTCCTTCCGGCAAGGAAGCTAAACGAATCGCACGAAACAACAAGCGATTTCAAAAGAAGATTGCTGATCTGTTTGAGTACCGCTATCTGTTCGTCAAACACACTTTAACCCATAAAGAAAACAAAATACTTCAACGTATCACGCGAGGTCTTGGCGGGTTACGTACCTTGCGAGCAATCATGGATGAGGTATATCGCTTGTTTGATCGCCGTTGCAGGATGGATACCGCTCTGGAAAAGCTTGCCAAATTGCGTCGCCGAATCAGACGTTTTACAACGCTCAGAGAGACGCTTAAGAAACTCTCATCAGCCAATCTCGAAAAGGCGTTGACTTTCCTTGACGATTCGTTGCTGCCTGCCACGTCCAACGCAGTGGAGCGTGCAAATCGCCGACACCGTAAGATGCAGAAAAGCATATACCGGGTTAGAACCAAGGACCACATAAGTCAGCGGATAGCCGTTGATATGCAACGGGATGTACACATCGGTGACCTGAAGAAGACTATAAATACGTTACACTGGAGCAGAAGCGGTGAAAAACGAAAAGCAGGATAGAAGAAAACTCTGTAAAGATGCTACAGTCTCGAAATAAGTGTTATTATAAATGGCGGATTCAACTCCCAAGTGCAACTGAGTCGAATTCTGTTTTGTCATCCTGTTAATTTTATCCGTTCATAAAATACTTCATTTGGTGTCAAAAAGTCAAGCGTTTTTCTTGGTCGATTATT
>JADFJC010000009.1 GCA_022566315.1 Planctomycetota bacterium
CAAGTGCGCAAATACTCCGGTAGATGACATGCTTATGGCCGAGTATCCAAACTGCCTTGTCCACACCAGCGGCAAAGACGTGGGCCTGCCGGACGGAACGATGGGCAACAGCGAAGTAGGACATCAAAATATCGGCGCCGGCAGAATCGTCCCCCAGGAATCCGTAAGAATCAGCAAAACTATTCGCGACGGCTCCTTCTTCGAGAATAAAGAATTCCACAATTTAATAAAATTCGTAAAAAACAACAACGGCAAAATGCACGTTATGGGCCTGTGCAGTAACATCGGAGTACACTCGCTGTTAGACCACCTGTACGGCCTGCTTGAATTAGCTAAAAGAAACGACGTAAAGGATGTCTTTATCCACGCATTTACCGATGGCCGCGATTCACCGCCGGACAGCGGAGCAGGATACATAGCCGACATTGAAAAAAAGGCCTCGGAAATAGGCGCAGGAAAAATCGCAACCGTTATGGGCAGATTCTATGCGATGGACCGCGACAGCCGATGGGACCGTGTACAAAAAGCTTATGAATGTATGAGGATAGGTAAGGGTCTTAAAGCAGCCAATGCAGCAGAGGCAGTTAGCACAAGCTACGAAAAAGACGTAACCGATGAATTTATCGAGCCGACGTGCATTGTTAATAAAGACAACGAACCATTGGCAACCATCGACAACGGTGACGGTGTAATATTCTTCAACTTCCGCGGCGACAGACCTCGCGAAATTACACGAGCATTTGTCGAGAAGGACTTCAAAGAATTTGCCAGAACGAGCAAGCCGAACATATATTTCGTCTGTACGACCGAATACGATGCAACGATACCTGCGCCGGTGGCGTTTCCAAAGCTGTCAAAGATGAAAAATATCTTAGGGGCGTACTGGGGCTCTCTGGGCCTGAAGCAATTTCGCTGCGCCGAGACTGAAAAATACGCGCACGTTACTTTCTTCTTCAACGATTATACCGAAAAACCATTCATCGGCGAAGACAGGCAAATTGTCCCTTCGCCGCGAGTTCGAACATACGACCTAAAACCCGAGATGAGCATTTACGAGGTTACTGAGGTTGTACTGGAAAGACTTGACACCAACAAATACGATGTGATAGTGATCAATTTTGCCAATCCGGATATGGTCGGCCACACCGGCATATTGTCCGCAGCGATTAAAGCGGCTGAGGTGGTTGACGAATGTGTGGGCAGGATATTGGACAAGGCCAAAGCTCTGGGCGGGGCAGCAATAATCACCGCTGACCACGGCAATTTCGAAAAAATGATAGACGGAAGTCCAGACAAACCGCACACCGCTCATACTATTGGCGACGTGCCGTTGGTCATATTCGACGAACGCTATAAAAACAGCAAGCTCCGCGAAGGTGGCAGATTAGCAGACATCGGGCCTACCCTGCTGTATATGATGGGCCTGCCGCAACCCGAAGAAATGACCGGCAAAAGCTTGATTGAATAATGAATATCTCCACAGGACACCTTACGGTGGAACAAGAAACTTCGAATTTCGAAGTTCGTTATTCGCCACTGGATATTTAAACGCACCTTGCGGGGACGGGAGAAAACAATGGGTCAGATAATCGTCCTTGACCAGAATATGGTTAATATGATTGCAGCCGGCGAGGTAATCGAGCGCCCTGCCAGTGTGGTCAAGGAACTGATGGAAAACAGCATCGATGCCGGCGCGACAAAAATAACGGTGTCTATCGAAGATGGAGGCCGAAAACTGATGTCGGTCGCCGACAACGGCTGCGGAATGGACGGTGAAGACCTGGGGCGCGCATTTGAGCCGCACACCACCAGTAAAATCAAAACCAGCAAAGATTTGCAGGGTATATCGACGCTTGGCTTCAGAGGCGAAGCATTAGCAAGTATCGCCTCGGTCGCACAAGTGAAGGGCACAAGCAGAACAAAAGAACAAACCGGCGCCAATTGCATTGAGATTGATTGCGGCAACAAGAGCAGCATCAGCCCAGCCAGTGCAGATTACGGCACAACAATCCAAGTCAGAGATATTTTCTATAAATTACCTGCCCGGCGGAAATTTCTCAGAACCGCCAACACTGAAATGGGCCACATCTCCGAGCAATTCACACGCATCGCACTGTCAAATGATAGCCTGGATTTGACGCTGATACATAATGGCAGAGAGCTTTATCGGCTACCAGACAAAGATAATCTTCGCCGGCGCATAGCCGAGCTGTTCCCGATACCTTCGAGCGGGATTTCTGAAAATCTGATTGAGACCGAAAGTAATGAAAAGGGATTTCAAATCCTGGCCTTGATGGGCAAACCGAGCATTTCAAGAACAAGCAGGAAGTTTCAATATATATTTCTAAACGGCCGATTCATCCACGACAAATTTATCTCGCATGCAATCAAAGAGGCATATCGCGGCCTGCTGGAACCTAACAGATTTCCTGTTGTCTTTTTGTTTATTCGAATGCCTTATGAAGACTATGACGTGAACGTACATCCCACCAAGAGCGAAGTGCGTTTTTATAACGCCAATTTAGTTCATTCGCAAATCCTGGGGACTCTTCGGGAAAAGCTTTTAGGCACAGACCTCCAGACCCAGGCAAAACTGCCGACAGCAATAAACTCCTTTGAAGGAAAATCTACACCACCAACAGGCCATAGAAGTCAGGCAATTGCTGATGCGATGGCCGAATTTTTCAAAAAGCACAGACCGGTCCAAACCCAAGAACAATTCGGCTATAAATCAAAACAGCACCTCGTTGCGCTGCGTCCTTCTACCGGACAGATAACCGAAAGCCGCACCGGCCCCGCTACGGCCCGGGCCTTCGCCGAGACGAGCCAACCTGCGCCGGAGATTCGCCCGGAACAAAGAAAATTTCTGCAAATACACGATAGCTTTATCGTCGTACAAACTGATGATGGATTTGATATCATCGACCAGCATGCGCTTCATGAGCGGATAATATATGAGCAGTTGTGCAGGCGAATACTCCACAGGACACCTGACGGTGGAAAAAGCAAACTCGAATCGCAGAAACTGCTGATACCTGAAAGCTTTGAGGTTACTCCTTCCGGCGCTGATGCACTTAAAACCAATGCCGAGCTGCTCGAAAGATTAGGAATCGAGCTTGTTCCATTTGGTCCCAAGACTATGGCTGTCCAGGCCTTTCCCACTATGCTGTCAAAGGCCGACCCGCTCGATTTTGTCCAGGATTTAATCGACTTGCTCGACCGTAAAGACGTAAACCTTGATGGGGAAAGATTACTCGACGAGGTTTTGAATATGGCTGCGTGCAAGGCGGCAATCAAGGCCGGGCAAAGACTAACGATGAGTGAAATAGAACAACTGCTTTTTGATAAAGAAAACACCGAGTCCGCAAGTCGCTGTCCACATGGCAGGCCTACCACGATAAAATTTTCGATAAGTGATTTGGAAAAGCAGTTCAAGAGAACATAATTATGAAGAAACTTCTATTTTTAATATTTGCAATCGTAGTAGGAGTAGCCGGCTTTATCGTGTTCAGCCGATATAAGAACCTGCTAAACTCATTAGACAGTACGAACGGAGATTTTTTTACAAGCTCAAAAGCCCCACCGAATAAACCGCAGAGAATCGTCTCACTTGCGCCGAGCCTTACAGAAATTCTCTTTGCACTCGGGCTTGGCGATAAAATCGCCGGTGTAACACTTGATAGTGATTATCCACCGGCAGCACAAAAAAAAACAAAGGTAGGAACCTTTTGGCAGCCGGATACTGAAGCGGTGATAGCTGCCAAGCCGGATTTAGTGGTTACCTTACAGATTGAGCAGCAAAAGAGAGTTGCTGATAGTTTGAACAGGCTGGGCTATCAGGTTTTAGTTCTGAAGATAGATAAGATCGAGGAACTCTTCACAGCGATTCAAAAAATCGGCACCGCCACAGGCAGCAAACAGCGTGCTGACGAACTCATCGAAAACATCAGTGGACAACTTAACTATTTGAAATCGAGATATAGCTCAACTAACAAGCCGAGGGTATTGTGGGTAATACAGACAGAGCCTTTGCGAGTGGCCGGCAGAAATACCTTTATCAACGAATTTATTGAGCTGGTTGGCGGAGAAAATGCCATTGGCCCTACTATTCAACGATATCCACCTATAGGCACTGAAGAACTTCTCGCCTGTAATGCTGAAGTAATAATCCAATCCGCGATGGGAAAGACCGATATCGACAAGCAGCAACAACAGGCAGAAGTTTTTTGGAGCAAATGGGCAGGTTTGCCGGCCGTCAAAGACAATAAAATTTACGTTGTTAATTCGGACATTGTGTTAAGATTAGGACCAAGATTGCCGCAGGGCGTAGAAATAGTCGGCCGCTGCTTGCACCCGGATACACCTAAAAGTAACGAAGCCGTACAAGGAATCAGGTAGGTTAAGTGAAGGAAAAAGTGATAGTTTCATGGAGTGGAGGTAAAGACAGCGCATTAGCCCTTTACGAACTTCGTAAAAACAAAAACTACGAAATCGTGGCCCTGCTGACAACAATAACACAGGACTATGATAGAATCAGTATGCACGGCGTAAGGACTATTCTGCTCGAAATGCAGGCGCAATCTCTGGGCATCCCTCTTGAGAAAGTATTCATTACAAAGGACGCCACCAATGAACAATACGAGCGTAAAATGTCGGAGGTTATGACAAAATATCCGGCTGTTGGTGTCTCATCCGTAGTTTTCGGAGACATCTTCTTAGAAGACCTAAGAAAATATAGGGAAAACAATCTATCGAAGATAGGAATGAAAGGAATATTCCCTATATGGAAAAGAAATACTGCTGAACTTGCTCACGCATTCATAGACTCGAGGTTCAAGGCGGTTATTACCTGCATCGACTCAAATCACCTTGATAAAACATTTATTGGCAGCGCCTTCGACGAGCAGTTTCTATCCAGACTTCCTTCCACCATTGACCCTTGTGGCGAAAATGGAGAATTCCATTCATTTGTATATGATGGGCCGATATTCCAACAGAGGATATCACACACAACAGGGAAAGTAGTTTTAAGAGAAAACCGTTTTTACTATTGCGATTTGCTCCCTCATCAAAACAGCAAAAGCGCCCTCTGTACTTTTCCAACAAGTAAGGCAAGTTAATGGCTGAATTTCTAACCGCAAAAGAATTGGCTATAAAAGTCTCCATCTGCCTGATGGTACTGGTGGCGGTAATGTGCTTATGTGCTTTGGTTGGAACACAAAATATTTCTTTTGAAAAAGTTTTCGCCGGCCCGGGCCAAAAAGCCGGTGATAATATCGACTACGAAATTTTTATTTATAGATTACAACGGGTAATTTTAGCTGCGCTGGTCGGAGCAGCTCTGGCTTGTTCGGGAGTCGTCCTGCAGGCAATTTTACGAAACCCACTGGCCGACCCGTATATCCTTGGAATATCAAGCGGTGCTGGATTAGGCGTAATTATTGCAACCCTGTCGGGAATAACCTGGACCTTCTGGAGTGGTTCGCCGATAGGCCTTTTTGCATTTGCAGGAGCGCTTATAACCGTTTGGCTGGTCTGGTACATCGGCCACTTTACAGGTAAATCTCAGGTAACAAGTTTGCTGCTGGCCGGCGTAGTAATCAATTCCTTCTTCTCAGCGATAATAATGTTCCTGGCATCCATAGCAAAAAGCGAACAGGTCTTTTCGACAATATTCTGGCTTATGGGCAATATAACAGAAAAAAGTTTCACCGTACTGTTGGTCAGCGCAGGCTGTATTCTGGCAGGGATAATCGTCTTATTTGCTCTCTGCCACAGGTTAAACGTTCTGGCCCTTGGCCAGGAGGAAGCAAAGGGCCTTGGCGTTGATGCGGCAAGAACCAGGATATTTGCATTTGCTTGTGCAGCCTTTGTAACCGCTATCGCTGTTAGCCTGAGCGGACTGATAGGGTTTGTTGGTCTTATCATCCCCCACGGAGTGCGCCTTACCTTCGGCCCCGACCATCGTCAATTGCTGCCTCTTAGTGCGATAATTGGAGCCGGATTTTTAGTTATCGCCGACACAATCGCCCGGATAATCGTTGCGCCCGCCCAATTGCCGGTAGGCGTTATCACAGCCATTGCAGGTGGGCCGTTTTTTCTAATTTTGTTAGCCAAATACAGCAGAAAAGTTAGCTGGTCAAAATGAACGCTATTATAGAAGTCGAAAATTTGAACTTTGGTTATACACCCCAAAACACAATCTTAAAAGATATCAGTTTCGAAGTAATCCAGGGGCGCTTTCTGGCCATAGCTGGGCCAAACGGGGCAGGAAAGACAACTCTGTTAAATCTGCTCTGTGGACTGCTCAGACCCAAAGCCGGCTCCATAAGAATTGACGCGGCACCTGTGGAATCGTATTCAGTTAAAAAACTTGCACAAAAAGTCGCCGTGGTTCGCCAGGAATTCGTACCGGTATTTGATTTTACCGTCGCCCAAATGGTGTCGATGGCAAGAACACCATATTTGGGCACATTCGGGTTCGAGACCAAAGCAGACAAACAGATGATTAATGAAGCGCTCGAGGCAACCGACACGGCCCAGTTTGCTCTGCGACCACTCGGAAGTCTGAGCGGCGGCGAACGACAGCGGGTTTTTATCGCAAGGGCACTTGCGGCGAACAGCCCGGTTTTGCTTTTGGATGAGCCGACAACCTTCCTGGACTTGAAACATCAGGTTGGCATATATGATTTGCTCAAAGCCGCCCAGTTTGAAAAAGGCAAAACGATTGTGGCCGTAACGCACGATATCAACCTGGCAGCCCAATACTGCGATGAAATTTTACTTCTCGGCGCCGATGGCAACTATCATATCGGCGAAACCAAAGATGTTTTGTCCCAGGAGCAAATCGAGAAAGTTTTCGGCGTCAGGACATTTGTAGGCAGCCTCGGCCAGGAAAAATTCTTTATTCCCCTCGGAAAATTTGCAAAAGACAGCGGACAAATCACCCGCAAACCACACAACATCCAACAGGAATAAAAGCAGTAGTCTGTTGACGTAACTGCTTATTTTACAAGATGTTAAAGCTGTCCAGGTGATTTGTCTTGAATAATCTAATTATACCGACTATACTTTTGCCGCATGAACTACAGCCTGTGGATAAAACAAATATTATACACAACATGCTTTAAGGTGTTATAATCAGCTTTTATAAAAAAATGAAATTAGTAGCTAAGAAAGGTAAATCGGCAAGTGGCACAAAAACGTAAAAAAGCATCCAGAGAGAAAGTAAGTTCGACTCGGACAAAGAAGCTCTCTTTGACTTCCGCCGATACTGAGCATTTCAAACAAATGCTGTTGGAAAAACGCAGGGAAATCCTGATAAACGTAAACGAATTTGAAGAAGAAGCTCTGAAGAAATCCCGGATGGACGCAGCCGGTGACTTGTCAAGTATGCCAATCCATATGGCTGATATCGGAACCGATAACTACGAGCAGGAATTCGCTTTGGGACTGATGGATAACGAAAGAAAACTACTGAAAGAAATCGACGAGGCGCTCGAACGCACCGAGCAGCAAACTTATGGCACCTGCGAAGGCACCGGCAAGCCGATACCAAAAGCTCGACTTGAAGCTCAGCCCTGGGCCAAATACTGCATCGAATATGCACGAATGTTGGAACAGGGCCTCGTACAGGAAGAATAAATATAAGGACTTGTAAATAAATTATCTTCCATTTTTGGCTGGCTGCGGCTTCGGCTGGCGGCCTCAGCAAAACTCGGACTACCAACCAGTAGTCCTGGGTTTTGCTTCCACCGTAAGGTGTCCTGTGGACTTGCCAGCTTTGTCCTCGCTGGAGCCAAAACGAAACCTAATTTCTTTACCAGTCCTAAGATTGATATCTTAGTATGAAACACAGATGTCCAGTCTGTCACAAAACCATTAAAGCATCAATTCAAGAACAATCTAAACAAGCAACATTCTTTCCCTTCTGCTCCAAACGATGCAAGCTTATAGATTTGGGCGCCTGGCTGGATTCCAAATACAAAATAGTCTCCAGATCAGACTCGGAAGAATCCGGCGAGCCATCCGATACTTCCTCTGATAGGCCTTCTGACGAGCAGTAAACAGCCGCATTCAGAAACAAAATCTTATGAAATTTATTGAAACCGACCGATAATACGTTATATATATTTGCAGGCTTCCCGCAAGGCGGGGTCCCGGTTATCCTTCATCAGGCTGATATCGGTCGTAACATTTTTGAAAGGAAGCAAAATGGTCAGTGAAAATGATTCCTATAAGGTTTTTGACGGTCTTCTTTTTCCGAAAATATTCCGAACTTTCCGAATGGCCGTCCAGCCGACCAAATTGATAATTACTTTTTCGGCACTGGCTGTTATATGCCTGGCCGGCTGGATTATGGACTTCAGTGAAACAGTCGTGGGCAGAAGAGACAGAGTTACAGAGTTGGATATCTATATAACGAATCCCGGCGAGCTACAACAATTCATTAAAGAAAACAAAGAATTCATGGATGAGCGCAGGGGTGTATTCTCAACACTTTGGCACTTCTCCGCTACAAAATTCCAGGGCTCCGTAGATTCGGTATTCGCTTTCGATGTCCCGGGTGTAGTGAAAAATATCGCTCATTATTTCAAGGCGTTGGAATGGGCATTAAGACACCACTTCGTTTATTGCATCGTCTTTTTTGTAATAAAACTTGCTGTGATTTCCATCGCCGGTGGTGCTATCTGCCGAATCGCAGCACTGCAATTTGCCCGGGGCGAAAAACCCGGCTTAACCGAGGCACTGCGTTTTAGCACAAAAAGATTTACAAGTTTCTTAACCGCTCCTCTGGTACCTGTCGGTATAATCATCCTCCCAGTCCTGTTCATATTTCTCCTCGGGCTGATGGGCAACATTCCCTGGGCCGGTGAGCTGATAATAGGTATCTTTGTGTTGTTAGCTCTGATTGCAGGCGCGCTGATAACGGTCGTTTTGATAGGAGCGTTTGCTGGATTCAACCTGATGTTCCCCGCTGTAGCGTACGACGGCTCGGACTGTTTTGATGCGATAAGCCGTTCCTTTAGTTATGTATATGCAAAGCCGTGGCGAATGGGTTTTTACACGGCAATAGCCGCTGTATATGGCGCAGTTTGTTACACATTTGTTCGATTTTTTGCTTTTTTACTGCTCTGGGTTACACATCAGTCTTTGCAGCTTGGCGTCTGGGTAGAAAACAGCAACGAGGTCAATAAGCTCACAGCCATCTGGCCAAAGCCGGAATTTATGAAACTGCTTGGCTCTTCAGGTTTGGCAACAGTTAACTGGGCCGAATCATTGGCGGCCTTTTTGGTACACTTATTCTTATTAGCCGTCATCGGTTTAGTAGTCTCTTTCATAATAAGTTTTTATTTTTCTGCCAATACCATAATCTATTCACTTATGCGCAACAAAGTTGACAATACTGCTCTGGATGATATTTATACATATTTAGACGAAGCAGAAATCGAGCCGGCCACAACCGAATCCCAGCCTCAGCAAGACCAGTTACAGTCGGAACCGCAGGCAGAACCGGATTCATCGTCTTCAAAAGAGTAAGATTTTATCAACAGAGGCAAGATGTTATTATATAAGTGACTATGTCACCTGAGACAAACACAAATACACAGTTAAACGACAAGAACCAAAACCTGCCGGAATCTTCAACTCCCCCCGTTACTACGTTACTCCGTTTCCGCAGGCCTCTGATTATACTTGCTCACATAATTGCCTTCGCCGCCTCTTTGATGCTTTCCTTCCTGGTGGTACACAAAATGCAGTTCAGACCTCCGGGCCCTGATGAGAAGTGGCTTCATCTATACCCCCCGTTGCTCCTGTTTTTTCTTATCATCAAGCTGCCGGTATTTGGGCTTTTCAAGCAATACCGCGGCTGGTGGCGCTATGTGGGGATTTTCGACCTTCGTGGGATACTACAGGCCTCGGTGATAAGCACTTTAATTATCGTAGCTTTATGGTTTGCAATGGGCAGCATTGATTCCATTCGTGCAAATCTACCACCCGGCTTGGACATGCCCGCCGAAGGTGTATGTATAGCCGATATGTTTGCCACAGTTTTGATGCTTGGCGGATTGCGGATACTAATACGGCTATACTTTGAGGAGTTTCGCACTGCCGAAGCAGGCCGACTGAAGCGATTTCTTATAGTCGGCGCAGGCAATGCAGGCGAAGCACTTCTGCGAGAAATTCACCGTATGCCCGTAACCCAATATGAGGTTGTCGGCTTTATTGATGATGACCCCGTCAAAAAAGGCATTGATATTCATGGAATACCCGTCCTTGGCACTGTTGAGCAACTACCAAAAATCTGTGAGGAGCGCAACATCGAAGAAATTGCCATCGCAATGCCCTCAGCCAACCATAGCGAACGAATGTATGTTGTCCGGGTATGCGAAGGCATCAAAATTAAATTCCAGACCGTACCATCAATAACCGACATCGCCTCTGGAAAGCTCCGTGTTTCACAAATTCGAGAGGTGGACATTAACGATTTGTTGGGCAGAGAAGCTGTGCAGCTTGACCTGGACTTAATAGAAGCCTTTGCCCGGGACAAAATAATTCTGGTTACCGGCGCCGGCGGTTCCATCGGTTCAGAAATGTGCAGGCAGCTATGCAATTTCAACCCGAATTCGCTTTTGCTTATTGAGCAGGCCGAAAATCCACTATTCTACATAGAGCGTGAACTGCGCAAACAATTTCCCACCGTCCCCATAAAAGCAATTGTTTGCAACATCACCGACAGGACCCGCGTGGACGAAATTTTCAAAAATTATAAACCACAGGTTGTTATTCACGCCGCCGCCCATAAGCACGTACCTTTGATGGAGCTTAACGCCGGCGAAGCCATCAAAAACAATATTGTTGGCACACAAGTCGTCGCTGATGCCGCGGACAGGCACGGCACTACAAACTTTGTAATGATCAGCACAGACAAAGCCGTTAATCCAACCAGCATAATGGGTTCATCCAAACGAATTGCGGAAATGTATGTTCAGGATTTAAGCACAACCAGCAAAACACACTTTGTAACCGTGCGGTTTGGCAACGTGCTTGATTCTGAGGGTTCAGTGGTACCTATCTTCAAAAAGCAGATAGCCGAAGGTGGACCAGTAACTATCACCGACCCGAAAATGAAACGGTACTTTATGACCATACCCGAGGCAAGCCAGCTCATTCTTCAGGCAGCAGCAATGGGAAAAGGTGGAGAAATCTTCGTGCTCGATATGGGCGAACCAATAAAAATCGTGGCATTGGCCAAGACACTTATTACACTCAGCGGCTTCCGACCCGGAGAAGAAATTGAAATGGTTTTCACAGGACCCAGAGCAGGTGAAAAACTCTTCGAGGAACTTTCGATAGAAGGTGAAGATATGCAGCACACAAGGCATCCTAAAATCAGTATATGGAAAAATATTCCGATGGACCGGGACAGCCTTCGGGTAGGCATAAACGAGCTGGTAAATATCGCCAAAGCGCAAAACCACAGCCAAATAGTTCAGAAAATCAAGGAGCTTGTACCGGAATACAGAGGACAGAAAACAGAAGACAGAGGACAGAAAACAGAAGACAGAGGACAGAAGACAGAAAACAGAAGACAGAGGACAGAGGACAGAGGACAGAGAACAGAGAACAGATTTCCGACTTCTGACTTCTGACTTCCGACTTCTGTCTTCTGAAGTACTATGGTATCCTCTTGTCGGTCAGCTTGCTGGGCTTATCAAGAAGCATAATCGCGTCTAAGTCTGCCATCATCTCCTGCCGATTAATACGAAGAGTGCGTTTATGCCTTCTGCGCCCTTCAGCCGCGGTCTCACCCAACTGTTCGTAAGACTTGCACCCCAAAGGCACTAAAAACAAAGCACACAAAACAACAACCAAAATCACCTTACACACAGAAACGCTTTTCATCGTTATTTCCTCTATGAAAACCACATCTCGGCTACAGTTATCGGGCGAGCCTTATTTATCTGCCCACCCTATTAGAAATTTTTCCTTTTGTGTCATATCATTACCCCGTATAGAGTTTCTAACGAGGTCAGCCTGCATCTTTATTATTTAGGCGGTAAATACAACTATATTATTATAGCAGCCGTCAATGCCGTTGTCAACCCCGTTGTCAATTATATCAGAAAAAGTCTTGTTCTTGCCCCCAAAAAGCCTTTTCTTCTGAAATCACACCTCTTATATGCCGATAACCCTCAAGTGAAATACGATGTAAGCCCTGAAAAGTCCGGAAAATGAGCGGCCTGGCTGGAAGCTCGCCGTTGGGAACGGTGGCCGAGGGATTGCAGAACGTCTCTCTAATTTGAGAGTACGGCGATGTTTAGACCGCTCCGAAGTGTATATCCGTCTGCGGCGGTACACGGCCCCGGCAAAGAATAAAAGAATAGAGGTAGCCAACTTGGGTATATAGTAAATGCTTTTGTAACTCAAACTGACCGGCCGGCAGACAGGACAGCTTAAGACGTCCAGTTTGACCTTGTAAGAAAACGGTTACAAAAGAAAGAAAATATCTGAAATGAAAATAAGTCAAAAATTGACATTAAGTTTTATAATGGTAGGCGTACTTATTGCCTTAGCGAGTGCTGTCGCTGTTATTCCAATTGAAAATGAACTAACAGAGTTAGGAGAATTCCATACGCCTGCGCTCGATGCAATCCAATCTTTATACGCAAAAGCAATGATGGCAGTGAAGGAAAGTTTTGCCTATATAATCTCTGGAGAAAAAAGTGAAAAGGAGGACTTTCTTGCCGTGGTAAAAAAATTTGATGTGGAAGCCAAAAGGTTTAGAAATATTGCTAAGTTAAATGAGCCTGGAAAGAAAAAAGAAAGAGAGTTATTTGAAGCGATAACAGAAGGCCATAACGCTTTACTTGGAAAAGCCATGATAATGTTTAACGAGTTCGAAATTAAAGGGTTTGTAAGCCATAAAATCTTTACGGATTATGAACATGTAGTGGACAGCCTGGATTCTAATTTAAAGGAGCTTACGGAAATTCAAAAAGAAAAGGTAGAGAACGCACACCAAAGCGCCGTTGGGATAATTAAGCAATCCAAGAAGCTCATTTATGAGATTGGATTTCTGGCTATTATTCTGGCGATTGGTCTTGGCTATTTCACATCCAGAGCTATCTCGAAGCCTATCACAAAACTGAAGAACGCAGCGGTTGCGGCAGGCAAAGGTGATTTAGACGCCAAAGTAGAGATTAAGTCAAGGGATGAAATTGGCGAATTGGCCGCTGCTTTCAACCAAATGGCCAAACGGCACAAGCAGGACGAGGAGGCGCTGGTTTCAACAGCACGCAAGATAGGCGTGGCTGAAATAGCAACGGATGTGCTGCACAACGTGGGCAATGTCCTCAATAGTGTCAGTGTTACCACTGCCTCAATTCGGAACAATGTCCGAAATTCAAAGGTGCCCTATCTCGCCGAAGTGGTGGGCCTGCTCGAAGAACACGCAGACGACCTTGGCACATTTATAACAACCGAGGAACGAGGCAGGAAACTGCCGGCCTTTCTGGCCAGCTTGTCTCAAGAACTTATCACAGAACAAGAACGCTACCTCAAGACCCTGGAGACATTGACCAAACATGTTGAGCATATGGCCGATATCATCCAGCTTCAGCAATCATATAGCAAAACAACAAATATGATCGAGTCGGCCTCTGTCGCTGAACTTGTCGAAGACGCTATCCGTATAAACACCGAAGCCCTAACCCGGCACGGCGTGGAAGTAAAACGTGAATTCGCGGACCTGCCCCCTGTCCTGCTCGACCACCATAAGGTCCTTCAGATTCTAACAAACCTCATTAGCAACGCAAAATACGCACTGTCCGATAGTAACCAAGACGACAGGATTCTCACGATATGTGTAACAGAGCCGCAAGGCGGACATTTCCGCATCGAGGTACACGACAACGGCGTCGGCATCACCGAAGAGAACCTGACGCGCATCTTCGAGCATGGTTTCACAACTAAAAAGCACGGCTATGGATTCGGACTCCACAGCGCAGCTCTCGCAGCGAAAGAAATGAACGGCTCACTAACCGCCCACAGTGATGGACCCGGCAAAGGCACCACGTTCACCATTAAACTACCCTTCCAAACTCAGGAGACTGTAAAATGAATAACGGCGAAAAAGAAATAGTTCACCGTATTCTCGTTATCGACGACAATCCCAATATTCACGAGGATTTCAAAACCATTCTCCTCGAAGAGCAACCCAACAAGAAACTGGACTCGCTTGGGACTGAGGTTTTGGGCCGCAGCGCCCGTAAATTCACGCCCAAGAGCAATTATGAACTCGACTTTGCATCTCAGGGAAAAGAAGGGTACGAAAAGATTAAACAGGCCTTTGGCGAAAACCGCCCGTACGAACTGGTTTTCGTCGATATGCGGATGCCTCCGGGCTGGGACGGACTGGAAACGATAGAGCATATATGGAAAGCCGACCCTAACATTCAGGTCGTAATCTGCACGGCTTATTCCGACTATTCCTGGGAAGATATAACCCTGCGCCTCGGAAGGTCGCAGAACCTTCTGATTCTAAAAAAGCCCTTCGACAGCGCCGAGGTCGCCCAGCTCGCCACCGCCCTGACGGAAAAATGGACATTAGCTAAGCAGGCATCTATGAAGATGGGACAATTAGAGCAAATGGCCAAAGAACGAACACATGAACTGGAAAAGGTCAATGAACAGCTCCAACAGGAAATTGCACAGCACAGGCAGACGGAGAAGGCACTTGCGCATAAGGAAACCAGGCAGGATGAACTTATCAAAAAAGTTGACCACATTAACAAAGACTTGAAAGAATTTGCATCCATAGTCTCGCACGATTTAAAAGCGCCGCTCCGCGGGATTAAGACTTTAGCCAACTGGATATTAGCCGACTGTGCGGACAAGCTCGGTGACCAGGCCAATGAGCAAATGAATTTGCTCCTGGAGCGCGTCGAGCGAATGTATAGCCTGATTGAAGGTGCCCTTCAATATTCGAGAGCCGGCCGGACAGAGGAAAAATGGGTCCCTGTCAATCTCAATAACTTTGTCCCTGAAATTATCAACATGGTCGTTCCGCCGGGAAACATCACAGTTACAATCGAAAACGAACTGCCTGTAATCGACTGTGAAGAAGTTCACATTATGCAGGTATTCCAGAATCTGCTCAGCAACGCCATAAAGTATATGGACAAGCTGCAGGGCTGGATAAAAGTCGGCTGCGTCGAACAGGACGGATTCTGGAAATTCAGTGTCGCCGATAATGGGCCTGGTATCGAAGAAAAACACTTCGAAAAAATCTTCAAAATATTCCAGACATTGCCGACCTCTCCCTACTTCGAAGGCACCGGCGTCGGACTTACCGTGGCAAAGAAAATTGTCGAGTTATATGGCGGAAAAATCTGGGTCAAATCAAAAGTTGGCGAAGGAAGCACTTTCTTCTTTACTTTGCCAAAGCAAAAGGGACCCCGCCTTGCGGGAACCAAAATGGGGGCTAAAAATGAAAAACTCGAAGCCAATATTACTCGCTGAAGATGACAGTGTGGACGTGATGATTGTCGAACGTGCGTTCAAAGACCTGAAGATTAAAAACCAGCTGGTTAGCACAGCTAACGGCGAAGAAGCCCTGGAGTATCTAAAAAACGACGGCAATAAAAAGCCGTGTATCATACTCCTGGATTTGAATATGCCCAAGATGAACGGCATCGAATTTCTAAAAATCGTAAAAGCAGACGAGGTCTTAAAAAAGATTCCCGTCATAGTCCTGACTACATCCAGCCAACAGCAGGATATTGTCGAAAGCTTTGAACTCGGCGTCGCTGGTTATATAGTTAAATCCGTCGATTATGCAAAGTTTGCCCAAGCAATCAATACCATTAACCTGTATTGGACATTAAGTGAACTACCATCAAATGGAGATTAAAACTATGGAAAACACAAGATACAAAATTCTGTTCATCGAAGACAACCAGCTCGATCAGATGGCCTTTAAGCGCTTCGTGGACGAGAATGACATCCCCTATGACTGCACACTCGCAGGCTCTGTTTCAGAAGCCAAGCAAGCATTGGATTCCGACCGGTTTGATATCGTAATTACCGACCACTCACTCGGGGACGGCACGGCTTTTGAAATCCTGAAGTTGGCGGGGAATACCCCCGTTATAGTTGTTACCGGAGCCGGTGACGAGGAAACAGCCATCAAAGCCTGGAAGGCCGGCGCTTACGATTATCTGATAAAAGACCTCAACCAAAACTATCTCAAAGCCATTCCGATAACCGTCGAAAACGCCATCAACCACAAGATTATCGAAAAGAAACTCCAACTGCTCTCAGGCGCTGTTATGAGCACCGACGATAGCGTCTATATTACCGACATGCAGGGCAGGATTATCTTCGTTAATAAGGCGTTCTGCAATACTTACGGGTATAAGGAGCAGGAGATTATCGGGAAAAACAGCACTGTCCTCTGGATAGGAAAACAGCAAACTGAAAATACCAGAAGTGTCTTTCAGACCCGAACCATTGGAAGTTCCTGGGAAGTCGGCTTCTACCATAAACGAAACGACGACAGCGTATTTCCCGTCTCTCTTTCCAGGTCAACTATTAAAGATTCAAACGGAAACGAGATTGCGATTGTCGGAGTAGCTCGCGACATATCCGAGCGAATACTTATAGAAGAAGAACTCAATACTGAAAATCGGAATTTGAAGAAACAAATTAGGGGGCTGGAAGAAAAACTTGGAATAGAGCATAGCTATTCAGCCTCGAATGCTTAACGCTCTGGGTTGTTCCAGCTTTGTATGGAGAATGATGGTTACAGAAAAAATTCAAGGAAACTAAACAGACCTTTGAGCGTATGGAGAAAATGGCATAATGACAGAAAACAGTGACAGACCACAACACATGGAATTGGTCGAGAGCCAGATAAGACATAGTTGCTCGAGTCCTTTGCCGGCCACCTCCCGGAGTTGGCTGGAAGTGGGCGATATAATGACTGAAGATGTCGCTACCGTCTGTCCGGGAAGCTCTGTGGTCTCAGCTGCCAAGATCATGTCGGATAAAAACATATCCTGCATCATTGTTTCAGACAACGGAGATTTGTCAGGAATTCTTACAGAGACAGACCTGCTGAAAAGGGCCGTGGCTAAGGGAAATGATTTCCGCAGAATGACAGTAGAGCAGATTATGTCCTCCCCTGTCCGCAGCCTACCTCGTAATCTTTCGGTCCTGGACGCCGGCAGAATCATGGAAGCCGAAAACATCAGGCGACTTGTCGTTCTGGAGCAGGAACGGCTGATTGGTATCGTAACACAAACCGACATCGTCCGAGTCCTGGCATCTTACAGCATGTGGAAGGATGTCTCAAAACTTATGACCTCTGACGTGGCTACTATAGCCAGTTCGGCAACTGTCAAAGAGGTTGCAGAGGTAATGGCTTCTCGAGACATATCCTGTCTGGTCGCTATGGACAACAATGACGTTGTGGGCATCTTTACCGAACGGGACCTTCTCAAAAGAGTCATTGCCCTGAAACGAAATCCGGCCCAGACCATTTTGAAAAACGTAATGTCTTCTCCGGTGGTGAGCATACCTTCCAACTACTCTATTCCAAGTGCCAGCAAAATGATGGAAAAGATGAGAATTCGCCGGCTGCTCGTTATGCATGACAGAACTTTGCTCGGAGTGGTAACTCAGACCGATATCCTCAAGGCCATCAAAGGCAGGCTCCAGGAAGAGGAAGAAAACTACTTCAGGCTTCTAAACGAGTCCCGCAACTGCATTTATATCGTCGATTTGAATAATAATACAACCTATGTTAATCCTGCCCTAATGAAATTGCTGGAGGTAACCAACCCGGACGAACTTATAAACAAGCTGTTTTTACCGGAACGGTTCTGGGACAATCCTCATCAGCGAGACCGGATTTTGGACCAGTTGAAGAAAGCAAGTGTCGAAGTCGAAGAGCTGACCCTGAGAACCGCCAAGGGCAAGAAGCTGTTTGTTACGCTGTTCTCAACCCGTACCAAGAACATCAAAGGCCAAACTAACGGAAGTCAGGGCGTTTTTTATGACATCACCGCGAAAAAGGAGTTGGCAACCCTCAGAGAAATGGAGCACCAACTCCGCAGCAGTGAGGACCTCTTGAGAGCAACTCTTGAATCTACCGCCGATGGTATTCTGGTGATTGATGAAAACGGCCGCGTCAGCCACATGAACAAGCGATTTGCGAAGATTTGGGATGTTCCTGAAGAGCTGGCTCAGCAGCGAGATGACGAAAGACTGCTCGAACATCTTGGCAGCCAATTAGATGACCCATCCGCATTTCTTGAAAAGCTGCAGGTTCCCTCTCCTGACGACCGGAGCACTTTCGACACCTTGTACTTAAAACAAGGCAATGTACTGGAAACATATTCCCTGCCGTTGATTCAACAGGGAAGATTTGCAGGACGGGTTTGGAGTTTTCGCGACGTCACCGAGCAAAAGCGGGCTGAAGAGGCGCTGCGGAAGACTCACGATGAGCTTGAAGTACGCGTTGAGGAACGGACGGCCGAACTAGCGCGAGCCAACAAAGTCTTAGAGTCCGAAATAGCCGAACGCAAGAAGGAAGAGGAGACGCTGGACAAAGTTAATAAATGCTTTTTGAGTTTTGGTCCGAATCCAGATAAGAATATTAATAAAATCGTTGAAACTGCAGGACTTGTTCTCAAAGGTACATGCGCGCTTTATAACAAGGAAGAAGGTCCTCTTTTGTGCACAAGAGAAGGGTGGAATATTCCGGAGAACTTAAAACGAGAGGATAATAAAGAAGGCCATATTTGTTATGATATTATAAACATAAATAAAGATGAGCCAATCGCAATCAACTGTCTTGACGAAACGCCTTACGCCCAAACTGATCCCAATGTTAGCAAATATAAACTCAAGACGTATGTCGGCTGTGCTGTTAAAGTCCACGGCAAAGCCATCGGCTCTTTGTGCGTTGTTTTTCAAGAAAATAGGACGTTCACTTCGAACGAGCTTAAAATTTTCTATATCCTTGCCGAGGCCCTTGGCGTTGAGGAAGAGCGCAAGAAGGCAGAGGTGGTTCTGGAAAAGCTGAACATTGACCTTGAATTAACTGTCCGCGAGCTGAGGCGTACAAACAAAGAGCTGCAGGAGTTTGCATACATAACAGCTCACGACTTAAAGACACCGCTGCGGGGAATCGGAACCTTAGCTGATTGGCTATCAACGGACTACGCCGATAAGTTTGATGAACAAGGCCAAAAACACGTTAAGCTGCTCGTCGAAAGAGCAAAGCGAGCGGATAAACTGGTCGATAGCATCCTCCAATATTCCAGCGCCGGACAGCTCAGAGAAGAACAGGAACAGGTAGATTTGAATACAGTGCTACCCGAAATAATTTGTGAGATTGACCCACCGGAAAATATCGAAATAACCCTCGATAACGAACTTCCTGTCCTGATGTGCAAAAAAACACACATCAGACAGGTTTTTCACAACCTGCTGAGCAACGCTGTAAAACATATGGACAAAGAGAAAGGTCAAATCAAAGTCGGCTGTATCGAGGAGGAAGGTTATTGGAAATTTAGTGTCGCCGACAACGGCCCTGGAATCGACCAGAAGTACTTTAAAAAGATTTTTAAGATATTCCAGACGCTTTCGCCCACAGATGAAACTGAATCCATGGGTATTGGCCTTTCTATCGCGAAAAAGATCGTTAAAATGAACGCCGGCAGAATCTGGGTCGAATCAAATCCCGGCGAAGGAAGCACATTCTTCTTCACACTGCCAAAGTCAGGTGCACTCCAGAAAGTTTGCACAGGGGCAGCTTCGTAAAATACAAAATAATACATTTCACAAAACCTCCTGTTGACTTTTTGTGTTGTTGAAAGAACCAGGCTGGCACCCTTACTATTCTGCGAAGCAGCTCGTTACGTAGCATGAGCAAATTTGTTTGAGGGTGGCCTTAACCAAAACCTTGCAAAAAAAAATATTGACATCACGCCGATCAGACGTTTTAATCCTTTCCTTGTCGATATGTCGAGTTGTACATAACCGAATAAAGGTACGAAGCACAATGGCTCACGAAGGTCTTTGGGAACTACTTAACAAATTCGACCCCACCAAAACAGCACAGCGGGCAAAGTGCCAATATCTAAGCAGCCCGGAGCGTTACATTGTTACCCTGCTGAACGCCGAGTATGTGGTCAACCTTTCGGACAGGAATATCTTTTCCGTACAGTCCGGTTCACCACAGTCCGCAGTCCTTGGGACTCCTTACGGAGGACACCGCCGGAAGGCGTCCCCAAGCGGACTGACGGTGGAACCGGCGGAGTTTCTCGAACAGCTTTGCATACTTGCATATTTGATAAATGCCCGGGACCTGCCGCTCGCCGACAAACTTATCGGAGCCGAAACCTTACCGGGCGGACAATTCTTCTTTAGAGGCCTGCACAGCCTTCCTACCGAAAAACTAAAAAATGTCTTTGGCAACTGTCCCGAAGTTTTACATCGGGTTTCGGCGCAGTTCGACGCCGAACGATGTGAATTTGGCGACGCCTCAATCCGGTTGTATGTACTGCCTCGGCTGCCGCTGACCATAGTGATTTGGCGCCACTGTGAGGAATTCGACGCCCGAGCATCGATACTATTCGACCAAACCGCAGCTTCTCAACTACCATTGGACGCCCTGTTAGCGGCTGTCAATCTGACCGTAGGGGCATTGGTATCCCGATAAAATCGGGACTACAGAAAGCAGTTAAATCACTCCTTTCACCCGACTTACAAATCCCGATAAAATCGGGATGTAAACGCTTGACAGCTTCTCACATAACTGTTAGGATGTCGGCCTAAAACGTACATTGAATCTATTTTCTCAGATATGGGAGACCAAACGGCCTATAAAAAGGCCGTTATTATATTTGTAATGCAAGGTGCAAAGATAGCAATCGGCGGCAAAGGGGGCGTAGGAAAGACCACAGTTTGTGCAATCTGGGCCCAGCTTTTTGCCGAGAGCGGATTTGACGTTCTCGCAATCGATGCCGACCCCAATACCACCCTTGCTTCAGCCTTTGGTATAGCCCCACAGCAATGTCCGGAGCCGCTTATCAAGATGAAACAGCTAATCGCCGAGCGTACAGGCACCGGCAAAGACGCCGTGGGCGCATACTTTAGGCTGAATCCTAAAGTCAGCGACCTGCCGGAAAAATACTCACTTGATGTTAACGGGTTGAAATTGCTGGTCTTAGGAGCAATTACCCAGGCCGGCGCAGGCTGTGCCTGTCCGGAAGGGGCGTTCTTAAAGGCACTGCTGAGGCATACCATATTACAACGTCAGGAGCTGGTCCTGGTTGATTTGGCTGCCGGCGTTGAATTTATGGGCAGAGCAAGTGTGCAAGGCATTGATGCCTTTGTAGCAGTTGTTGAGCCTGGAAGCAGAAGTATCGAAACGGCCAACAATATCGCCAAAATGGCCAAAGAATTAGGCATTGGTTGTGTTGGAACAATTGCTAACAAGATTGCAGAGCCGGCCCAGGTCGAGGTGATAAAATCGCAATTGAAAGATACAGTGCTGTTAGGAACTCTTCGGTACAGCCGGTCTCTCCAGGAAGCTGACCTCAGACGCGCGCCCGTCTTTGGAGCCGATGCTGAAGTTATGGAGCATCTCAAACAGGCAAAGAACAAATTAGTGGAGCTTATTTCCGGGTCTTCTTCAAAAGTCAAAAACAATAATTGACAACGCAAGAATTTTCCATTATGTAAAACAATTTCCCATTTTGGGACGTACTACAAAATGGAATACCGGTGTTAGAACTTTAGAACAAGGAACATTTATGGAACCAAAAGAACGCAGTACCGACAAAGCGGCACAGGAAATGATAGCTCATATGGCCGAAGCAGGCCAGCAGAACGTCTGGGACCGGCTTGAAGCTCAATCACCGCAGTGTGGCTTCGGAAAACAGGGAATTTGCTGCCGGATTTGCACTATGGGGCCCTGTCGAATCTCTAAGAAAGCGCAAGTGGGCGTCTGCGGTGCCGACGCAGATACCATCGTGGCCCGCAATTTTCTAAGAGCGGTCGCTGCCGGTACCAGCGCCCACAGTGACCACGGCCGAGCCGTTGCGG
Organism: Planctomycetota bacterium; assembly: GCA_022566315.1. GTDB lineage: Bacteria > Planctomycetota > Phycisphaerae > Sedimentisphaerales > Anaerobacaceae > NIOZ-UU13. The sequence goes on from JADFJC010000009.1 coordinate 22,123, forward strand.
AAGTATTCCTCGCAACCGCCAGGGGTGAAGCACCAGACTATCAATTCAAAGATACCATTAAACTATACAAAGTAGCCGAGGATTTAGGTGTTAAAACAAAAGACCGCTCGGTTAAAGAGATTGCTGAGGACATCGGAAAAACCGCCCTGGCAGAGTTTGGAAAGCCGGAAGGTGAACAGTTGATGGTTCGCCGGGCACCGCAGCCACGCCAGGAAATCTGGAAAAAGCTCGGTATTACCCCTCGCGCCATTGACCGTGAGGTGGTCGAGGCACTGCACAGAACCACGATGGGCGTGGACCAGGATTACAAAAACATTATTATGCACGCCAGCAGAACTGCCCTTGCTGACGGATGGGGCGGGTCTATGTTGGCCACCGAGTTGCAGGATATTCTTTTTGGAACCCCCTATCCGGGCCGCGGCGAGGTCAATCTTGGCGTCTTAAAGAAAGACGAAGTAAATATCATCGTCCACGGCCACGAGCCTATCCTGTCCGAGATGATAGTTGCCGCCTCTGGCGACAAGGACCTGCTCGCTGAGGCAGAAAAGGTCGGCGCAAAAGGAATCAACGTAGCGGGGATTTGCTGTACAGCCAACGAGCTGCTGATGCGCCACGGGGTTCCAATCGCCGGTAACTTCCTCAGTCAGGAGTTGGCCATCGCCACCGGCGCGGTCGAGCTGATGGCCGTCGATGTGCAATGCGTGATGCAGGGACTGGCCGAAGTCGCCAAATGCTTCCACACAAAACTGATTACTACCGCTGATAAGGCAAAAATCATCGGCGTCAAGCACGTTCCAATGGAAGAAAAAACCGCGCTGAATACTGCCAAAGAGCTGGTCAAAACAGCAATTGAAAACTATTCTAATCGCGGCCAGGTCAACATCCCCGACGAAAAGGAAAAGGCGGTCATGGGCTTCAGCTACGAATCCATTAGCTATATATTAGGTGGCAAATTTCGTGCCAGCTATCGTCCCCTGAACGACAATATCATAAACGGCCGAATCCGCGGCATCACAGGCATCGTCGGCTGCACCAACCCAAAAGTGCTGCAAGACTATACCCATACAACTCTGGCGAAGGAGCTAATCAAACGGGATGTTTTGGTGCTGACCACCGGCTGCGCCACTATTGCATGCGCCAAACAAGGGCTGATGAATCCGAAAGAAGCGCTGGAATTAGCTGGACCGGGTCTGCGAGAAGTCTGTGAAGCTATCGGTATGCCGCCAGTCCTTGCCTGCGGAAGTTGCGTGGACAATTCCCGCCTGCTGATAGCATGTACCGAAATCGTACGGGAAGGCGGACTCGGCGAGGATATATCCGAGTTACCAGCGGCCGGTGTCTGCCTGGAATCGATTTCTGAAAAAGCAATCGCCATCGGCCAATACTTTGTCGCCAGCGGCATGCTGGTGGTCTTCGGCAAGGAATTTCTGCCGGTCTCAGGAAGCCAAAACGTCTGCGATTATCTGTTCAGCGGAATTGAAAAAGACCTGGGCGGCCGATGGGCGCTTGAATCAGACCCCGTTAAGGCCGCTGAAATAATTCTCCAGCATATCGAAAGTAAACGCGATGCGCTGGGTATCAACAAAAAAACAGAACGCAAGCTCTACGATATGGCCGACCGCAGAGCGTTATCTATTGAGTAGAACAGCACAAAAGCAAAAGAGCAAAATGTAATACAGTATATTCAGGATATTAAATACAAAGGTAGGTTATTCTATGTCAAAAATCATCGCATCGGCAGCCATACGTGGCGCTCATAAGATAGCCAAACAGGCCGAAGACATCTTAACGCAGGCTATCAGCGAAAAAGGCGAAGATTGCAAAGTCGAGTTCCCGAACACCGGTTACTACATGCCCATCATTTACTCTATGACCGGAAGGGCCGTGGAAAAATTAGCCGACTTCAAAGAAGTGATGAAGGAGGTAAAGGACTTATTGCCGCCACCGGTCGATGATGATTTGTGGCTCCCTTATCTGGGCCAGGCCCTGGACGCCGGTATGGCAACGCTCTTTGCAGAGGAGATTATCGAGGCCTGTAAGTATCTAATCGGCCCCAATCCGGTGGACGGCATTTGGCTCGGAGCGGCGGACGATATAATCCTCCGCGAGCGCGGTATCCAGTTTGTGGACGGCACCGCACCTGGCTTTGCAGCCGTAGTCGGCGCTGCACCAGACGTGGAAACGGCGGTCAACATCGCACGTAAGCTCCAGGAGCGTTATCTGTACGTTTTTATGTCCGCGCACAATAACGGCATCACTTTCGCCGAGCAGCTCGTCGAAGGCGGCGTACAGTTAGGCTGGGAAACGCGGTTGGTACCTTTCGGTCGGGAAATCACAGCTACAATATATGCGCTCGGCTTCGCAAGCCGGGCAGCACTCAGTTTTGGAGGTGTTCAACCCGGTGATTTCCGACGCAACCTGCTCTACAACAAAAACAGAATCTTCGCCTTCGTTATGCCCCTCGGCAAGGTTACCGATGAATGGTACGCTAACGCCGCCGGTGCAATTAACTATGGTTTCCCCGTCATCGCCGATTCAGACATCCCGCAAATTCTGCCTACCGGCGTATGCACCTATGAGCACGTCGTCTCGAATATCCCTCACGACCAGATTGTGGAAAAAGCCATCGAAGTCCGCGGCCTGAAAATAAAAATCACCGAAATACCAATCCCTGTCTCCGTCAGTCCAGCATTTGAAGGCGAACGTATCCGCAAGGAAGAAATGTACTGTGAGTTCGGCGGCCAGAGAACACCAGCCTTCGAATGGCTTCGGATGCGGGACATCAGTGAGGTTAAAGACGCCAGCGTTGAGTTACAGGGACCTGACGTCGATTCACTTGAGGCCGGCGGAAAGCTCCCGCTGGGTATTATAGTTGAGGTGGCAGGAAGAAAAATGCAGTCTGATTTTGAGCCTGTGCTGGAGCGGCACATACACACATTTATGAACGAGGCACAGGGACTCTGGCACATGGGCCAGCGGGACATCAACTGGATACGAATCAGCAAGAACGCTGCAAAGGCGGGATTCAAACTCGAACACATCGGCAAGCTCCTGCATGCCAAGTTCCACGACGAATATTCGAGCATTTTAGATAAGGTACAGGTCAAATTATTCACCAACCAAAAGCAGGTAGAAGAGCTTTGCAAGCAGGCACAGGTCGTCTTCGCCGAGCGTGATGCACGATTAGCTGGTATGCAGGATGAAGACATAGATACGTTTTATTCCTGCACACTGTGTCAAAGTTTCGCCCCGAATCATATATGTGTGGTCTCGCCGGAACGGCCGGGCTTGTGTGGGGCTTATAGCTGGCTGGACTGCCGGGCGGCATTCGAAATAACTCCATCGGGGCCCAATCAGCCCATCTCTAAAGGTAATTGTATCGAGCCGACCATCGGCCAGTGGGACAAGGTGAACGCATTTGTCATCAAAACCAGCGGTGGTAACATCGAGCGAATGAGCCAGTACAGTATGATTACAGACCCGATGACCTCCTGCGGCTGCTTCGAATGTATCGCTGCGGTGCTGCCGTCAACAGGAGGAATAATGATTGTCAACAGGGAATTTCCTGAGATGACGCCTTGCGGGATGAAATTCTCGACGCTGGCCGGAACCGTCGGCGGCGGACAGCAGACACCGGGATTCATCGGCCATTCGAAGCATTACATCAACTCAAGAAAATTCATCGCTGCTGAAGGTGGCATTAAAAGGATAGTATGGATGCCCACGATGCTCAAAGAAGAAATTAAGGATGCTATCGCCGAAAGAGTCAAGGAAATAGGACTGACCCCGGAAGAATTCTTAGCCAAAATTGCCGATGAGACCTCGGCCACAACCGAAGAAGATGTTTTGGAATTTATTACCAAAAACGAGCATCCCGTAACTGCCCTGGAACCGATGTTCTAAGGACAGAGGACAGAAGACAGAAGACAGAGGACAGAAGACAGAAAACAGAGAACAGAAGACAGAGGACAGAAGACAGAGGACAGAGGACAGAGAACAGAAGACAGAAAGCCACCGGTGATTAAGAGCGTAAGAGATTTGAATGTGTATCAACTGGCGTATAGGCTTGCTATGGAGATATTTGAGATAACTAAGAGATTCCCTAAAGAAGAAACATATTCATTAACAAATCAGATGAGGAAATCATCGAGGTCAGTCGCTATAAATATACGCGAAGGATATGCCAAGAGGAGGTATGAGCAAGTGTTCATTAGGCACCTAAATGATTCTTTAGGGTCATCTGAAGAAACAAGAGGATGGCTGGATTTTGCAAGAGATTGCAGATATATAACAAAAGATGAGTACAAGAAATTAGATGATAGATATGACGAAGTCAATGCGATGCTTTATAGTTTAACAAACAACTGGCAGAATTTTTCTGACCTCTGACTTCTGACTTCTGACATCTGACTTCCGACATAAGGAGAACTATTATGGCACTAACAGGATTGGATATATTTAAACTCCTGCCGAAAACCAACTGCAAAAAGTGCGGTATGCCCACTTGCCTGGCCTTTGCTATGGCGCTTGCTCAGAAACGCACCAAACTCGAAGACTGTCCCGACGTCTCTGAAGAAGCCAAAGAAAAACTTGCCGCTGCATCGGCCCCGCCAATGCGAAAAGTTGTGTTCGGTACCCAGGACAATCAGGTCCAGATTGGACAGGAGACGGTAATGTTCCGACACGAGGAAAAATTTTATAATCCGACCGTTCTGGCTGTAACCGTCTCGGACAAACTTACCGGTAAGGATTTAACCAAACGCATCGAGGCTGTAAATGCACTCCAGTTTGAGCGGATCGGCATCAAAATCGGAGCCAGGGCCATAGCTCTCGTCAACGACAGCGGCTCGCCTGAGTCTTTTGCACAGGCCGCAGCAGCAGTAAAAGACTCCGGCGACCTTGCTTTAATCTTAGTAACCCAATCACCCGACGCAATGGCCGCAGCGGTAGCTAAAACTAAAGAATCTGTACCTCTACTTGCCTCGGCCACGCCTGATACCGCTGAAAAGATGGCAAAAATCGCCAAGGAAAATGGCTGTCCAATCGTTGCAAAAGCTGACTCAATTGACGCCCTGGCCGACCTTACCGAAAAGATTAAGGCCGAAGGCCTCGAAGATATTGTATTAAACCTCCAGACCCAGAACCTGCGGGACCAATTACTTAATCTGTCAAAGATGCGGGCCTTGGCTCTGAAAAAAGTATTCCGACCGTTGGGTTATCCGACCATATCCTTCGTAACCGACGGCGACGCCGATACACAGGTAGCTTCGGCCATAAGTCTAATTTGCAAGTATGCCGGCATCGTAGTCCTCGACACTGTCGAAGCCTATGCGCTTTTGCCCATGCTGACCGCGGTGATGAACATCTTCACCGACCCGCAGAAGCCTGTCCAGGTAGAGCCGAAAGTCTATCGTATAGGCGAACCTAATGAGAATTCGCCGATGATGTTCACGACGAACTTTTCACTGACATACTACACCGTGGAATCGGACGTCGAGGCCAGCAGAGTACCAAGCTATATCCTCGTGGTCGATACCGAAGGCACAAGTGTCTTGACGGCTTATTCCGGAGACAAGCTCAATGAAAAAACGGTGGCCGATGCTATGACTAAATACGGCGTGGAAGACCTGGTTAAACACCGAAAACTAATAATCCCCGGCTATGTCGCTGTGATGAGCGGCAAAATCGAGGAGGCCACTAACTGGGAGGTCATGGTCGGACCAAGAGAATGCTCAATGCTGCCTAAATTTCTCCAGGAAGTCTGGAATTAAAACAGAGGACAGAAGACAGAAGACAGAGGACAGAAGACAGAGAACAGATAATCTGATTTCTGACTTCTGATTTCCGAAATGGAAGAAAGCAAGAAAAAGAAAAAGAAAAAGAAATTCACAGTCCGTTTTGAACCAAGCGGCCTTAAGATAAAAGTGCCGGCCGGCACAGTTCTGCTCGAAGCCGCCCACAAAACCGGTATTTATTTAAGCAGCATCTGCGGCGGCGATGGATATTGCGGAAAGTGCAAAGTAATAATCAATGAGGGACAATTTAAAAGCAAGCCCACCGCTTTACTCACACCGGACGAAACACGCGAAAATGTCGTTCTTGCCTGCCAGACCAAAATCCTTTCCGATATGACTATAACTGTTCCAAAGTCTCACACTTTGGAAACGAGTCAAATCCTTATGGACACGGACGCCCAAAGATTCAGCGAGCTTGCCGGCGAGGTGCGGGAAGGGATATTTGAGTTCGACCCTCTGGTTCGCAAAATCTTCGTTGAGATGTCGCCCCCGACCGTCCACGACCATACGGCTGACCACGAGCGTCTGTATCTGGCTATACGCGAACAAATTGACGCCCCTATAATGCAGACCGGCTTCCGTGTCCTTCAAAAACTACCCAAATTGCTGCAAAGCTGCGACTACAAGGTTACCGTAACCATAGGCCGCCGCGGCGAAACTACCGAGGTTATCGAGGTTGAAGCCGGCAACCACCACGAAAGAAACTTCGCTGTCGCTGTTGACCTCGGCACAACGACTGTCGTGGCCCATCTTACCGACCTGACAAAAGTCGCTACAATAGACACCGAAGCCACCTATAACAGCCAGATAAATTTCGGCGAAGACTACATCCGCCGAATCATTTACGCGGAAGAAAACGATGCGTTTGACGAAATGCAAAACCGCATCGTGCACGATGTAAACAATCTGATTGTAACACTGGCAACAAGGCAGAAAATCGACTTACAGGAGATAACAACGGTAATATTTGCCGGCAACACCGCAATGATTCATTTTTTGCTGAATCTGGACCCGACACGAATCCGCAGAGAGCCGTACATCGCCTCAGCCGGCTTTGTACCGCCAATCCGGGCCGCAGAAGCAGGCATCCAGATCAACAAGCGAGGTCTGTTATACTGCCTGCCCAGCGTGGCCGCCTACGTCGGCAGTGACATAGTAGCAGGTGTTCTAACCACGCGAATCTTTACCAAAAAAGGTATCTCACTTTTCGCTGATATCGGAACAAACGGTGAGGTGGTCCTCGGTAATCAGGATTGGCTGGTTTGTGCCTCAAGCTCAGCGGGTCCAGCGTTTGAAGGGAGTGGAGTCAAACACGGCATGAGGGCTGGGGCCGGAGCTATCGAAAAACTAACCATTCTCGACGATGGCTCTTTCGAACTGAAGATAATCGGGAATACTCATCCGGTCGGCATTTGCGGCTCAGGCCTTCTGGACACCCTTGCCGAATTATTTATAAATGGCATTATTGACCGAACCGGTCGATTCAACCCCAACGGCCAGCCAAGATTAACCGAAGGTGACGAGGGCTGGCAGTTCCAAATAGCGCCGGCAGGTAACGAGCACCAGGAAATAGTAATCACCCAGGCCGACATCAACAATTTGGTTCGTTCCAAAGCGGGTGTCTTCGCCGCCATCAGGGTCCTTATGGAGTCAACCCAGACAAAGCTCGAAGACCTCGATGCGGTTTATCTGGCCGGGGGATTCGGAAACTTCCTGAACGTTCGCCAGGCCGTTACTATCGGAATGTTACCTGATGTGCCTTTAGAGAAGATTCAATTTGTGGGAAACACCTCAATCGCAGGGGCCAAGACTGTAATGCTGAGCCGAAAAGCCCTCAAGGCTGCCGAAAAAATCGCCAAAAGTATGACATATTTTGATTTGATGAGTCATCAGGGATATATGGAAGAATTTACCAAGGCCAATTTCCTCCCGCACACGGATTTATCGCTGTTCCCCTCGGTAAAAAGTGTAAAGTGTAAAACCTAAAGCGTGAAATTATGATATTTTGTCATCCTGAGCGAAGCGAAGGATCTATCCAGAGAGTCGAAACAAGCTGCCATTGCATAAGGCAAGAGATTCTTCGCTCCACTTCGTTCTCCGTAGGGAGTCCTTCGGACCGCTCAGAATGACATACTGGATGATTTATACGAGATACGAAAAATGGCAACAACTATTGCAATAAGTGGAAAAGGCGGTTCGGGCAAGACGACTTTAGCCGCTATGATTATCAGGTTCCTGCTGGCCCAGGCCGACAGAAAGACCGTACTTGCAGTGGACGCTGACCCGAACTCCTGTCTGGGCGTAATGTTAGGCGTTCAGCCGGCCGCCACCGTCGCGGACATCCGCGAAGATGCACGCACCAAATCACCAGGTAACGCCGGTATGGACAAGGTACGCTCGGTCGAATACGGAATACAGCAGGCGATTACCGAGGCCGAGGGCTTTGATTTACTTACTATGGGTCGGCCGGAAGGGCCGTCCTGTTACTGTGCGGTAAATAATATGCTCCGAAAGTTCATGGACGAATTAAGCTCACAGTACCAGTTTGTGATTATTGACAACGAGGCGGGAATGGAGCATCTGTCCCGCCGAACAACAAATAATGTTGACCTGCTGTGCATCGTAGCAGAACAAACTTCCATCGGTGCCCTTACCGCCCGGAGGATTTTTGACCTTGCAAAACAATTGCCAATTGTTGTAAGGAAAATTGGCGTTATATGGAACAAGAGCCGTGCCACGTCTCCAGCGCCTCGTGTTCCGGACGACGAGCGACGAACCACGAGCGACGAACTGGACGGGATAGACATCTTTGGACATATACCTTATGATAAGGCCGTCTCCGACGCCTCAATGCAGGCCAAGACGGTCTTTGACCTTGCAAATGACAGCCCCGCCTTCTCGGCGGCGCGTAAAATATTCGAAGATATTTTAGTTTTGAACTCTCAGACTACGAACCCCAAACTATAAACGATAAACTATTTTTGGAGATCTTCAAATGCCAGTTCCTGAAGTTGCAGAAAGATTTACCGGCTCAGTAAACCGCCTTACGCTTGGGGCAACCAAAGACGACGGCGGCACTCGAACCTCAACGGTAACCGTAGGTGGAGCACGTAACGTTGTCTATGGCGGCTCCGCAGCCGATACCGGTGAAAAAGCGGTCATCGCTATGGACGTCCTGGACAGCAAGCCCGAAGATTGGCCCGACGTCCTGCTCGAACCTTATAAAAATGTGCTGGACAGCCCCGGCGACTGGGCCAAAATGTGCGTGGAAGAGTTCGGGGCAGATTTAATTTGCGTAAAATTCGACGGCATTCACCCCGACAAGAATGATAAAGATGCCGCTCACGCCGTCAAGGTTACCGAGGAAGTGTTAAAAGCAGTTGGTGTACCTCTTGTGCTCTGGGGCTGCGGATATGACGAAAAAGACAACCAGGTTATGCCCAAGGTAAGCGGTGCCGCAAAAGGCGAAAAATGCCTCATCGGAACCGTTACAGAGGACAATTACAAATCCTTAACCGCTATCGCTGTGGCCGACGGCCATTATCTCATCACTCACGCCCCTCTGGACATCAACATCGCCAAGCAAATCAATATCTTAGCTTCTGATATGGGCTTCCCGTTAGAGCGAATAGTAACGTTCCAGGCCACCGGAGCATTGGGATATGGAATAGAGTATGCCTATTCGATTCAGGAACGGCAGCGCATCGCAGCTTTAACCGGCGATAAAATGATGGCTATGCCGGTCATTTGTGACGTAGGTTACGAATCCTGGCGGGCCAAAGAGGCCAAGCTCACAGACGCACCAGGCTGGGGGGACCCCGCCGACCGAGGCCCGACGTGGGAAACGGCCACCGCCATCTGTTTGCTTCAGGCCGGCGTCGATATAATTCGCATGCGACATCCCAGGGCCGTCGCCACCGTCAAGAACTTCATCAATAAGGTATGGACTTGAAGGAAATTAGTTAGAAAGTGACTAAAGTTAAAAGTGACTAAAGTGCCTAAAGTTATGGATATCAGTGTATCAGGAAATCAGGAAGCAAGTTATCAGTATATCAGGGTATCAGGAAAAGACAAATTCATGCTATGCATTTATACCGTTCATTTATCCTGATAACCTGGTACTCTGATCCCGGCGCGCCGGGACTACCTGGTAACCTGATGGCCTGATAGCCTGAATAATTAGCTCACTTTAGGCACTTTAGTTCACTTGACATTGTTTCTGATTTCGAAATTTATACAAAGTCCACTTTGGCAGATTGCAAATAGGAAAGAAAGGTATTTACTATGATATTAATTGCAGAACGAATAAATGGCATGTTCACCAACGTCAAGCAGGCCATCGCAGATAAAGACAAGAAAGTCATCCAGGAATTAGCTAAAAAGCAGACCGACGCAGGTGCGGCATATCTGGATGTGAACGTAGGTACCGCCGCTGCGGACCAGGAAGGAACAATGCAGTGGCTGGTCGAGGCCATCCAGGAAACCTGCTCTACACCTTTGTGCCTCGATTCCCAGAAACCGGATGTTATTGCAGCAGGATTAAAGGTCATTAACGCCCAGAACGGTGTCATACTCAACTCAACGCCTTTGAACAAGAAAAGCGACGAAGAAATATTCGACAAATACATAGAAATGGCAAACCAGGCGGGGCCAAAAGCAAGCATTATCGTCCTTACTATGGACAAAAACGGTGTCCCCCAGGACATCAATAACCGCGTAGCCATAGCAGCAGAAATCGTATCAAAGGCGATGGAAAAGGGATTTGACACCCAGCGGTTGTTCATTGACACTATAGTTTTGCCGGTTAAAGTGCCGAACGCCCAGGCCCAGCCCGGCAGTATCTTATCTGCGATGGACCAGATACAATATCTGTCAGACCCGGCCCCGCATATGACAATAGGCCTGTCGAATCTTTCTCAGGGAGCTTCCCAAAGAAGCCTGATAAACCGAGTATTCCTCGCTATGGCTATTTCTCGCGGCCTCGACTCCGCTATCGTCGATGTCCTCGACCAGGACCTGATGAACTTAGTAGCCACCGCTGAAATGCTGATGAACAAGCAAATATATTCAGATTCTTTCCTGAAGGCCTATCAATTAACCAAATAGCAAAATAGTGCAAAAAAAAAGCCCTACGGTTGTACCTTCTTCGGCAGTTTTCGAGGATAATACAGGGCTTTTGTAAAAACCCCCTGTCTTTACAAGGCCGAGCAATAGAATAGAAACGTCGTGTGGAAGATTTAACCAATAACCAATATCAAGGAAAGACCTATGAAGCTTGACCCAACAAAAATGAAGGACTGGCAGATCGCAGAAGCTGCCGAGGAAAAAATGAAACCTGTTAGCCAACTGGCCGAAGAGATGGGTTTGCTGGAAAGCGAGCTTATCCCAATGGGGCGCAAGTTGGCCAAAGTCGATTATCAACAAGCCCTTGCCCGCCTCCAGGATACTCCGACAGCAAAGTACATTGATGTTACCGCCATCACGCCCACACCGCTGGGCGAAGGAAAAACAACCACCGCCATTGGTCTTATTGAAGGCCTCGGCAAATTAGGCAAACGCGTTGTCGGAGCAATCCGACAGCCCAGCGGCGGGCCTACCTTCAATATCAAAGGTTCAGCCGCCGGCGGAGGTCTGGCACAGTGCATTCCGCTGACACCATTTTCCATCCGCCTTACAGGGGACATCGACTGTATCACAAACGCCCACAATCTCGCTATGGTTGCCCTGACCGCGCGCATGCAGCACGAACGCAACTATGACGACGCCCGCCTGGCAAAAAGCCATCTGAGGCGAATAGACATCGACCCCGAAACCGTGCAAATGAAATGGGTAATGGACTTCTGTGCCCAGGCCTTGCGAAACATCAGGATCGGCCAAGGCGGAAAAATGGACGGCTACGAAATGGATTCGGGCTTCCAGATTACCGTCTCAAGCGAGGTTATGGCAATACTCGCAGTGGCCAGAGACTTAAAAGACATGCGAGAGCGTATGGCTAAAATAGTTGTGGCCTACGATAAAAAAGGTAACGAAGTTACCACCGCCGACCTCGAAGTTGACGGTGCTATGACCGCCTGGATGGCCGATGCTATTAACCCGAATTTACTCCAGACCATTGAAGGCCAGCCCGTGTTTGTCCACGCCGGCCCCTTCGCAAATATCGCTATCGGTCAAAGCTCTATCATTGCCGATAGGATTGGAACCAAATTGAGTGACTATCATGTAACCGAGAGCGGCTTCGGGGCCGACATTGGCTTTGAGAAGTTCTGGAATTTGAAGTGCCGTATATCAGGCCTTGTACCTAACGCAGTTGTCATCGTCGCCACTGTTCGTGCTCTAAAGATGCACGGTGGAGGACCTGCAGTGAAGCCCGGCATACCATTGAGCGAGGAATACACCACCGAAAACCTCGAACTGGTCGAAAAAGGTTGCGATAACCTCATCGCCAATATCGAAACGGTAAAGAAAAGCGGCGTTCGACCGGTCGTTTGTGTAAACAGCTTCTACACTGACACCAAGGCCGAAATCGCCATTGTCCGCAAAGTCGCCGAGCAAAACGGAGCTTTGGCCGCGGTCTCCGAACACTGGCTCAAGGGCGGCGACGGCGCAATCGAGCTGGCAGAGGCAGTGATTGATGCCTGCAATGAAACAAATAACTTCAAGTTCCTTTATGAACTGGAGACACCGCTTAGAAAACGCATTGAACTAATCGCCAAAGAAGTTTACGGAGCTAACGGCGTAACTTATACCGACGAGGCACTGGAAAAAGCCAAGGCTATGGAGGCCGACCCAATCAGCAAGACTTTAGGAACCTGTATGGTCAAGACCCACCTTAGTTTGTCGCACGACCCGGACCTGAAGGGCAGACCCACCGGTTGGGAGCTTCCTATCCGTGACATCCTTGTTTACAAAGGTGCCGGCTTTATCGTGCCGGTATCGGGAACGATAAAATTGATGCCCGGCACGGCATCGAACCCGGCTTTCCGCCGAATAGACGTGGATGTAAACACAGGAAAAGTTCAAGGGCTATTTTAACCATACGGAAAAGGATATTTTGGGCTTTTGCGCATCTGGGAAGCTAAAGTGTAAAGTGAGCTAAAGTAAACTAAAGTGACAGCAAAGCTGTCATTCTGAGCGAAGTGAATCCCGATGTATCGGGATTTTTCGTTGGCCAGATCCTTCGGCTTCGCCTCAGGATGACACGTAAGTGATACTTACGTGTCACTTTAGGCACTTTCTAATTTCTCTAATTCTTAGGAGTAACCAATGACTGCACAAATAATAGACGGAAAACAAATAGCCGCCGATATGCGGGCGGAACTAAAAGAGGAAGTGGCCAAACTAAAAGAACAGGGCATTGTTCCCGGACTGGGAGTCATCTTAGTCGGCGAAGACCCCGCCTCACAGTCTTATGTTACCGCTAAAGAACGTGCCTGTGAAAATATAGGGATTTATTCCAATGACAACCGCTTGCCTGCCGAAACCTCACAGGAAGAATTGATGGCACTGGTTGAGAAAATGAACAACGACCCGAAAATCAACGGCATCCTCGTTCAGTTGCCCTTACCGAAGGGCATTAATGAGGCCGAGGTTCTGCTTGCAATTGACCCTGCCAAAGACGTGGATGGATTTCATCCGATGAATGTGGGCAAAATGATGGTAGGTGAAAAGGCGTTTCTGCCCTGCACCCCGCACGGCATTATTCAGCTATTGATACGCAGCGGTGTAACCATTGAGGGGGCTGAGGTAGTAATCGTCGGACGAAGCAACATAGTCGGCAAGCCCCTGGCGAATATGCTCATCCAGAAAAAGCCCAATGCAAATGCCACCGTAACCGTCTGCCACACGCGCACCAAGGACCTTCCCTCTCACACAAAGCGGGCGGACATTGTCATCGCCGCCGCCGGTCGGCCAAACACCGTTACAGCGGATATGGTAAAAGAAGGTGTGGTGGTAATCGATGTTGGCGTCAACCGCATTGAGGACGCAACAAAGAAAAAAGGCTATCGCCTTGTTGGCGATGTGGATTTCGAGGCCGTCAAGGAAAAAGCTTCATTCATTACCCCCGTCCCGGGCGGTGTAGGCCCAATGACAATAACTATGCTGCTTTATAACACAGTGGAATCCGCCAAAAGAGCCGCCGGCATTGAGGTTGCATAATAATAGTCGTCCCGATAAAATCGGGACAAGCCAATGAAAGAAATTAAGGATTCCCCTGCAGGCCACATATCGCATCTTGAGTATGAAGTATAAATTCTAAAGAAGAAATGTTTTTCAATTGACATTTTCGAGACACTCGGATAGTAGTTTGAAGAGTTCGTCGTTCCTGCATCAGGACAATAGTGAAACTTCGCGTGGTAGCGTTAAAATACATTATTTCGGAACCAAACATATAATTCGTTGGAGAGTATAAATAAAAGCTGTTAAGGCATAATAATTTTCAGTTACTCAAAGGAGAACGTTATGGCACAAGAAAAGGGAATTGACTCTCTTATGACCGAAAAACGCACCTTTCCGCCGCCGGCATCAATCAAGGCCAATGCCTATATAACCAGCACCGAGCAATATCAACAGATGTGGGAGAAGTCAATTAACGACCCGGACGCCTTTTGGTTGGAGCAGGCAAAAAGCCTCTCCTGGTTTAAGGAACCCACTAAGAGCCTGCGTTACACCTGGGATACGAAGAGCCGAAAAATTGAGCACACCTGGTTCGCCGATGGCCAGTTAAACGTAGCATATAATTGCCTCGACCGTCATCTTGGAACACCCATCGAAAACAAAACCGCTTTGCTCTGGCAGGGCGAAGCTGAAGACGCCGTCAAGAAATTCACCTACAAAGAGCTGCACAAACAAGTTTGCAAATTCGCCAACGTCCTCAAATCAAAGGGCATAAAAAAAGGTGACCGTGTAGCAATTTATCTGCCGATGGTCCCCGAGCTTCCCATCGTTATGCTTGCTTGTGCCCGTATCGGCGCTATTCACTCAATCATCTTCGGCGGATTCAGCTCAGAAGCCCTCGAGGGCCGCATCAACGACTCCGACTGCAAAATGCTTATTACCTCCAATGTTTCCCTGCGTGCCGGCAAACATATTAAGCTCAAGGACATTGCCGACGTCGCACTGGAAAAAACACCTACAATTGAAAATGTAATAGTCGTTAAAGTCAATGACGACCCCTGTAATATGAAAGACGGCAGGGATGCATGGTATCACGACGAGATAGCAGATGCAGCCGAACAATGCGAAGCCGAACCTATGAATGCCGATGACACGCTGTTTATCCTTTACACATCCGGCTCGACCGGAAAGCCCAAGGGCGTTGTCCACACTACGGGCGGATATCTGTTGCATGTCTCCCTCACTCACAAAATCATTTTCAACATTCACGACGACGATATTTACTGGTGCACCGCCGACATCGGCTGGGTAACTGGACACAGCTACATCGTCTATGGCCCGCTTGCAAACGGCAGCACGTCATTGATGTTTGAAGGAGTACCCACTTATCCGGACGCAGGTCGATTCTGGCATATCTGCGATAAATTCGGCGTTACCGTCTTCTATACCGCACCCACGGCGATTCGTGCCCTGATGCGACTCGGCGAAGAATGGCCCGCTAAGTACAAGCTCGATTCGCTCAGGATTCTCGGCTCCGTCGGCGAGCCGATAAATCCCGAGGCCTGGATGTGGTACTATGAGAAAATCGGCCGCAAACGCTGCCCGATTGTAGATACCTGGTGGCAGACGGAAACAGGCGGATTTATGATTACACCTTTGCCGGGCGCCCACACATTAAAACCAGGCAGCGCTTCCCGGCCGTTCTTCGGCGTTGACACCGTTGTTCTCAGAGACGACGGAAGCCAATGCGATATAAACGAAGGCGGTAAGCTCTGCATACGCAAACCCTGGCCCGGAATGATGCGCACGATGTGGGGTGACCACGACAGGTTTATAGAAACATACTTCACAATGTACGACAATATCTACTTCGCCGGCGATGGCTGCCGTATCGATGAGGATGGTGATTACTGGCTAATGGGCAGAATCGACGACGTCGTCAACGTCTCCGGCCACCGCATCGGAACCGCCGAGGTTGAAAGCGCTCTGGTCAGCCACAAAAAAGTCGCCGAAGCTGCCGTCACGCCAGTGCCTCACGATATTAAAGGCCAGGGCCTGTACGCCTTTGTTACACTTGTAAGCGGCATCGAGGAAAGCGATGAGCTAAAGAAGGAGCTTGTTAAGCACGTGCGAAAGGAAATCGGCCCTATCGCAACACCCGAAGCCATTCAGTTTGCACCGGCACTTCCGAAAACCCGCTCCGGCAAAATTATGCGGCGAATCCTCCGCAAAATAGCTGAGAAGAACACAGACAACCTCGGTGACATCTCCACACTTGCCGACCCGAGCGTTGTCGAAGCATTAATCAAAGGCCGAGGTGAATAAGCGCCTGCCTTAACAGATGATAAACAAGCCGGACGTGTGTTTTAAGGACTGGTAAAGAAATTAGGTTTCGTTTTTGGCTGAGCGAGGACAAGGCTGGCAAGGAAGCAAAACGCAGGCCTACTGGTTGGTAGTCCGAGTTTTGCTGAGGCCGCCAACCGAAGCCGCAGCCAGCCAAAAATGGAAGATGATTTATTTACAAGTCCTAAGCACACGTCCGCTCTATTTTAATAAAAGGGCCGGTTAATGAGTGAAGAAATTACTGCCGCGCATCCTGAATTCAAAAATTATGGATGGCGTGTTACATTTGCGGGAATGGGCATTAATCTCGCTCTCGGTATTCTGTATACATGGAGCGTTATAAGCAAGCATGTGCCCGAGGACTGGGGCTGGAACGAGAACGACAAATCGCTGCCCTATATGATTGCCTGCCTGGTATTTTCACTTATTATGGTCCCTGCCGGAAAAATGCAGGACAAAATTAGCCCACGCATTGTGGCCACAATAGGAGGCATCCTGGTTGGCCTCGGATTCATAATTGCCAGCATGACAACCTCACCTTTCGCCTTTGCCATTGGCTTTGGTGTACTTGCCGGTGCAGGCATCGGATTCGGCTACGCCGCGGCGACACCATCGGCGGTGAAGTGGTTCCCACCCGCCAAAACGGGACTTATCACAGGTATTGTGGTTTCGGGTTTCGGTCTGGCTTCTGTCTACGCCGCGCCACTGTCGAGATGGCTGATAATTGCTTTCGATTTTAGAAAAGCTATTCTGATATTGGGGATCGGTTTTTCGGTTGTCGTTGTTAGCCTGGCCCAATTGCTAAAATCGCCCCATAAGGTCCTCCAGTTTATAATGGAATACGGTGATGTGGGCCGCCTGAAAAAAGAAGTTATGGCCAGAGAAAAAGCAATAGCTGAAGGAAAACCAGCACCCGCAAGCAAAAAAGAAGAATACACGCCGAAGGAAATGCTGGGCACTGTGCAATTCTATATGCTTTGGTTTATGTATGCCTGTGGTGCCGGTGCCGGGCTTATGATTATCTCAAAGCTTGCGGCAATCGCAGCTCAACCCAAAATAAATATCTCCCTCGGGTTTGTACTTGTAGCAGTACTTGCTGCCGGTAATGGCGGCGGACGTATAGTAGCCGGTATGCTCAGCGATAAGATTGGTCGCAAGGCGATGATGTTTACTTGTTTTGTGCTTCAGGCCATTTTAATATTTTTGCTCTCAAGAGCTTCTGGTGAAAACGCCCTTGGATCAATCCCCGCAATGGCGATTATCTCGGCATTGATCGGAGCAAACTACGGAGCAAACCTGGCGTTGTTCCCATCCATTACAAAGGACTATTACGGCTTAAAGAACTTTGGTGTAAACTACGGCCTGGTATTTACCGCCTGGGGTGTCGGCGGTTTTATGCTGGCAAAACTCGCCGGAGAAATGTATGTCAAACATCAAACTTTTGCAATCGCCTATTACAGCGCTTCGGCACTGCTGATACTCGCTGCGATAATGACACTACTCGTCAAAGCTCCACACCACAAACTCGAAACCACCGAAGCGTAATACCAGCCAAAAATGGAAGATAATTTATTTACACGTCCTAAAGTTTGTGAATTGGAAAGATATTCGCCTTAACTGCTTCTATTGTCGCCTCTATCACTGGCACTACCATTTCGCGTTGTGTCTGGCTCACAACAAATGCTCTGTCCCGCAATCTCCCCTGCCAGTCCATACTTTCAAGCATAACACCCCCGACGGCGTGGTCCATATCACTACCGCTGCCGGTACCGGTGAGGATACCCCAGGCTAAAGCCCACGCTCTGACGGTATTGTTGATATTATAGCCACCACCGCCGGTTGCAACTATGGGCTTATCAAAACTTAACAGATGCTCAATGACCTCGGCATAAACATTATTGGTCAGACATAGATGCGCAAGCGGGTCGCCCGCAAGAGCATCAGCCCCCAGCTCAAAAACAATTACGTCCGGATTATACGCCGTAATTAACGGCAGAGCTATAGCTTTGAACGCCTTCATATACACTTCATCGTAAGTCCCGATCGGAAGAGGGACATTTACGCAGTAGCCTTTACCTTGCCCGTCGCCAATTTCATCCTCGAACCCCGTTCCTGGGAATAATGTCCTGGGGTTTTGGTGCAAAGATATAGTCATTACGTCGCAGCGATCATAAAATGCGTATGCAACGCCGTCGCCGTGATGAACGTCCACATCAAGATACAGAACTCGCTTACCTTCTTCAGCCAATATCGTGCAGGCTAAGGCCACGTCATTGATATAGCAAAAGCCGGATGCCTTTTCCGGCCCCGCGTGATGAAATCCACCTGATGGATTAAACGCCACCTCAGCAGTGCCCGAGAGAATCAGCTTCACAGCAGTAAGCGTCCCTCCTGCGGCCAGAACCGAGTAGTCATACATCCCCGCAAAAACGGGACAATCGCCGGTGCCTATTCCCATACCCAGTGCCTCGGTATCCCATTGGCCTTTTGCAGAGGTTTTTAATGCGTACAGATAACGGGCTGAGTGAAACTTCTTCAGAACGAGCCTCTCGGCAGGAACCGGCGGCACTTCGCTTCTACCATTACCTGTAAGCAATCCCAGAGATTTTACAATCTCCCGGGTTTTCTTAGCCCGGATTGTATTAAACGGATGCTCCGGCGGATAATTATACTTCTCAAGCTCCGCCGAATAAATAAAAACTGCTTTGTTCGCTTCCACAAGCTACTCCTATTCGGGATTGATCGCAAATATTTTATTCGACATTGTGTGGAATTGGAAAGATAGCAATTAGACTCCAAATATCTGCTTTGAGATATGCACTTATTTTCGCAAATCCGGTATATCCGGCTCAATGTGCACCGTAATGTTCACCGGACGGGTAATCTGCTCATCCAGAGCGTTTTCCAGACTCTCAGTTATCTCGTGCGCAGCGCCTATACTCAAATCCGGGTCAACAAGAATATGCAGGTCCAGAAAAACTTCTCTGCCGACCGTGCGGGTCCGCAGCTTATGCCACTGCCGAATCGAAGAATCAGAGTTGATTATATTTTTTATATGCTCGATTGTATCCGTATCGATAGCACTTTCTGTCAGCTCATGCAGGCAATCACCAATTATACGAACACCAACAAAAATTATCATCAGGCCAACGGCAATAGCAGCGACCTGGTCGCCATGGCCAAAACCAAACTCCAGCGATATAAAACCTATCACAACCGCTACCGAACTTAAAGCATCACTGCGGTGATGCCAGGCATTGGCATAAAGTGCCGGGCTATGAGATTGAATCGCGATTTTTTTAGTGGCCCTATAGAGCCACTCTTTAGCGGCAATTGAAACTATTGCAACTATGAGAACTCCGAGCCGAGGAATGGTAACTTCGTCTCTGATTATCGCCATAGTGGCGTAGTAAATCATTACTCCCCCCACAAGAATTAAGACTAATGCAATTAACCCTGCTGAGAAAGTTTCCGCTCGACCGTGGCCGTAGGGGTGGCTCTGGTCAGGTTCTTTCGAACCCAGACGCAGGCCCAATAGCACAGCCGCATCAGTGGCTACATCAGAAAATGAATGGACTCCGTCGGCTATCAGTGCCAGCGAACCTGCTAACGAACCAATGACGACCTTGACAACTGACAGAGCAATATTTACTGCGATGCCAATATATGTGATAGATTTTATTTGCCTGCTGGCAATTGTTCGTTTGTCGTTGCGCATCAGATTCTTAACCCAACACTTCCTTGCGTATTTTCAAAACCGCATCCACATATTTTTGAGCAGTGCGCCGGTCTTGTGCCTCAACGATAACTCTCATTACAGGTTCGGTATTACTGGCTCTCAGGTGCAGCCAGCCATCGTCAAAATCGAATCTACAGCCGTCGGTTGTATCGAGCTTTGCATCAGCGAAAGTCTTCTTTGCCGAATTCAAGATTTGTCGCGCCTGCAATTCATCTGCGGCGAATTTATCTTTGCTCATATAATAGCCGCCTATCTCACCGACTAATTGGCTTACTGTTTTTCCTGTCTCAGCCATTAACTGCAGAACAAGAGCAATACCAACAAGACTGTCGCGGACCGGTCCCACTCGCAAATCAATCACACCCCCGTTACCCTCTCCGCCGATGATACAATCGTGTTCCAACATCGCCGCGGCAACATTGGCTTCACCCACAGCAGTACGAATAACCTGACCGCCGGCTCTCTCAGCGACATCGTCAATCATCCTCGAAGTCGAAAGATTCGTAGCCGCCCTGCCGGTTCTTTTGTTGAAAATATATTTCGCCGCCAGAGCAAGAGAATACTCCTCGCCGATATAGTGTCCGTTCTCGTCAACAATAGCCAATCTGTCAGCATCCGGGTCCTGAGCAAAACCGATCTCGACTCCTTCGGTTGTTACTATTTCACAAAGGCCCCTTAAGTTCTCAGCAGTCGGTTCAGGCCCGTGAGCAAACAAGCCGCTCGGCTCATCGTTTATTGCAGAAACTTCACAGCCAAGTTCAGCTAACATCTTTTTGGTAACCCGTCCCCCTGCCCCGTTGACACTGTCCAGAACAACCTTGAATTTTTTTTCGGCGATTGTCCCTCTGTCAACAATCGCCAGAACCTTGGCGATGTGAATGGCATCAGTTTGCTCGTTGAAAGTTACTTTACCGCAATCAGACGAAGCTACGAGACCAAAATGTTTATCGAAAAAATATTGCTTGATTTGTTCTGCTGCATCGCTCGGCGGGGCAACACCATCGCTGAGAAATAGTTTTATGCCATTGTATTGGCCCGGGTTATGCGAAGCCGTTACTACGACCCCACCTGCACAGCTAAGCTCCCTCAACATAATCCCTACACATGGCGTGGTTACAACCCCCAAATCAATCACGTCAACCCCTACCTTACACAATCCTTCTGCAACAGCGGAGCCGAGTTCCTGTCCGCTGGGACGCGAATCCCTCCCGACACAAACCGACAATCTCGCCTTTTGTCCCGCGTAGTTCTCTTCTAAAAACGTCCCAAACGCACAGCCGTAATCAGTGGCAATAGAAGCGGTAAGGTTTTCCCCTACGATTCCTCTCATTCCACTTACACTTATTATTAACTGTTCAGCCACATCGAAAACTCCGTTCTCGCATCAAACATCGAGCCCTTGTCATTCTGAGCACAGCGAAGAATCTCATCACTCACCATCCTGCGAGTATCGAGCATCAAGTATCGAGTATCGAGCATCGAGTATCGAGCATCAAGAATTAGCCCAGCTTGCAGACATAAATCTCATTCACGAACTCAAGTTTGCCGAGCTCTTCAATAGCTTTTGGGTCGGGTTCCTTGTCGAGACTAACGGCAAGGATAGCCTTTCCCTCCGCCGGCTTTTGTCCAACGCCCATCGTGCAGATATTGATATTATGCTTACCGCAGAGTGTTCCGACCGAACCGATGACGCCGGGCTTATCATCGTTAAAGATAACCAAAACAGCCCCCTGTGGCGTCATTTCGATATTGAACCCATCAATTTCAATAATTCGCAGCAGCGTCCCCCCGAAGACCGAGCCGGTCACCGTGCGTGTAACCTTATCCGTAACGACCTTGGCGCTGAAACTTGCAGATACGTCTTTGGCCTCGGTATTTTTAGTCTCGTCTATGCTTATCCCGCGCTCTTTAGCTAAAACTGGAGTGTTAACCATATTCAACGGCATTTCAAAGTGTTTTTGCAACAAGCCAACCGCAAAATTAAGGGTAACCTGCTCGACGGCCATTTCGGCAATCAAGCCGCGATACCGCACCTCAACGCTCTTGATTTGGCCCGGCCCAATCGTGCTGACAAGGGTCCCGATTCGCCGCGCAAGTTCCGCATACTTGCTCACAATCGGCGAGACAGTACCAGTCGTCGATGGAGCATTAAGAGCATTTCTGACCGGCCCGCCTTTGATAGCATCAACAAGGATTTGAGCTGCCTCGACTGCAACCTCAATCTGGGCCTCTTCTGTGCTCGCGCCTAAATGCGGCGTAACAACGCAATTCTCAAATTCGGAAAACCGGGTATTCTCCGGCGGCTCCTTGGGATAAACATCAAGAGCAGCACCGGCGATACGCTTCTCGGCAAGGGCATTATAGAGTGCATCTTCGTTAATAATTCCCCCACGTGCGCAATTTATTAACCGAACAGTCGGCTTCATTATTTTTATTTGCTCTGCGCCAATCATATTCAGCGTCTGCTCACTCCTCGGCACGTGAACGCTGATATAGTCGGCTTCCCTGAAGATTTGCTCTAAGCTATCGCTTATCTCAACGCCGATTTTTTCCGCATCAGGCGGCGCAGCTAACGGGTCATAACCTAAGATTTTCATATTGAAGCCTTTTGCCATTTTCGCCACAGCCATACCAATCCTGCCTAATCCTATCAAGCCGAGCACTTTGTTATTCAACTGGTTGCCTATATATTTTTTTCTGTCCCAGGTCCCGCCTTTTAAGCTTGTGCAGGCCGGCACAACGTTTCGGCTCATCGCAAGTATCAACGCCATCGTATGTTCAGCGGCGCTGAGTGTATTACCGCCGGGCGTATTCATAACTAAGATTCCTTTTCTCGTGGCTTCCGGGATGTCGATGTTATCGACACCAACGCCTGCTCGGGCGATTGCCTTTAGCTTACCGGCATTACTCAGGACTTTAGCGGTAACTTTCGTACCGCTTCGGACGATTAAGCCATCGTGCTCACCAATAATCTTAGCTAATTCATCTTCGCTTATACCCGTTTTAACGACAACCTCAACGCCGTCCGTCGAATTTAGCAAATCAATTCCTTCCTGTGCAAGTTTATCTGTAATCAGAACCTTAATCATTGTCCAACTCCAAAAAACTTTTACTTTTTACGAGTAAACGCTCCCCTCTTGTCATTTTAGCACCTTTTTCGTCATTGCGAGCGAAGCGAAGCTTGTGCTGCGTAGCGACTTCGCAGAGCAGTGCAATCTCTAAATTCAAATTCCGAGTTCACATTGTAACCGTAATTCTAACCAATAGCAAGTGTAGAAAAGTTACAACGCCTAACCCCAAAAACATTTAACCACAATTTATTGTGGGTCTCATTTACCCCCCAAGCCTGCCCTGGGGGGTTTCTTTACACCCAATTTAATTCATTGTTGGCCTTGTTTAGCTGTCGCCGGTAAGCTTGCCCTGAGCTTGCCGAAGGGGCGACGCAATACGAGTATGTCATTTCTAAAAACGCGTATATTATCAAGCCTATCTTATTTTTTACTTTTGGTCAAAAAGTACGCATTTTTCCGAATTTACACAAAAAAAATGAAAAAAAACGCGAATTGTTAAAATCGCCACATTCTGGACTTATCCTCTTATAACTTAAGCACTTATGTAAATTTGCCCCAAAAGTCTGAATAACTAAATGTCCAAACACTCACCCCCTCATCTGCTCCCCTGAGGGGGCATCACCCCGCCCTATGCCGCCTATGCTCACAAATCATCATCTCATCTATTTGACCCTATGCCCTCTGATTTTCACTGTTTTTTTGAAAATACTGCCATATCATTCACCTTGAGTCTCTGGAAAATCTGCCTTTTCTGTACAGCTATTTATTGCTGCCGGCAAAAAAGCAAAATGGGTATTTCCTATAGTATGAATAACTAAATGTCCAATTGATAATTTACTTGCCAAGAAGGTTTTATTGTCGTACAATAAAGTGGATTTGAAACGAAAGTAGTTAATAGGGAAAACTCTGATGGGAAAGATGAAAGAAGCACAGAAGCTCCCTCCCGTAGAGCAGTTAAGGGGCAGAACCCTTGGCAGAATACTAATAAAAATGGGCGTTCTGAGCAGGGACAAGGTTCATGAATGCCTGAAAATCCAGAGCCAGCGCCAAGGCGTACAAATAGGTCAGATTTTCCTTGAACTCAGCTTAATTGATGAGGTCCAACTGCAAATGGCTCTTGCCGCCCAGCGAGGAATGGAATATGTGAGCCTGGATGGTATTGACATTCCTGCTGATGTGGTCGAGAAGGTGCCGGCGAAAATGGCCAAGACGTACCACATAGTACCAATCGAATACAACCAACAGCAGAATGAATTGATAGTTGCCCTTGACAGCCCCGATAACTTCAGAGCTACCGACGATCTAAGCACACTGATGGGTTTTAAGGTTACTGCGAAGATAACCGACCGTGATGCGTTGGAAAGCGCTTTGACGAAATATTACGAGACAAAAGACGAAAACATCAACGAGTTGATAGATGAAATACAAGGTGATAGTTTCCTTGCGGAATTTGAGGGCAGGAACCAAAGTATAGACCTGGATGAATTGAAGGAACTGTCTGAGTCAAATCCAGTCAAAAAATTACTGAACCTTGTTTTGCTGCAGGCGATTCGTGACAAGGCCTCGGACATCCATTTTGAGCCGTTTGAAAATGAGTATAAGATGCGTTATCGGATTGACGGTATACTTTACGAAATGGTTCCCCCTCCAAAATACATTGCTGCGGCGCTTAGCTCACGTATAAAGGTCATGGCAAACCTGGACATTGCTGAGAGACGTCTGCCACAAGACGGTCGAATATCGCTAACAGTCGAGGGCAATCCGGTTGACTTACGTGTTAGCGTGCTGCCAACAATGTTCGGCGAAAGTGTTGTATTGCGTGTTCTGGATAGAAGTCAGGCCATGTTTGACTTGGGAGCACTTGGTTTGAGGCCGGATGACCAGGAAACAATCCGTCAGCTTATACACAAGCCTAACGGTATTATAATTGTTACCGGCCCTACCGGATGCGGCAAAACTACCACCCTTTACTCAGCTCTAAATGAACTTAATGATATTGGGACGAAGATAATTACCACTGAGGACCCGATAGAATATGACATTGACGGTATTATTCAGGTCCAAATGAAACCGTCTATTGGCCTGGTATTCGCAAAGTGCCTTCGGTCAATTTTGCGTCAGGACCCCGATATTATATTAGTTGGAGAGATTCGTGACCTTGAAACAGCAAAGATTGCTGCCCAGTCATCTCTAACAGGCCACATTGTGTTTACCACCCTGCACACAACTGATGCCCCAAGTTCGATAGCACGCCTTTTAGATTTGGGGATTGAGCCGTTTCTTCTTACCGCTACCATTGAAGGCATCATCTCTCAACGACTGGTGAGGAAAATATGTGAAAACTGCAAAACAGCCTTTGACCCAAATGAAGCTCAGTTAATGGAATTACAACTTACACCGGATGATATCAAGGGTAAACAGTTTCATTACGGCCGAGGCTGCAGCAAGTGTAACGGTACCGGTTATAAAGGTCGAATAGGTGTTTTTGAGATTATGGTATTCAATGATGAGATACGAGACTTGGTTATGAATCAGGCTTCGACTGCTGTGCTGCGTGCGGCAGGCCAGAAAGGTGGTATGAGATTGCTGCGTGATAACGGCCTGGAGGCAATCTATGATGGTATTACCACCATAGATGAGATTGTAAAAGAAACGATAATGGAAGAAGTATAGGAAGGACTGACTGTCTATGAATCGGGACTTGATAGCTAATCGTCAATACAAAGGAGGTATTTAAGATGCCGATTTTTCAATATGCAGCGCTGGATGCACAGGGCGTAGAGATAAAAGACGAAATAGAAGCCCTCGGTCAGAAAGAAGCGGTAAGCAAGATACGCAATATGGGATATTTTCCCACGAGGGTCCGCGAGCGAGGTGTGGGGAAAAAAGCTGGAGCGAAAGCCGCTGCAAAACCAAAACGCAAACGCGGTTCCGGCGGCAAGGTCAAAGTCAAATTTATAACCCAGTTCGCACGACAGCTTTCGACGCTCCAGGATGCGGGTTTGCCTATTTTGCGGTCGTTGAGGATTCTCGAGGAACAGCAAAAGTCGGGGACATTCAAGAAGGTTATCGGTTACGTAGCCGATGACATTGAGGGCGGTTCTACGCTCTCGGAAGCTATGGCCAGATACCCCAAAACCTTTGACCGGCTGTTCACCGGTATGGTTGCGGCGGGTGAAACCGGCGGTGTGCTGGATTTGATATTGTCTCGTGTGGCTGACTTTATGGAAAAGGCACAGAAACTCAAATCGCGGGTTAAAAGTGCGATGGTCTATCCGATAGTGGTCTTGACCGCGGCTTTCGGTATTCTTCTGGCGCTGATGAAGTATGTGATACCGCAGTTTAAGGCGGTCCTTGAGGAGATGGTCTCAGGTGAGCTGAACCGGATAACGACCACAGTGCTCGGTGTAAGTAACTGGATTGCAACACAATATGGCTGGGCGGTCATAATAGGCATTCCGTTTGCAATAATGTTTCTGCTCAGGATTGTGAGGAAGGTTCGCACCGGCAGATATATTCTGGATTCCATCAAATTGAAGCTGCCGGTCATGGGACAGCTTACCAATAAAGTGTCGGTAACACGATGGACCAGAACACTCGGAACATTGATTGGTGCCGGTGTGCCGATTCTGGACGCCCTTACTGTTACGCGTGATACAGCGGGAAACGAAGTCTTTTCCAATATGCTCAACAATGTCCACAATTCCATCAGGCAGGGTGATACATTTGCCGACCCTCTACGGCAGTCCAAAACCGTTGACTTAATCGTTTCCAATATGGTTGCCGTGGGTGAGGAAACAGGTGACCTGGACAAAATGCTTCTGAAAGTGGCGGACAACTTCGATGAGCAGGTTGATGTGCTGGTTGCCTCGTTAATGTCGATGCTTGAGCCGATTATGATTATTTTTCTGGGTGGTATCGTTATGGTTATCGTCATGGCGGTATTTTTACCGATGATACAGGTTATCACCAGCTTAGGTGCGCAATAATAAGAACCGAACAAATAAATTAAACCGTTTAAAAGTAAGGAGAAAAGAAATGAAGTCAATCGTCAAACAGTCCAACAGGAAAACGGCATTTACCATTATAGAGCTGCTAACGGTTATGAGCATTATTGTAGTCCTTATAAGCGTTCTTGTGCCTGCGTTGAGCAAAGTCAGGAGGTATGCCAAGAAGGTAAAACAACTGGCTCAGTTTAACAGCATGCAGTCTGCCATAGAACTTTTCAGTAACGAGAACGATGGTTATCCACCTTCCGGTGCGCTGGACGGAACTGGTCAGTCATACTGTGGTGCGATGAAGCTTTGCGAGGCAATGATGGGACGGGATTTGTTGGGCTTTCACCCGGATTCGGTCTTCAGAGCAGATGGTTTGGATGCTACCGGCACGAGAGCTATATACCTGCCTACTCAAAATAATAGAAAAGCCAGAATGGGAACACTTCTGCAGTTCGAAAATGCCAACGCGTATAGATTAGTAGATATATATGGTCCGGGCAATACAGCTTCTTTTAATGAGAATGCTTTTGTTTTATGTGACGTATATACACGTGACAAGAGGACCGGCAGAAAAACAGGTATGCCCATACTTTACTACAAGGCCGATACCTCAAACAACATGCATGATCCCAACAACTTCCCACCACGGATTTCGGACAGTAACGGTAATATCTACAATTACTGGGACAATCAACGTTTGGTTGAGCTCGGTAAGCCGTGGGAGGAGGCAGGCAAGGCTTCGACACATGACCTTGTAAATTGGGCAAGATTCTACAGGAATACAAGGAATAATCAGATTATCACGGTGCAGCAACCTTTCAGAACGGACTCTTACATACTGCTCTCTGCGGGATTTGATGCCGAGTACGGTACTGCTGACGACATATGTAATTTCGAGTGGAAATACAGAGAATAATGGCTTCGGGGAGGTGGAAGGTGAGTGTTTAGTTTTAAATTGTGTGAAGGTTTTGTGACTTTGCTTAGGACTGAAGGCTTGTAACGCTCAGAATGACAAAAAGGGCGTCGGAATATTATTGTGTTTTTGATTAGTTTCATAGGAATATAAAAGAGGGAATAACTGTGAGGCGAAAAAGAACAGGATTTACAGTTATTGAGCTGTTAGCGGCTCTTGGGATAATTGCGCTGATGGTTGGGCTGCTCATCCCTGCTTTAAGTATGGTGCGCAGAACCGCAAAAGAAACAAAACAAAAGGCTCAGTTTACAACAATCAGTCTGGCTCTGACGACCTTTAAGAACGATTATGGTGACTACCCCGGGTCTGACTGGGCATTAGGCAGTGATTACGGCGGTACACAGAAACTCACTGAAGCCCTTTTAGGCTGGGACCTGTTAGGATTCCATCCGAAATCGGATTTCAGATCTAATGGATTTAACGACGATGGAGTGTTCATATACGATGTTGGCAATCCCGTTTTCTTCGACCAGAGAAGAGGCCCTTATCTGGAGCTTGCTACCGCCGATGTTTTTAGATTAGGTAATATCTTTAATAATACCGCGCCTTTGGCACCGAATACTTTTGTCCTTTGCGATGTATTTGGCGCAAAGAAAGTAACGTTGGCTAACGGCAAAACGGCCAGGGCGGGGACGCCAATTCTTTATTACAGAGCAAACACTTCCGGCAGAACAATACGTGAAATTTACGATGCTCTGGATAATGACGCCCTTATTCTGATAAAACAGCAGGCAGACAACAAGGTACATCCCTTAGCCACGACTGCCGGTCAGTATCAATCTTTCTATGATTACATCAGAGACCCGAAGATAAGCGCCAGACCCTGGCCTTACAGACCTGGTTCTTACATATTGATTTCAGCGGGGGCGGATGGTCTTTACGGGACAGGCGATGACATTCGCAACTTTGGAAATTAAGCCCCCCCCCCATCCACACCCGATTGAGTAAGCTAAAGCTATGAAAAGTTACAAATACAAGCATGGCGTAACTCTTGTCGAGATATTAGTTGTGGTGGCTATAATCGCGCTGCTGACTACAATGGTAATTGGCATCGCCGCTCGTATCAGTAATCAATCCAAAGAAAGGGGACTCGAATGTACTTGTGCACTGCTGGAATCCGCACTGCAGGAATATCACGAATACACAGGTAAATTCCCCGAACAGCCTGAAAAGAATTTTACAAACGTGCCCGTGCATTCGGAATATCTTTATAAAGAGCTTCACTTGATACCGGAGTCTCGAGAGATATTGGAAAAAATCCCCGATTCCCTGGTAAAGAACGAATACGGAGCTGCTGACACGCCGGCGGAGATATATGACCCGTGGGGAACGGTGCTGGATTATAGATATGTTCCCGGTGACAATTTCCCGGAGATAATATCGGCTGGGCCGGACAAAATTTTCGGCACCGCAGATGATATAAGTAACAAATGACAAAGGACAGGATACAGACGCAGGTTAAAAATAGTTTTCTCGACACTGCTATGAACCATAAACTACAAACTAAACCCGGTCTTACGTTAACGGAGATGGTGGTTGTTATCGCAACCATATCGCTGCTTGTCGGTTTAGGACTGCCGGCTGTCCGTGTGTTTTTCAACTCGTTCGAGTCTCGTGGCGGCGGAAAGAGTATGATAAGCGCAGCTTTGTCCGCCGCCCGTGCTATCGCTGCGAAGGAACAGCGCTACGCCGGCATACGGTTCCAGCAGGATTTGGCCGGCAACCAATATATGGTCTTCATAGTGCACGATTTTGAAAGAACAGGTTTGAACCCTGGTTTTCGGGCGGTTGAAGGTCTCAAGCCAATAAAGCTGTCTGAGAGTGTGGGAGTAATGGACTTGATGGTCAGAATCAACCACGGTACACGTTGGACCGATGCCGAAGACACCCTCGATGAGCCGATTAAGGTGGCCTACCTTGATGATACGAATCCGCAGAATTTCGGGCCGGACCAAAAGAATAAATACCTTACGGACACGTCCAGTTTTTCGATTGTTTTCTCACCGAGCGGCAAGCTGATAATGCGCGATGTTCGCGTGAGAAACAGAGATGGAATTTACCAGCCCAATAACGGCCTCTCCGGTAAAATCTCAACGGATGCTATCTTCAATTCCCCTGATAATATAACAAGTTATGGGATGGGTATGTTCGTTCAGGATGATTATGCTGAGCTTGGCCTGGGGACGGAATTGGGCCGAAACAGGTTTGTTATCTATGATAAAGTCCGGTTTGATAAGTTAGCCCCAACTGGAAGGTTCAATTACTTAAATAGCCTGGAACTGAACTATATAAACCCATATACAGGAACGATAATCTCGGCGAATTGAAAAACAAGTTGGCCAATGAACAATGAACTAAAAAATTCTGGTTTTTCTCTTATCGAGGTTTTGTTGGCCATTGGCACGCTCGCCATTGGGATGCTTTTCATAAGCGGCACATTCCTCACCGGTATTCATTTTGCCACCATTGCCACAGAGCGAACCATCGCGGCGATAGCAGCCGACGAGGCTTTCGCAAAAATCAGGTTGTACGGTGTCAGCCTGACTAACCCGAATTTAGTGGTTGACCAGATGACACCATTCGAAGTCGTTGTGTTAAATCCCATCGCCCTTGATGAGTTTGCATATCCTTCGACAAAGAGCTTGGCCCGGAAGCAGTATTACTGGTCTGCGTTGTGCAGGCAAGTGGATTCTAATCCAACTAACCGCCTTGTGCAGGTAACGGTTTTTATCAGCAGAAAAGTTGGTAACAGAAGCACGTATCCGGGCGGTGCCCAAAGGCCTGTTCCGGTTAAAGTTGGCGTTTCAACTGTTGCCGGGGCTGGTAACAAAAATAAGCTCACGATAAATGTATCTGGTGAGGAAACGTTTATCAGCGGCGGTCGTACCATAGCGGACAACCAGACGGGCCGGCTTTATCGAGTCCTGCTGCGTGATGCCGATGCTCCTAACATAATCGTGCTCGACAGGGATTGGCAGGGCGGGCTGAGCGATTCGGTGTGGGTGGTTCCACCACCTCTCGGCGGCGGAAGATATCCCTGTATAGCGATATATCAGAAAGTAATCAGATTTTAACCACGGATTGCGCGGATTACACGGATGAATTTTAGCCACGAAGACACAAGGAAGATAAAAGTGAGCTAAATGAGCTAAAGTACGGGTAACAGTATATCAGGGTATCCAGAAAACAAGCCTGATGTTCTGATAGCCTGATGCCCACTACCTGGTATGCTGTACACTGATGGCCTTAATAGTAAGTACACTTGAGGCACTTTACACTACTCAATTAATGTCTTTTGTGTCTTGGTAGTAGGAAAAAAATGAGAAAAGCCTTTACACTAATTGAGCTTCTGGTAGCTATCGGAATTTTGGCTGTAGTTATGTCGTTTGCGGGCGTGATTTTCAAAGTCAGCATTGGAGCTCATCGCACCACAACCGCAAACGCTGAAATTATGCAGAAGCTGCGGGCCATTACCAATCAACTCAACACTGACTTCAAAGGCCTCCGGAAGGACGGGGAAATTTTCGTAGTGTGGGTAGCGGCGCAAAAACCTAACACTAACCCGAATGACCCCAACTCGTATGAGAGATTTGATCGGATAATCTTTTTTGCTGATGGTGATTTTCAATCTTATGGTGCTAACCCCATTATTCGCGGTAATACTGCAAGAATCTGTTATATGCTTGCTAAGAGGGGCAATCTCAAAGCACAGGCTCAGGACAAAACCAAGCGAGTGCTTGCGAGAAACCTGCATATATTAACGGCTGACCCGAGCCTTGCTGATTTTCTGGACCCTAACAGTTTCAGTGATGCACAATGGTACGAGTGGAACAACCGGTATGAGTACGACAAAATATCTTTAGAGGGCTGGAAGAACATTGCGTGGGAGGACAAGATGGATATGCTCACTGCCATGAGCGATATTCAGGTTGGTACCAGTAGTGTCAGCGAGGCAATCAGGGGAGTGGCGGTCGAACCGGCGGACGCGAATTCAATCCACATGCTTTTGTGCGAGGGCATAGGCGAGTTCAAGATTCAAGGCTGGTATGACGCCCAGCAGCAATGGGTACCGGAGGTTGACCCGGACGGCAATGGCGATTTGGCGGATACGCATTTCTTCCTGAACGAACCAAATAATGTTCCCGGCGTGCTGTATAACTCGCTTCGCGGAATCATAAATATCAATAACATTAATTATTCGGGAACTCAGGTGGATGAGGCGCATTTTAACGCTATTCCGGGGCTTGGGCGTGCGCTTAAGTTCACTTTTACGCTGTACGATTCCAAAGGCATTATAAAAAAAGGCATGACTTTTACTCACATTGTTTATTTAGACAAGTAATTTGACAAGAATGAGAACTGTAAACAAGAAATTTCGTAGGGGTACATTTTCCGGCGGTTCTGCCCTTATCCTGGCGGTGGTCCTGACCAGCCTGCTGGCCATCATAGGCGTGCTGTTTGTTATGACTACCCGTATTGACAAGATAGGAACGTCCGCAATATCGGAAAACAAAGAACTGGGCTTTGCGATCGAAACGGTCATCGCAAAGATATCACAGCAATTGGTTTTAGATGTCCCTGGTTTGGATGTCCCCGGCGCAGGGGCCGAATATCAGGACTATCCAGGCCCGGAAGATAAATGGTTAGCGAGTCTTGAGCCTCATAAATCGGGCAGCAATTATTACTGGCGGCAGATAAGTGATGTTACAGGATATTTGGCCGGCTATAACAGCAACATAGAGGTAAAGGTTGTAGGTGAGTATGGCGCGATAACCGATTTCAAAAATCTGGTTGCTAATGCCGATGCCGACGGTGATGGTGTAGGCGATTCAAAGTGGATTAAACTTGTTGATATAACCTCCGGCAAAGGCAGACCAATTTATGCAGCCATTAGAATTATTGACAACGGGGCAATGTTAAACGTCAATACGGCTTATACGTTTGACCTGAGCGATCCTAATACAACTATACTCGACATCGACGGTTCAAGCCAAATGCAGATAAATCTTATGGTCCTGGCCGGCCGAGGGGGTACGCAGGCCGGCTCAACAGAAGAGACAGATTTGCTCTGGCTGCGAGCAAATAACGGGGTTGGTGTTGACCCGCTGGATTTGCGTAAGTACGAGCAGAATGTTATCTGGAGCTACGGCGAGCCAATCGGGGCTTATACACCTTTTGATATTTCTGATGAGCTTGAGCTTCGCTACAGGTTCCTGTTGAATCATACCGGTATAGACACACGGCTGGAAAATTGGGGTGATGAATTCAGAAATAATACTTTATCAACACCTGTAACGTCCGGCGGAGAACCGTTAGATATCTGGTTTAAAAGGGCCTATGATGACGGCGGTGTTGACCCAAATTATTATGCGTATCGGCATATCGCCACGACCTACAATATGGACCGGATTATTAATCCCACAGGCTCTGAGCTGAATAACGGAAAGATGATTGACGTCAATATGCCAGATGTCAGTTTGCTGTACGAGGCGATAAATGCGGGGCTTTTGGATGCCGACCCTAACTTTATGGTTGTGGACACGGCCGGGTTAGCTGCTCAATTAGCGGTTAATATAGCTGACCATCGTGATTATGATACAGAGGTAACTTATTTGCCGGTTGGGCAGACGATGTATTACGGCTTTGAGGCCCAGCCGTTTATAAGTGAGATAGCGTTCAGTATCAGCCAGACGGATGCAAATAATTCGACGAATAATGAATTTGCGATTGAGCTTTATAATCCGTTCGATGTAGATATTCTGTTAGGTAATTTCCGGCTGGAGCTTCACCGGCAAGATGGTAGTGTCGTGAGCGCAATAAATCTGGCTGGCTACGGAATAGCGAAAGGCAGCCGTTTTGTAGTAACCAACAGCTCTACCGCTTCGATTGGCTTTGGTGTTACGAGTTTGATGCGAACGGGTGAGGGTAAAGAAGACTCTAATCTGGTATTAGCGACATATCTTTCTCTGGGTACGGACCCGCCGACGTATGCTTTAAGTGAAAGATATGACATTTATCTTCTGAGGACGACATCGGCTGAAGACATTTATCTTGATAAACAGCAAACCGAAGATGGATGGT
The DNA here is from genome assembly GCA_022566315.1 of Planctomycetota bacterium. Lineage (GTDB taxonomy): Bacteria > Planctomycetota > Phycisphaerae > Sedimentisphaerales > Anaerobacaceae > NIOZ-UU13. The sequence goes on from JADFJC010000009.1 coordinate 56,238, forward strand.
TTAACTGGGATACCATTAAAGGGACGAGGCAGTCTTACTGCAGGTCTGACAACAATTGGAACGTCGTGTATCAGGATTTGCAGTCTTCTGTTGAGACATTGGGTGGAATGAATGGCCTAAGCGCAGGGCGAAGGAACTACAATCTTGAAAACTCTGTGGGCCCTTTTGTTACGATTGGCGACATAGCAAGGGTCCTTAAAGTGGGGCCGAGTACCGACCCCTGCGATATGATTGGTATGCGACTTGCGACAGAGCCAGACGAAGAGGTCATCCGACTTGATTTGCGGAACCCGGCCTTTGCGAATATTTTTCAGTATCTGACGGTCATCGACCCGGCATCCCATGGCCGCCGAAAGTATGAAACGAGAATAAAGGGCCGGATAAACGTCAATACCGCCCCGTGGTTTGTGATAGCGCAATTACCGTGGATGAAGCCTATAATCGCCCAGGAAATAGTTGCGTATCGGGATACAGTAGCAGGAGGTTTTGAAAGTATCGGCGAGTTGATGCAGGTTCCACGGATGGGCTATTACGCTTATGACCCTTTGTATAGTTCTGTCGATTTAGACCGATTTCCCGACCTCACACCGAGCGATGGAGCGGTGAGCGATTTTGAAGAGCGGGACGTGATTTTCTCGCGGATTAGCAATCTTGTTACCGTGCGAAGTGATGTTTTTACCGCTTACATTCTCGTTCGCATCGGCGTCGATGGCCCGCAAAAAAGAGTTATAGCCATACTCGATAGAAGCCAAGTCAGCTCTCCCAGCGATAGAGTGAAAATCGTTGCCTTACACCCCGTTCCAGACCCACGATAAGGGATTTTCGATTGCCGATTTTCGATTTTTCTTTTTGGTTTTTGATTGAAAGCTCCATACCTGGAGTGTAATACCTGGGATTATGACTCCTGATGAGTTAAAGAAAAGAACCAAACAATTTGGTTTGCGAGTAATCCGACTTGAATCGGCATTCGGAAATCGAAAAATCGTCAACCATTTAGAAGTTCGAGTAATTTGGAGTGGACTTTTTTGTTAGACGCTATCACCTGAAATTGCTGAGTTTCATAGTTTTCCAAATCGAGGGGAAAGATTTTTTTCCCTTGCCAATCGGTAACGATAGCTCCGGCGGCCTCGGCGATTATGGTCCCGGCTGCTATGTCCCACAACTTCGGGTCGGAGGCAATGGTGGCTATAAAGCCGCCCTTTGCCACGTATGCCAACTGCAAAGCAGTTGTGCCTAAATTTCGGAATTTTGTCCGCTGCATAATTTCACAGGTCCATGACGGCACGCCATTATCAAAATGGCTATCCAGGCCAACGCTTGAAAATTTGTCCATCGTTTCCTGGCTCGCAGTTATTCGCCTGTTATTCAATTGTGCTTCGCCGCCTTTGACAGCAGTGAACATTGAGTCTGTAGCCGGCTCGAAAATCACACCTACAATCGGTTCGCCCTGGTATATTGCCGCTATACTAACGGTAAATAAGAGCATGCGATGCGCGAAATTGTTTGTTCCATCTATCGGGTCGATGGCCCACCAGAACGGCTGGTCGCCTCGTGGAGATTGCTTAAACATCTTACCCTGTTCACCTTCCTCGGCGATAAAGCCGTGGTCGGGATAGTTCTCCTTGATTCGGTCGATGATTATCTTCTGGCATCGAGCGTCGGCCTGGGTTACCAGCTCGTTGCTGTTCTTGACCGAAATTTTGATGTAATTGATTTCCTCCATCGCACGTTGGCCTGCCAGGCGTGCCGCCACGATAGCTGTTTCCAGTATTCTGCTCAAATCTCTCTGCTCTAATTGCATATTCGTATCTCACATCGCATAGTTCGTATTTTGTTAATAACTAACGGGCGTTGGTCGTTTCTTGACAGAATTACCCGGTTGCTCTATTCTAACGTAGTTATGCAAATAATCCAACAGGTAAATAAGCTGAAAATTTTTAGCCGAGCATCGTTTCGCCAGCGGATGGCAGCGGCGATTGTCTGCCTGGCGGTGGTTGGTTTCTTCGGAATTTTTGCGCTGGCGGAACATTATAATATCAATATGGGTCGGTGGCTTGGGTATTGCGGTTTCCAGCAAAGATACGGGCTGCCGTGTCCAACGTGCGGGATGACCACTGCGGTACTCGTCTTCGCCCAGGGTAAAATCTTCGAGGCGTTATATATCCAGCCGGCCTGTGCGTTATTATGTAGTGTGCTGGTGGTTACAGCGTTTTTGGCTTTTGTTATAGCCGTTTGGGGGGTGTATTTCCGCTTTTTAGAGCGTTTTTTTGCGGAGGTTAAGGTAAGGTACATCATTTTAGCCCTGATAGTTATTATTGCCGCCGGCTGGGCGGTAACGTTAGCTCGGGCACTGGCAGCAAGTAATTGATTCGGCCTTCTTATTTTGAGGTGAAAATTCAATAGGTGAAATTGGCTTTGTTTGGGTTTGTTTTTTTGGGGCCTTAAGGCGGTTTTATTTTCATAATCCTTTAGAACATATAAGTTTGCGTTCATTTTTGGAATCCGCCTACGGCGGACAAGATTGGGTTTGTTTATTCGGACTGCGAAATCATCTTTTTTTATGTAATCCTTTGTTATAATTGAGTTTATATTCATTTTGGCTTTTCGGAGATTGGGTTTGATTGGGTTTGAATTGGGTTTGTTTTTTCGGACTCTCCACGGCCATTTATT